>JBEKPK010000165.1:0-11616 GCA_049520795.1 Bryobacteraceae bacterium
AGCCGATTTTCAGGCCCGCTACGGCTTCTCTCTGACCTACCTGCCGTTCCTGGTACGCGCGTCCTCCGTGGCGCTGCGCGAGTTCCCCCTGCTCAATGCCTCGCTCGACGGCGGCAATATCATCTACCACAATGAGATCCACATCGGCATCGCGGTGGCGCTCGAAAACGGCCTGATCGTGCCGGTGATCCGCGGCGCGGACGAAAAAAACGTGCTCGGCATCCAGCGCGCCATCGTCGATCTGGCGGCCCGCGCCCGCTCGCGCCAGCTCAAGCCCGACGAAGTGCAAGGCGGCACGTTCTCCATCACCAACTTCGGCGGTTTCGGCAGCCTGCTGGGCACCCCCATCATCAATCAGCCGCAGGTGGCGATTCTGGGAGTGGGCACTGTCGATAAGACCCCCGTGGTGGTGGACGACGCCATCGCCATCCGCTCCATCTGCCACCTGTCGCTGAGCTTCGACCACCGCCTGATCGACGGCGCCCTGGCGGACCAGTTCATGACCCGCCTCAAACAGGTATTGGAAAACTGGTCCGAAGAGGTTCTATAAGGTAGTGCGCCTTCCCTGCCCAGTGCCTCTGACTTGAAACTCCCATGTGGGACAGGCGCTTCCGCCTGTCAACCCGAGCGAAGCTCGGGCATTACCCGTTTCCGACAAAGCGTCGTAGCCAGGCGTCGACACGGGCCGGGACGCGGCAGGCAGGAGCGCCCGCCACGCCGTCACACCTGAACACCTGTGAGAAGGTCCGGTTGACACGGGCCATCACAGCGGCGCCCATTTTCATCCGTCCCGGTGACGGCCCCCCAGGGGCCGTGTAGTTGAGTCACAATACTTTTGATTTTCCCATCTATCAGATTCTAAATCACTTCCCATCTGCCCCCGCCCGCCGAATACCCCCTCGCCTGCTACCCTCGAAGCAGAAGTTATGTCTACCATCCTCCAAATTGAGGCCAATCGCCGCAACGCCGAAAGCTCCACCGGCCCCCGTACCCAACCCGGCAAGGCCGTTTCCCGCTTCAATGCCCTCAAAACCGGCATTCACGCCAGATCCCACCTCATCCCGGGCGAGGACCCTCACGCTCTCGAATCCCTCACCCTCGAACATTACGACCGTTTTCAGCCCGCCGCCCCCGAGCAGCGCTTCCTCGTCGATGCCATGATTTCCGCCGAGTGGCAGCTCCGCCGCCTCCGCAAAGCCGAGGCCCAACTCTGGGAGTATGCCATGCAGGAGTGGCGCCCCAAGGAAAAGCTGGTCTCTTCCTTCCGCGCCTTCCTCCTCCGCGCGGATCCCTTGACCCTCCTCCATCGCCGCATCGACGCCGCCGAGCGCTCCTATTACCGCGCCCTCAGGCAACTGCTCCAGCTCCCATCCGGCCATGCCGCTCCCGCCGCGGCCGAAGCGCCCCCGCCACCCCTGTCCGGCATGGAATTACCCTCCGTCGCAGCCCTCCCGCCCGAACCCGAACCCTCGCCAAATCAATCTCCTGGCCCCCAAATTGGGTTCGTTCCCGCAATTCGCCCAGCGGCCTCCACTTGCCCGCGCCGCCTCTTGCCTATGCCGGCCGACTGAAAGATCTCGCGGATCGGCAAAGGCCAGGCGGCATCGGCCAAGGATGCCGGCATGATCTGGAAGGCTGCTACCCGGTTACCATACCCGGCACGCGTTAGCGCTCACCATCTGCTGGCCGCTTTGGCAGGAGAAGGCCTTTTGGAACTCGGGCATGTTCACTAGCACGCCGTTCACACGAAACTCGGGCGGCGAATGCGGGTTGGTTTGCACCAGGAGCTTGGCGGCTTCCGGGCGCATGTTCTCGCACCAGATCTGCCCGAAGGAGAGGAAGAAGCGCTGCTCGGGGGTGAAGCCATCCACCGCCGGCTTGGGACTGTTGCCGATGGTGTTCAGCAGGGCCATCAGGGCTATGCGGGCGCCGCCGTTATCGGCCGCATTCTCGCCCAGCGTCAGATCGCCCTTCACGTTGGCCCCGGGGGCCACCGAAAACGCCGAGTACTCCTTCACCAGGCACGCCGTGCGGCTCTCGAATTCCTTGGCGTCGGCGGGGGTCCACCAGTCTTTCAGGTTGCCCTGGCCGTCGAACTCGCGGCCTTCGTCGTCGAAGCCGTGGGTCAGCTCGTGGCCGATCACCATCCCGACCGCCCCGAAATTCACGGCGTCGTCCATCTTGCCGTCGAAGAACGGCGGCTGCAAAATGCCGGCGGGGAAATTGATGTTGTTCATCGACGGGTCGTAGTAGGCGTTGACGGTGGGCGGCGTCATGTCCCATTCGCCGCGGTCGAGCGGCTTGCCGATCTTGTTCAACTGGCGCTGGAACTCGAACTGGTCGGCGCGGAAACTGTTGCCCATGGCGTCGTCGCGCGCGACGGCGACGCTCGAATAATCGCGCCACTTGTCGGGATAGCCGATCTTGTTGGTAATGGCCTTGAGCTTCTCGAGGGCCTTCTCGCGGGTGGCGGGCGTCATCCAGCCCACCGTTTGGATATCCTGTCCGAGCGCCTTTTCGAGCGCGTCCACCATCTGCAAGGTGCGCTGCTTGCCCTCGGCGCCGAAGGTGCGCTCCACGAACTTGCGGCCCAGCGCCTCTCCCAACTGGTTGTCGGCGTAGTCCACGCACCGCTTCCAGCGCGGGCGCATTTCTTTTTGTCCGGTGAGCGTCTGGCCGTAGAAGCTGAAGGTCTCCCGCACGAACACGGCGGGCAGGAACGCGGTATTCGCGTGCAACAGATGCCAGGTGAGGTACGCCTTCCAGTCTTCCAGGCTGTGGCTCTCGATCTGGCCGTCCAGGGCCTTGAAGAAGTCCGGCCAGGCTACGTTGGCGCTTTCGAACGGGGGCGCTCCGCTGGCGGTCAGGTACCGGTTCCACTGGAAGTTCTTGTCGAGCGCTTCCACCTCCCGCCGGGTCATCTTGTGATAGACCTTCTCGGGATCGCGGCGGGAGACCAGGTCGAGCGACGCCTTGGCCAGGTCCGTCTCCACCTTCATGACGATGGCGGCGCCGGCCTTGGCCTGCTCGGGCTTCTCGCCGGCCAACTCGAATAGGCGCTCGACGTGGGCCACGTACTTCTGGCGAAGCTCGGCCGATTCGGCGTCTTCCTTCAGATAGTAGTCGCGCTCCGGGAGGCCCAAACCGCCCTGGTCGAGTTGGGCGATAACCTGGCTGGAATCCTTGAAGTCCTGGCCGGAGCTGAATTCGAACAGCGCCTCCACGCCGTTGCGATGCAGGCGCGCAATCTCCGCGGCCAGCTCGGATTTGTCCTTGAGGGCGCGGATCCGGTCGATCTCCGGTTGAAGCGGCGCCAGCCCCTTGGCGTCGATGGCCTTCTCATCCATGCAGGCGGCGTAGTAGTCGCCGATCTTCTGCGTGACGGCGTCGCGCTTGGGGTCGGGCTGGGCGGCCTCTTCCAGAATCTGGCGGAGGATTTCGCGGTTCCGCTCGGCCAGCGCTTCGAACCGTCCCCATCGCGACTGGTCGGCCGGAATGGGGTTGTTCCGGTTCCAAGCCCCGCAGGCGTACTGGTAGAAGTCCACGCAGGGGTTGGCGGACCGGTCGATATTCCTGACGTCGAAATCGACGTTGGCGGGGGCGGCGGCCGGTTTGGCCGGCGGCGCGGGCGCCTGCCCGAACAGAACCGAAGCGCACAACAGGCTGGAAATGGCGATCGTCTTCAAAAGACTGCCCTCCTCAACTTCCACTGTAACGCCGCGGGGGAGAGGAAGGAGAATCGACCGGGCTGTTTACCGGCGCCGGAGTTACATAGCCGGTCTGGAATGCGTCATAGCAAAGAAGAACACGTGAAAACCTGATACGATACGCGGTAACCACAGCCATGCGCCCGGCCCGCTGTTCCAGCCGGCCTTGGACTCCAGAATCGCTTCGGGGTGATAGTACTACCGCATCTTGCTGAATATGAACGCTGAACTGACCCCTCTACGGTGGCCGTCCAACTGGAAGGACGCCTCTGCCCTGGCTTTGCTGAACGATACTCCTATCAACTGTCTGGTGGCGGATAAAGGCGCCGTACCTGAGCCCGTCGCCGCACAGGCGAAACAAAAGGGTCTGACGATTGTGGATCCGGCGGCGCCCCCGGCCGGCGTTTTCATCGCCAAGGGAGAGTGGCCGGGCGTGGCAGCCGAAGCGGATGCCACTCCGCCGCCAACACCTACCCCAGGCGGCCCGCCTCCTGACGACTCGGCTGCCGCCGGCCCGACCGGGAACCCCTGGGTGGATTCCAACGGCTGGAAGATCCGGCTGGAGTCGGCGCGCCACCCGGGCGCGCGCGTGTGGGTGGATGTCAGTCCCAAAGGCCAGGTATCGCCCGATTCCTATACCTTGGCGCTGGCGGATTCGGCCGCTTATGGCGGCCGGTGGATCGTCTCGCTGGAGGACCAGTTCGCGGCGGACGTGGCGCGCGGCAAGGCGGACGCCTTGGCATCCTGGAAGAAAATGGCCGCGGCGGCCAAGTTCTTCGACGACCGAAAAGCCTGGTCGGCCTATATCCCGGAAGCCGTGGTGGGCATTATTTCCGACTTCACCGGCGACAACGACTACATGGGCGGGGAACTGCTCAACCTGGTTGCCAGAACCAACCAGCAGTACCGCGTGATCCTGAAAAACAAGCTTTCGCCGGCATCGTTCGCCAACCTCAAAGCGGTGATCTACGGTGACGCCACGGCGCCCACCCCGGCCCTCAAGAGCGCCATCATGACCTTCGTGCAGGCCGGCGGGCTGCTGATTACGCACCCCAAGTGGGGCATTGCGCCGGGCATGCGCGCCAGCAACCAGGATAACGACCGATACGTGTGGCGCACCTCCGGCAAAGGCCGGATCGCGTTCGCCAAATCCGATTTCGACGATCCCTGGGTGATCGCGCAGGAATCCGTCCTGCTCATCAGCCACCGTTACGACCTGCTGCGGTTCTGGAACGGCGGTTCGGTGGGCTCGTATTTCACCATGGCGCCGGATCGCAAGCGGGCGCTGGTGCACATGCTCTTCTATGCCGACCAGGGCCCCGAGGAAGCGGGGGTGCGGGTGGCCGGAAACTACCGCTCCGGGAAGTTGTGGACCCTGGACGGGAAGAGTTCCAGCATCGAGATGGTTCCCCAAAAAGACGCCGTGGAATTGCATTTACCAGCGGTGGCGCAATACGCCGCCGCCGAGTTGGAGGCCCAATAACATGCACTCGAATTTTACCCGCAGGGACTGGCTGAAATCGGCTTCCGTGCTGGGCGGCGCCTGCCTGGTGGGAGCGCCGTTCACGAGGGCCGCGGCCGCGCCCGCGCCGGCGTCCCCGGTATCGGTGGCCAAGTGCCTGACTTACGATCCCAAGGAACTGACGCCCGTCATGGCCAAGATGTTCGACCAGCTCGGGGGGATCGGCAAGCTGGTCAAGGGCAAAACGGTGGCCATCAAGTTCAACATGACCGGCAGCTCCATGCAGCGCCTCGGAAACCTCCCGGTGGCCGAGACGCATTACACCCACCCGGCGGTGGTCGCAGCGGCGGTCAGCCTGATGGCCAAGGCGGGGGCCACGCGTGTCCGCGTGCTCGAGTGCTGCTATTCCACGGGGGCATCGATTGAGGAATTCATGATCCAGGGGAGCATGGAGCCGAAGGACATTCTGGGCGCCGGCCCGAACGTCGAGCTCGAGAACACCAACACCCTGGGCAAGGGGAAGAAGTACTCGCGCTTCATGGTTCCCACGGGCGGGTATGTTTATCCGGGCTTCGATTTGAACCACTCCTTCGAGGAGTGCGACGTCTTCGTCAGCATCGGCAAGCTGAAGGAACACGCGACGGCGGGCTATACCGGCGCCATGAAGAACTGCTTTGGAAACGCGCCCCTCACAATCTATAGCGATAGCGCGGGCGTCGATGAGCCATCCCTTACGGCACGCGGCGGCCGGAACCCGTTCCATTACGGCCGGCGGCAGCCCTCCAAGACCGCGCCCCAAGACAAGATCTTTGGCGAGCAGCATCCGGACACCTACCGGGTGCCGCGCATTGTGACGGACATGGTGGGCGCGAGGCCCATCCACCTGTCCATCGTGGAAGGCATCAAGACCATGACCGGCGGCGAAGGTCCGTGGGTCTGGGGCACTGCCGCGGCCAGTCCGGGCGTGATCATTGCCGGGCTGAATCCGGTGTGCACCGACGCCGTAGGGCTGGCGGTGATGAACTTCGACCCCATGGGAGACCGCGGGTCGCCGCCCTTCGAGCAGTGCGATAGCACCCTGAAGCTGGCCGAAGACGTCGGAATCGGGACCCGCGATTTGAAGAGGATCGAAGTGGTCGGCGCCTCGATCGCCAGCGTCAAGTACGATTTCGCCAAGCTTCGCGCGGCGAAGCCGCCGGCGCCGGTGCGCCAGTTCCCGGGCGGCGGAAGGGGATTTGGACGAGGGGCCGGAAGAGGCTGAACTGGATTTACCGGCGGCGCGCAATACGCCGGCGCGGAGTTGGAGGCTTAATACATGCATTCGAATTATACGCGCAGGGACTGGCTGAAATCGGCGTCTATACTAGGCGGCGCCTGCCTGGCGGGCGCTCCGTTCACACGGGCGGTGGCGGCCCCAGCTCCCACGGCCCCTGTGTCGCTGGCCAAGTGCCTGACCTACGATCCCAAGGAACTCGTGCCTGTCATGGCCAAGATGTTCGACCAGCTCGGGGGGATCGGCAAACTGGTCAAGGGCAAAACCGTGGCCATCAAGATCAACTTTACCGGCGGGCCCTGGCAGCGGCTCGGGAACCTCCCGGTGGACGAAACGCACTACACCCACCCGGCCGTGGTCGGCGCGGCGGTGAGCCTGATGGCCAGGGCGGGGGCCACGCGTGTTCGCGTCCTCGAATGCGGCTATAACACCGCCGAACCGCTGGAGGAATTCCTCATGCAGGGGAGCATGGAGCCGAAGGACATTCTGGGCACCGGCCCGAATGTCGAGTTCGAAAACACTAACGGCCTCGGCAAGGGGAAGAAATACTCGCGGTTTATGATTCCCACCGGCGGATACATTTATCCGGGCTTCGATCTGAATCACTCCTATGAGGATTGCGATGTTTTCGTCAGCATCGCCAAGATGAAGGAGCACGCCACGGCGGGGTATACCGGGTCCATGAAGAACCACTTTGGGAGTACGCCCGTCACCATCTATGGCACTATGGCCGGCGTGGATGAGCCCGCCCCCACGCCGCGAGCCGGCCGGGAAGGCCAGTTCCACTACGGCCAGCGGCAGCCATCCAAGAGCGCGCCGCAGGAGAAGGATACGAGCACGCCGCGGGTGGGCACATACCGGGTGCCGCGCGTGGTGACGGACATCGTATCCGCCAGGCCCATCCACCTGGCCATCGTCGAAGGCATCAAGACCATGACTGGCGGCGAAGGGCCATGGGTCAGGGGTACTGCCGCGGCCAGCCCGGGCGTGCTCGTGGCCGGCCTGAATCCGGTTTGCACCGACGCCGTCATGCTGGCGGTCATGAACTTCGACCCCATGGGAGACCGGGGCACGCCGCCCTTCGAGGACTGCGACAGCACCCTGAAGCTGGGCGAAGACGTAGGAATCGGGACCCGCGATTTGAAGAGGATAGAAGTGGTGGGCGCCCCGATTGCCAGCGTCAGGTACGATTTCGCCAGCCTCCGCGCCCACACCCGCGCGTTTCCGCCGCCGATGCCGCAGCGGCAATTTCCTGGCGGCGGAGGGGGATTTGGCCGAGGGGCCGGCAGAGGCGGGGCATAGTAACCGCTCCCTGACGGTCGCGGCTCGTTAAGAGCCTGGAGCGGTCGCAGCCTCATGGTGATACTCTGAACCGTGGGTCAGCGCCGATAATCGCCGGTCCGTTTGCGCCTGCGTGAACCTGCGTCGATCCGCTCTTAGGGAGGGTGTAGATATGGCGCATCCCGATCGCAGGGAGTTTGGAAAAATAGCATTGGGCGGCGCGCTCGGCTCCGCCTTTTTGGGGTCCGCGGGCAACGCCGGGGCCGTCACGCCCCAGTTCGCGCCAGGCCTCAAGATCTGCGTGCAGTCGGGCCCCAACCCGACCGCCAACGACCTTCTGTTCCTGAAACAGCTCGGAGTGGGCTACGTGAGCGTGGGTTCCCCCGCCAACATGCGGACCGCCGAGGGCTTCATCGAAATCAAGAAGCGCTATGCCGACGCCGGCATCACGGTGTGGAACATCGGCAATACCAGCGTCCACAACATGCCCGAGGTCACCCTGAACCTGCCGGGGCGCGATCAGAAGATCGAAGATTACAAGAACTATCTCCGCAACTTGGGCAAGGCCGGCATTCACTACACCACCTATGCCCACATGGGCAACGGCATCTGGAGCAGCGGCACGGGCGAGGTGCGCGGCTCCAGGGGCCGCGAGTACGACCGCGCCAGCCCCAACAAAGCGGGCGTGTGGGATGGGAAGACCTGGAAAGAGCCGCTTTCCCACGGCCGCGTGTTCACCAAGGAAGAGATCTGGGAGAACTACACCTACTTCATCCACCAGGTGGCCCCGGTGGCCGAGGAGCAGGGCGTCAAGATCGGCATCCATCCGGACGATCCGCCGGAGCCCGTGCTGGCCGGCGTGCCGCGCTGCATCTTCGGCAATTTCGAGGGCTACAAACGGGCCTTCGAAATCGCCAAGAGCCCCAATGTGGGCATGTGCCTGTGCTGCGGGTGCTGGCTGGAGGGCGGCCCGCTGATGGGCAAGGATCCGGTGGAGACCATCCATTACTTCGGCAAGCAGGACAAGATCTGGAAGATCCACTTCCGCAACGTGAGCGCGCCGCTGCCACATTTCACCGAAACCCTGATGGACAACGGCTACTACGACATGTCCAAAATCATGCAGGCGCTGGTGGACGTGAAGTTCAAGGGCATCATCATCCTGGATCACACACCGGCGCTGGTGAACGGCGGCAACGCGCCGACGGCGTACGGGGTGGCCTACATGACCGCACTGCTCAGCCGTTGCAAGTGGGGAGTTAAGGGTGCCTGAGCGTTACCGGGGTTTCCGCCCGAAACCGCTCCCTGACGGTCGCGGCTCGATTAGAGCGTGGGTTTGCGCAAGGCATTAGTTAAGGAGGCCGCATGAAAGCCGCCGTATTCGTAGTTTTTTCAGCCGCACTCGCGGCGTCCTCTCTGGCGGGACAGGAGTTCCCGCAGGCGGAGATTACAAACGGGTCGATCAAGGCCAAGCTCTACCTGCCGGACACGGAGAAGGGCTATTACCGGTCCACCCGGTTCGACTGGTCGGGCGTCATTCCCAGCCTGGAATATAAGGGCCACACCTTCTTTGGCCAGTGGTTCCCGCGATACGATCCGAAGGTCAACGATTCCATTCAAGGCCCGGTGGAGGAGTTCGCCGTCACCCAGGGTTGGGACGACGCGCAACCGGGCGGGACCTTCGTCAAGGTGGGCGTGGGGGCTCTCAAGAAGCCCGAGGGCGCGCGCCCGTACAGCTCGTACACCACTTACGACATCGTGGACTCCGGCAAGTGGAGCGTGCGCAGCGGCCCGGATTTTGTCGAGTTCACCCAGGAACTGAAAGACGCCGCCGGTTACGCCTATGTGTACCGCAAGACCGTGCGCCTCGCGAAGGACAAGGCGGTAATGAGCCTGGAGCACTCGCTCCGCAACACCGGGACGAAAGTCATCGAGACGGGCGTCTACGACCACAACTTCTACATGATCGACGGGCGTCCCACGGGCCCCGACTTCGTGGTAAAGTTCCCCTTCGAAGTGAAAGCGGCGCGCAGCCTGGCGCCGCTTGCCGAAACCAGCGGCAAGGAGCTGCGTTTTCTTCAGGAGTTTCAGGCCCGGAATACCGCTCAGTCCGATTTGACGGGTTTCGGGGCCGGGCCGGCGGATTACGATATGCGGGTGGAGAACCGGAAGGCGGGGGCCGGCGTGCGGCAGACCTCGGACCGCCCCATCGCGCGGATCAACTTCTGGGCGCCGCGCACCACCGTGTGCCCCGAGGCCTATATCAATTTACGGGTGGAACCCGGAAAGGAAACCGCCTGGCGAATCGACTACGAGTTCTACACTTTCCCGGCGGAGAATTGACGTTATGAGCCATATCAGCGCAACGCGAGCCATTCTGATTACAACGGCGGCCGTGGCGGCCATGGCCGCCCTCGATGCGGCGCCGCCCGCGGCCACCGGCCAGTACCTGGCCTACGTGGGACCATACACACATCGTCCCAGTACAAGCAAAGGGATCTACGCCTACAAATTCGACGCGAAGACGGGTAAGTTCACCTCCATCGGGCTGGCCGTGGAAACACCCGATCCTTCCTTCGTGGTCGTGCACCCGAACAACAAGTTCCTGTACGCGGTGAACGAGACCGGCCAGGGGACCGTGAGCGCCTTCGCCATCGACGCATCGACGGGCATGTTAAAGGCGCTCAACCAGACATCCTCGAAGGGCAGCGGCCCGTGCCACCTGGTGGTGGATCCCAGCGGCAAGTGGCTGTTCGCCGCCAATTACAACAACGGCAGCGTGGCGGCTATTCCGGTGAACGCGGATGGCTCGTTGGGCGAGGCCGCATCGTTCGTGCAGCACTCCGGAGCGAGCGTCAACAGGCAGCGGCAGAGCGGGCCGCACGCTCATGAGACGGTGCTTTCGCCGGACGGCAAGATTCTGTTCGTTCCGGACCTCGGCATGGACAAGATCATGGCGTACCGCTGGGACGCCAAGGGCCAGCTTACGGCCAACGATCCTCCCTTCACCCAGATCGCCGCGGGCTCCGGGCCGCGGCACATGGCGTTCAGCCCCGATGGCAAGTTCGTTTACGTGATGACCGAGATGACGGCATCGGTGATCGGGTTCAGCTACGACTCGAAGAAGGGCGCCATGACCGAGATGAAGACGTATCCGGCCACGCCGGCCGATTTCACGGGCCAGAAGAGCGGGGCCGAAATCGCGGTGCACCCCAACGGGAAGTTTTTGTACGCTTCCAACCGCGTCCACAACAGCCTCGCGATCTTCACCATCGACGCCCAGGGCGGTCTCACCCCCTCCGGCAACGTTCCGGTGCAGGGAAGAACGCCGCGCCATTTCGTCATCGACCCGAGCGGCAACTTTCTCGTCGTGGAGAACCAGGATTCGAATAACATAGTCATTTTCAGGATCGACCCGAAGACCGGCGGCCTGACGCCCACCGGGGACACGCTGGAGATATCCCAGCCGGTCTCCCTGGTGTTTGCGCCGGCCCAGTAATTCGAGAAAAAGAAGAACGCCGGCTCGAAAGCCGGCGGCAGGATGAAATCCTGCCCCACTTGTATGCCAGCCTGGTGATTTTGAGGACGGAGCATTCAAATAGATGCATGAAGTCTGGTATCAGAGCATAAATCCCGTTGGGAAGTATCTGGGAGTTCCGGAACCTTTTGGGACCATTCTTTCGGTGATCGCGGCTGCCATCCCCGTGTGCACGCTGTTCTATTTTCTGGCGGTGCGGCGGACGGCGGCGTGGCAGGCGGCGGTCTACTCCTTCATCGCCGCGCTGTTGATGGCTCTGGCGGTGTTCCGGATGCCCGCCCAGATGATGGCGGGCGCGGTGGCCCATGGGGTCGTTTACGGATGGTTCCGGATCGCCTGGGTGATGGTGGCCTCG
>JBEKPK010000166.1:0-11598 GCA_049520795.1 Bryobacteraceae bacterium
GATGGCGAACCGCTTACCGTCTCTCTTCACCGAGAATCTCTCGCCGCAAATTGGCGACGCTCTGGGGTTTCACTTTGCCCCGGCCCGCCCGATGCAGGGCCGCCAGCAATCGGCGCGCGTTCCGTGGCGAACGGAGCAGGTGAGCGGTCTCGATCAACCCCGCCAGTTCATCCGCCGGAACAAGAGCCACGTCTCGCGACCCTCTGCGTCGAACGATGACCGTTTGCCGTTGATCCACGACCTGATCCAGAACGCCGGCCAGGTTCGCGCGCAGGCTCGTATATGTGGTTTCCGTCGCCATGAGCCACCCTGCTATATTGTACAGGATTCCTGTACGCGCCGGATCGGGAGAACGCTCGGGCGAGGCACCTCAATTTCAACCGGCCGCATCAATTCTCGACCAGTAGCCGCCAACCGCGAAGCCGCCTGGCGCGGCCCGCGCCGGCCGGCCAATTTGCCGCAAGCCGTGGGACACCGGCTTCGCGTCTTCAGTCGAACACCACGGTCTTGTTCCCATACACCAGAATCCGGTTTTCCAGGCTCCAGCGGACCGCCCGCGAGAGCACTACGCGCTCCAGGTCGCGGCCCTTTTCCTTGAGGTCCGCGAGCTCGTACCGGTGGGAGATCCGGGCCACGTCCTGCTCGATGATGGGGCCGCAGTCCAGCTCCGCGGTCACGTAGTGGCTGGTGGCCCCGATGAGCTTCACGCCGCGCTGGTGGGCCGCGTGATAGGGCCTCGCGCCGCTGAAAGCCGGCAGGAACGAGTGATGCACATTGATGATGCCGTTGGGATAGCAGGCCACGAATTCCGGCGATAGAATCTGCATGTAGCGCGCCAGCACCACCAGCTCGACGCCGTTCTCGCGCAGCAGTTCGAGCTGCCGCCGTTCGGCTACTTCCCGTGTCTCCGGCGTTACCGGAATGTGATGGAACGGCACGCCGTAGAACCCCGCCAGGGCCCTGGCATCCTCGTGATTGCCCACGATTAGCGGAATTTCGCAGCGCAGCTCGCCGATCTGCCAGCGGTGCAGCAGATCGAGCAGGCAGTGCCTTTCGCGCGAAACAAACACCGCTACCCGCGGCAGATGGGCCGAATATCGCACTTTCCAGTTCATCTGAAAACGCCCAGCCACCGGCTCGAACTCGGCCTCGAAGCGGCCCCGCGGCAGATCGAAGTCCGCCATTTCCCACTCCACCCGCATGAAAAACAAGCCCAGGTCGTTGTCCTGGTGCTGGTCCGCGTGCAGGATGTTGGCGCCATGCAAGTAGAGAAACTCCGCGATAGCGGCCACCAACCCCTTACGGTCGGGGCAATCGATTAGAAGAGTGGCTGTGTTCCGGGGTTCCATTCCAGTAGCCTCAAGTCCTGTTATAGCTTGTTCCAGGCCCCATGGAGTTTCGGCCGGTTCACGGCATGGTTGGAGCGACGGCAGGCAATTCATCACCGCCAGGATCGGTGGGTGAAGTACACGGCGCGGGGCGGCGCCGCAAGCAGGTGCGACCCGGCTCCCGGAGCCACTAATGAGCCGGAAGCGCCCCGGTGTAGATCACGCGCCAGACGGATTTCGAGCCATCGTCGGTAACCATCAACGACCCATCCGATGCAGTCGCCACTCCGACCGGCCGGCCCCAGACGGCGGCGTTCGGCAGCACGAAGCCCGTCAGAAAATCCTCGTAAATGCCCGAGGCGTGGCCATGGTTCAGGGGTACGCGCACGATCTCGTAACCGGTGCGCACCAATCTGTTCCACGATCCATGCTCGGCCGCGAAAATGTCGCCCCGGTATTCGGCGGGAAATTGCTCGCCGTCGTAGAAGGTCATCTGGAGTGAGGCGTTGTGCGGCTGCAGCAGCACGTCGGGAACGATTGCCTTGTCCTTCATTTCGGGATGCTTGCCTTCGTGCCGCGGATCCTGATTGCCCCCCATGTAAAACCACGGCCAGCCGTAGAAGCCGCCTTCCTGAACATGGGTGATGTAATCCGGGACCAGGTTATCGCCGAGGGCGTCGCGTTCGTTCACCGAACACCACAACTCTCCCGTAGTGGGATTGATGGCGATGCCCACGGGATTCCGAATGCCCGAGGCGTAGACCTTCTCGAGCGCGCCGTCGGGGGTGTATTGCAGGATGTCGGCCCGATGAAACTCCTGCTTCTGCAAGTCGGGATCGGTCTCCGCGACGTTCGATCCGGAACCCACGGAGACGAACATCTTCTTGCCATCGGGCGAGAACGCCACATCGCGGGTGGAATGTCCGCCGACAGGAAGGGTCGGGATGATGGTTTCGACCGGACCGGTGGCCTTCAGGTCGCCGTTCTTGTAGGGGATGCGCACGACCGAGGCGGTGTTCCCGACATAAATATACTGCGGGTTCTTTCCCGGCGGGTAGAAGGCCAGGCCGAAGGGGCTTTTCAGTCCCGTTATGAAGGTAGAGGTTTGCTCCGGTTTGCCATCGGCGGTGATGCCGCGAAACACCGTGAGTTCGCCGTTACTGGTGGTTTCGGCGACGAACAGATCGCCGTTGGGGGCCCGGCGGATGATGCGCGGATTTGCGAGACCCGTGGCGAAGAGCTCGACTTTGAATCCAGGGGGCGCCTGGGGCCAGACATCGGCGGGACGGGGGACGATCTCGGCGCGCGTCGACGACGAGGGAGTGGCGCCGGGTTTCGGCAGACTGTTGACGGTGATGTGACGCCAAATGCCGGGCTTCAAGTCGGTGAAGCTGGCGAAGGCCGAATCGCCGGTGAGTACGTTTTTCGGGTCGGCATCGCCGGACGCGAGCTTGATGGCCGCCGTGCAGGCCAACAGTGCGGCGCCTGTAATCGCCGCGCGCAACGAAAGTCTCATGTTGTTTTCAAACCATCCTTCTTGGTGGTGCCGTTATGGCCGGGACTTTGTAATCGCGGGTATATCTCCAGTTCGTCTCGTGACTGACGGAATCTACTTGCCCGGTTTCGCCGCATCGAATTGAACCGATTTCAGGGCGTTGGCGTCGCCCTTCATGGCCGTGGAGCCGGCGGGGAATCCATTCTGTTTCAGCATGTAGGCGAGGATGTCCGCGTTCTGGTCCCGGCTGAGCTTGCCGGGATGGTCGGCGGGCATTGTCACGCGCATCTTCTCGAAAAGATCGCCCAGGGGCTTGCCGTTCCAGTTGGATTTGAAGTCGTCGCCGGCCAGGGGCGGAAACACACCGGCGCCTTCGAGCGCCTTGCCGTGGCAGGAGGCGCATTCCTGCTGATACAGGGAGACGCCGCGGGCGGCCTGCTCATCGGCGTAAACGCCATCCCATACGGAGGCGGGCGCCTGGGCTAAGGCGCCGGCTGCCGCCAGGACCGCCGCTGCTGCGATTGCCGACTTGGGGTTTAGCAAGTCTCGCATAATCCGACGCACGTCCTTATTGGGGCGGCGCATGGAAGCGGCCAAACCAAGCCGCCTTACCGATAACGTGGCCATCCATAGCCTTCAGAAGACCGTCGCGCGAGGCGTTGGCGGGGAGATCCAATTTCGTATCCAGAGCGTAGAACTCAAACACGTAGTGATGGATCGGCCCCGGTCCAGCGCCGGGCCCGAAATAGACGGGTGCACTCCCGCGTTCGGAAGCAATCCCCGGACCGTTGCGGGTCCCATCGGGCAGATCGCCCGCCGCCAGTCCTTCCGGTAGGCCCGAGGCCGTACCGGGGATGTTAAATGCCGTCCAGTGGAGCGTATCGGTGACGGTCTTGTTCGACGAATTCTCCACGTCGTGAAGAATCACCGCGTAAGTTCTCAAATTCTCCGGGGCCGCGGTTGGATTGCCTCCCAGGTTCCAGTGGAACTCGAACGCCGGCGATTTGTTGTCGCCGCGCATGGAGTATCTCATGGGAACTTCCCCGCCATCCGGCCATGCCGTCGTGGTGACCCAGAATGACACGCGCGCTGGGCCTCCGCGGCCGGCGGGAGGCGCCTGGCCGATCACCAGCGCGGAGCATGACAGGACCACAACCGCCGAAAACATACCCCGCTCGATTCCCTTCATTCGCCCTTTCTCCTTACAAAGGTCCTTCTCCGGACTTTTCAATTTGTATCCGTCTGCCGGCCAATCTCGTCTTCACAGCCCACGCCTTGTTCTTCAGATGAGCTGTCGCGTATCGGTTACATAGTACCCTTCAGATCTCAGGATGTATGTGAAACGGGTCACGATTCAGCCATTTAGGGACGGGCGGAAAGAGGCGCCACGAAGTCCGCGAAGCCCCGGCCGCCAGCGACGCTAAGCGCTTGTCATGGAATAACCATCCCAACCGCTCCCTGACGGTCGCGGCTCGCCAGGCTCTTAACGAGCCGGGCCCAGAGGCGCCCCGTTAGGGAGCGGTTGCCGGCACTTGGACTGGTTATTTCCTGCCAGGTCCTAAGCCCAAATTGTCTCTTTTCGCTCGCCTGCCATTTCCTCTCGAGACCCTTGGAAATCGCAAAGCCCTGTCACCACTTGGCCAGCCACGCCAGAATCGCTTCTAACTCCATGACTATTGCGCCTGGTCGGGAGCCTGGCAACCGCACCAGGGTTGAGTCTACCTTGCGGGTCTGGAGCGCTTCGAAGAGTTGGTCGCTTTGCGGGTCGTCGGCGTCCGCTATTACCAGCGTGGGCGTTTTGAAGTTACTCGCGAAGAGAAGCGGCGAACGCTGCGGGTCCCAGGGCTCCTCCAGCCGCGCTTTGGATCGCCTGGCGATTACGGAGGCGAACCGCTCCGAGTGCCCTAAGGCCCAGGCGGCGGGCAATCCTCCCGCTATCGAGACCCGTTGCGGATCGGCGTACCCTTTGGCGATGGCGAAATCCACTCCGCTCAGCAGGTCGTCCAGGTCGTCGCCCGGGTCGCGCGTGCGCAACAGGTTTCCGAAATCCTCGCCGTAGCCGGGAGTTCCGCGTGGATTGGCGCACAACACCACCAAGCCTCGCGCGGCCAGGACTTGCGCGGGCAGGTTGAATTCGAAGCCGTTCATCCCGCGGAGCGCTTCCCGTTGATCCACCAGCAGCGGGTACCTCTTGGCCGGGTCGAAGCCGGCTGGTTGGTAGAGCCACGCCTGCACGCTTCTTCCGGCGGATTGGCAGCGGATTTCCTGGGGCTGAACGATCTCCCGCGACGCCAGCTGCTCCGCGTTCGGCGCGGCCAGCGTGGCGCGCGCCGCCGGGTCGAACACGCTGAACGCGAAGACCTCGTCCCCGCCGGAGACCGTGGAACGCACCGCCGCGGCGCGGCCGTTGGCGGCCACGCTCAGATCCCGGAGGCGCTCGGGCGCATCGGTGACCTGGCGCAGCGTGCCATCGGCGCGCGCCGCGTAGACGTGCGTCGCGCCGGCATCGTCAGCCAGAAAATAGATCGTGCGCGAATCCGCGCTCCACCGCGGATCGAAGGCGTCGCGGTCCAGCGCGCCGGAGAGCGCATGGGGACTGGAGCCGTCGGCGTTCATGACGTACAGCTTGCGAACCACGTAGCTTCGCGGCTTGGGGTCGCGCGCCAGGTAGGCGATCTTGGCTCCATCGGGCGAGGGCAGCGGACTTTCGTAGTTTCCGGGCGGCGTGAGTGGCCGGGCCTCGCCGCCCACGGCCGGGAAAGCGCAGACGCCGGCGCCGGCGCGGTCCGCCAGAATCCACTGCCCGTCGGGCATCCACTCAGGCGGTCCATCGTCGAAATTGCCCGTGGAAATCTGCCTGACGGCGCCGCCGGAGGATGAGACCACGAAAATGTGTGCGCGGCCCTGCGCTTGGCTCAAGAACGCGATCCACTTGCCATCGGGGGACCAGGCCAGGTTCGAAGGTGGCATGGCGAGCGCGATAACCGTCTCCGAACCGCCCTCCAGGTTCCGTACGTAGACACGTGAGCTGCCGCCGCGGTCGGATATCCAGGCCAGGCGGTCGCCTTCCGGCGACCAGCGCGGCGAAGCGTCTTGCCAGTCTCCGGTGGTGAGGCGGCGCCGCTCTTTGCCATCGGCGGAAACGAGCCACAGGTTGGCCCGGCGCGCGTCCGAAACGCGGTCATTCCAGGCTTCCACATAGGCCACCCAGCGGCCATCCGGCGAGATGCGGGCTTCGGACAGGGAACGCCACGCCCACAGATCTTCGGGGCCGAAAGATGGTCGCGCGGCGTATACGGCAGCCGCGCAGAGGGCCAGGGCGGTGGCAATGCGTTTCAAACCACTCAGTCTCGCATGTGGCGCGCGCGGTGGGATAAGGCTCCAGCCTTGTCGATCCGAACGAAGCTCGGACGCGCGCTGGCTTCCCCCTGCATTCCGAAAATCAGCCTCCCACCCATTTGAGACAATCGAGATAGTGCGGAAGTACTTTGTCCAGAACTTCGGTTGCCGGGCCACCCAGGCCGATGGCGCGGCGCTAGAGACCCTGCTTGCCGCCAGGGGGTTGGAGCCCGCCGTCGAACGCGCCGCCGCGGACCTGGTGGTGCTCAACACCTGCACTGTCACGGCCTCGGCCGATGAGGACGTCCGCCACGCCATCCGCCGCGTCCACCGCGAGAACCCCGCCGCCCGCATCCTGGTCACCGGCTGCTATGCCCAGCGCGCGCCTCGGGAGTTGGCCGAATTGCCGGGCGTGGAATGGGTGGTTGGGAATTCGCACAAAACGCAGATCCCGGACATCGTCGAGTCGCCCAGTGCGGCCCCCTACCATGGCAACATTCACGTGGGCGACATCTTCGCCCAACGCGACTTCCTCTCCGCACCCGTGGAAGACGCCGCCGGCGACCGCACCCGCCCCAACCTGAAAATCCAGGATGGCTGCAACAACCGCTGCTCGTTCTGCATCATTCCATTCGTGCGCGGGCCGAGCCGCAGCGCGGCCGCCGAACAGGTGATCGGCCAGGTTCGCAACCTGGCCCACCGCTACCGGGAAATCGTGCTCAGCGGCATCAACCTGGGCCGCTGGGGCAGGGAACCGGGTAGCGCCCTACGCCTGGCCGGGCTTCTCCGCCGCCTGCTCTCCGAGACCGAAGTCGGGCGCCTGCGCCTCAGCTCCGTGGAGCCCATGGATTTCTCCGACGACCTGTTGGGCCTGATGGCCGAATCTCCACGCATCGCCAAACACGTGCATGCCCCGCTCCAGACCGGCTCGGACCGGATCCTCCGCCGCATGCATCGCAAGTACCGCCCGCGCCACTACGCCGACCGCGTGCTGAAGGCGCGCGCTCTCATGCCCCACGCCGCCATCGGCGCCGACGTCATGGTGGGCTTCCCCGGCGAATCCGACGCCGATTTCGAAGAGAGCTGCCGGTTTATAGAGAGCCTTCCGTTCACGTATCTGCACGTTTTCACTTACTCGGAACGCCCCGGAACGCCGGCTGCCGCGGACCCCGAATCGGTTCCCCTGCCGGTGCGCAAAGAGCGCAACCATGCTCTCCGCGACCTGGCCGCGGCCAAGAACCGCGCCTTCCGCGAAAGTATGCTCGGCCGCACGCTCTCAGCCGTGACCCTCCATGAGCCCGGCGCAGCCCTGACCGGCAACTATCTGAAGGTGGAACTGGCCCAGCCGCGCGAAGCGAACCTGCTGCTCGACCTGCGCATTGGGGCGCTAACGGAAACCGGCCTGCGGGAAGAGCGATCCACCCCGTAGAGCGGGCCTCCGGCCTGCCGCGCCGGCGTTCTTAGCGCTTGTCATGTGATAACCATTCCAACCGCTCCCTGAATCAGACCGCTTGACATTTGCCTATACAATTGCATACCATGCATGGCGTCATGGCTTTGCATGCCAACGGCTTTGACTGGGACAAGGGCAATCGCGTCAAGTGCGAGAAGCACGGGCTTTCCGTTTTAGCCATCGAAGACCTTTTCACTCGCCCCCTGGGCGTTCTCCCAGATGCGGCCCATTCGCAGGGCGAACGCCGTTTTCGAGCCATAGGGCGAACGGAAAGGGGGCGCGGCGTGTTCATCGTCTTCACGCTCCGCCGCAAGGGCGACGAAGCGCTCGTCCGGCCTATCAGCGCCCGCTATATGCACAAGAAGGAGATCCAAGCGTATGAAGAAGAGAATCCCGGCCTTCAAGACCGACCGCGCGGCGGCGGATTTCGTTGACAAAGCCGACCTGACCCGGTACGACCTTTCAGGCGCGCAGTTGACGCGTTTCGAGATCAAGCCAAAGGACAAATCCATCAACCTGCGTTTGTCCGGGGAGCTTTACAGCGCCGTCCGCGAGCGTGCCGCCCGCGCCGGCGTCCCCTACCAGCGTTTCATTCGCTTGACGCTGGAACAAGCCATAGGCGCCCCAAATGAGCGGATTTACCGCTGATAGGCTCCCTTTCGGAGTGAGGGTTTCCGTGCAGAACCCTCTCCGTTTCCGCGCCGTTCAGCTAGTGGTCCGCGGCGCAAATGATGCGCATTATCGAGCGAGCCGTAGAGCGGGCGTCTCGCCTGCTATGCCGGTATTCGTACCGGCATTCCTCGAAGAATGCCGGCGAGGACGCCGGCATGGCAGGCTGGAAGCCCGCTCTACGGATCGAGCGCGATGCTTGGCTGGCAGTGGATAATGGGCAGTTCCTACGCCGCACTACACTAGGAAGCGCGTCGCGATACGCTGCCATCCATGAAGCCGAGCCTGAAACCGGCCTGCGGGAAGAGAAATCCACTTCGTAGAGCGGGCCTCCAGCCTGCCACGCCGGCGTCCGCGCCGGCGTTCTTACCGGCGTTCTTACCGCCCTGCACCACCAAAAGTGACACAATCATGGCATGAGCGTCCGAACCACCATCGATATCCCCGACGATCTTCATGCCGCGCTCCGGCGGCGCGCGGCGGCGCAGGGCGCCTCGATCCGTTCGCTGATTACCAGCGCCATCGAGAGCCAGTTCCGGCCGCGGCCATCGCGGCGAGTGACCGGACCCCTGGTGGGAAAGAAAGGTAAGCCCGCAGCCGGCAGTCCCGACAGGGGGAATCCGTACGACGTCCTACTTGCCTGATCTAAACGTGTGGCTTGCCTTGAGCTGGGCCAACCACATGCACCCGATGCATTGGACCAGGGTCTGGCATCCGCATGCCAGAAAGCCCGTCACCCCGTAGCGCTGCTGGAACCTCGCACATTGGCCGGAGGTTGAGAGCGGACGCCGGTTGCCGCACCCTTCCATCTCAAAAAGGGTCCTTATGTGGGACAGGCAAAGGTTGGATTCCCGTATCGTAGCGGATTCCATGTCTCTAAACGGGTAAGTTTCGGGACAAACCCGGCGAGCCCCGAAATCAAGGCTCTCAGCGTCTCAAAAGTCGGTCCCAAAATGGTGGCCAGATGGTGGTCGTCAAGGCAGTTGGCGGTCTCCCCGCCTACGAAGCCAGCGCTTTCAATACCGCCTCGCGGTCCCTGGCGATGACCGCGAGGTAGGCGCGCGTGGTTGCGTCTGGTTTCCGGCGCCCTTGCTCCCATTCCTGGAGCGTCCTCGGGTTGATGCAGAACGCGGAGGCGAACTCCGATTGCGACATGCCGGCTCTCTTGCGGAGGCGCACCACATCCACCTCCCTCGGCAGGACCACGCGCCGCGTGGGAAGCGTCCTCTCGCCCCTGACATGAGCCAGGATCTCTTTGGCGCTCTCCTCCAAGGCCAAGCCGAGCTTCGTGCGTTTTCCGGCTTCCACCTTCCGCTTGGACATACCCACTTTCACCGGCCTCCCTTCACCGCTCTCTTGATCCGCGCCGCGAGTTTGGCGAGCACATTCCGATCGGCCGCCGAGAGGGTTTCCTTGCGCGACTTGGCGTCTATGGATGCCATGTAAACCCGCCCCGGTTCCGCTAAGAAGAAATAGACAACCCGAAAACCGCCGCTCTTCCCGTGGCCACTTCGAGCCCACCGCGCCTTGCGGAACCCACCGGCGCCGGGGATCACCGGATGAACTTCCGGCGCGCACGCGATGAAGAACTCCATCGCCGCGCGTTCTTCTTCGTCCATGAGCGCCGAAACCTGGGACTCGTATCCGGACAGGCTGACGATTTCGGCGATCACTTTACCCTACTATACGGCGTTGACGTATGGGAGTCAATGCCGCGCCTCCGCCTACCGGCGCCTTGCAACGGCTTCGCCGCGCCAGCAGCTTCGCGTTCGGCTTGGGCGGGTTCTCCAGCATGGCCAAAACGCGCCGGCTGGTCTCGCTCGGTGAGCCGGGCCGAAAGCCGAGGATCAAAGAGATCGTCCGCGAGTTGCACGAGGCGGGCGCGGATGCGTTTCTCGGTCGCACGATCGAGCCGGCCCAGGATCTTTTCGGCTTCGTGGGCGACCACCTTGCCGCGTCCAGTGGAGGACCGCCGGCGTCGGCCGCGTCCCGGAGATCCTCCAGCCACACGCAGGCCGGTTCCGCCTGCGCGTCCGGGAGTTGGTCAATGAGCTGGTGGAGCGTCTCCCTGGCTGTGCCGAGGAATCCGCGGCCGAAACGAAAAACCGGGAACGAACGGAACGCTCCCGGCATCGCAGCCGCGAAACGGTCCGTCAGTTCCCGGCGGTAAACCAGCCTTCCAGCCGGTTTAGTTGAAGTAGGCGGCGTTGATCTCCGCGAAGTGGGCCTGTTCCGCCGGGACCTCTTCCAGCGGGAACATCGAGTTGGTGGGGCACACCGGCACGCATGCGCCGCAATCGATGCAGTCGTTCGGGTTCACGTAAAGCTGCGTAGCCTCCGCGAAACCGGCTTCGTCCTGCTTCGGGTGGATGCAATCGACAGGGCAGGCCTGAACGCACAGCTCATCCTTGGTACAAGTGTCCGTAATTACGTATGCCATATGCTCCAGCGGGTGCAATTGCGGCGCCAGCGTGCGCCTGCGCATAAACAGCAGAAAACAAGAGGTGAAAGTCCACAGCCAAACGCCGCGAGTGGGTGTAGTCGCGCAGGCGGGCGCTGCCGGGTGGGCAACTGACGCAGAATTCCGAAGCCTGGCCCTTGCGTGCCTGCAAAGCCGTGATAATCCGGCAGGCAGGCGGAAGGGCCTGCCCTACCCGGTTGCCCTACTTTCCAACCACCAGAATGGTGAACGAATCCGGGACCAACTGGCCCCGGCCGCCTCGCCCGCCCCGGCCGCGGCCGCCGCCCTGCGCGTCGGCTGGGGGTGGCGTCGTAGGCGCGGCGTACTCGGCGGCGATCAACAGGATATGGTCCGTCTTGCTGTCGAGCGTCAGCGTCTTGGCGCCCCGCATGGTCTCGACGTTCTGTTCCACCACGAAGCTGGTGGGGCTGTTTTCCTTGACCACGGTCAGCGTACCGTCGCCCTGCGAGCTGAAAGCCTCCATGGTATTGGGATTGAATACAGCGCCGTCCACGCCGTTTCCGATCGGCAGGGTGGCCAGGATCTTGCCATCGGCGGCGCTCAAAACCACCATAGTCTGTGGGTTGTGGCAGGCGGCGAACAGGATTCCGTTCTTCGCATCGAATGCCAGTCCGGCGGGTCCGCCGCCCTTGCCGGCCAGGTCGTAATGGGCCGTCACCTTCATCGTGCTGGCGTCCACCGCGGCGACGTTGTCCTTATCTTCGATATCGATGTACAAATGACCTTTGCCATCGGTGACGGCCTGCTCGGGCGCTCCGCCCAGGTCGATGGTTCCCACCACCGAGCCATCCGCCGCATTGATCACCGTGGCGTTCGGCGCGCCGTGGCTGAG
>JBEKPK010000167.1:0-11596 GCA_049520795.1 Bryobacteraceae bacterium
GTGAAGAAGGCGTTCGAGCCGTTCCTCCCCCTGCCGCGTCTGAACCGCACGCGCGGCAAGTGGTCTCTCAATTACCGGCGCAAACGCTCCATCGGACGCGTGCGCGCCTTCTACGGCAATTTCGGCGTGCTGGTGCGCGCCCTCGCCTACATCCTGGCACATGGCGGACCGGGACTGCGCAATGCCACCGTCGACGCGGTGCTCAACGCGGTTTACATTCGCAAGCGGCTGGAGCCGTTCTTCGAGCTGCCCTACCGCTCGCCCAATATGCACGAGGTGGTATTCAGCGACCTCCGCCAGGAGGCCCACGGCGTGCGCACCGGCGACATAGCCAAGCGCCTCATCGATTACGGCTTCCATCCCTATACCGTGAGCTTCCCTCTGATTGTCCACGGGGCGCTCATGATCGAGCCCACCGAGACGGAGGGCAAACTCGAACTGGACGCGTTCATCGAAGCCATGATCTCCATCGCGCAAGAGGCGGAAACCGATCCCCAGTTGGTGAAAAGCGCCCCGCACCACACGCGCACCAGCCGAGTGGATGAAGTAGCCGCCGCGCGCAAACCGGTGCTGCGATGGAAGCGCGCGTGAACCGAGCCGCGACGGCGAAAAGGCGTGAAGTAACCTGGTGGGCCTCCGACAGCGATGTGGGACAGACGCTTTCGTCTGTCAATTCGAAGAACCTCCATCTTTGTGGGGCAGGCGCTTCCGCCTGCCAACCAATTCCTTCACAGCTTCCAAGGACCGGTTTGCCATCCTCCTCTCATGTCCACCCCTGAAACGGAAACGCGCGTAGCCGGCGGCCGCCCGCGCGAGCTTTGGCTCGTGCTCGGGCTGGTACTGCTGCTGCGCCTGCCCTTTTTGAACCAGGCCATTCAGGGGGACGATCACATCTATCTCACCGAGGCGGCCCACGCGCAGGTCGAGCCCCTGCACCCCACTCACGTGAGATACGTGTTCCTCGGAGATGAGGTGGATCTGCGCGGCCACTCGCACCCGCCGCTCAACGCCTGGGCGCTGGCGGGGTTGATCGCGGCCTTTGGCGAGGTGAAGGAGATTCCGTTCCACGCGGCGTATATCGTCTTTTCGATGGCAGCGGCGTGGGCCATGTGGAGCCTGGCGCGCCGGTTCTCTCCGCGCCCGCTGTGGGCGGCGTTGCTGTTTGTGGTGACGCCCGCGTTCGTGGTGAACGGTAACTCGCTCGAAGCGGACCTGCCTTTCCTGGCGTTGTGGATGGCGGCGCTCGCTCTTTTCGTATGGGCCGGCTCCTCTGCAGTGCCGCAGGCACTGGAGCCGTCCGTGGCGCAGGCACTCGTGCCCGCCGCGTCGAGACTCGTCTCGACGCTTGTTCGCGACGGCGACGCCACATCATTCCCGAGTACTCGTGAGAGATTCGCGTTGGCCGCGTCGGCCACGTGCCTGGCCCTGGCCGCCCTAACCGCCTACCAGGCGGTCTTCCTGACCCCTATTCTGGCCGTCTACGTGTGGCTGTTCCACCGGCGCGACCGCGCTCGCTGGGCGCTGGTTTTCGTTCCGCCGCTGGCGCTGATCGCCTGGCAGTTGTTCGAGCGCCTCACCACCGGCGCGGCCCCCGCCCGCGTCCTCAGCGGGTATTTCGCGGCTTACGGGTTTCAGCAGCTCGAGAGCAAGCTCGCCAGCGCCGCCATGCTATTTATCCATAGCTGGTTCCTGGTGTTTCCGGCGCTAGTTCCCAGCGCCTTTCTGCTGGCGTGGCGCAGGCGGCGGGAGAAGGACACGCTGTTCCTCCTGGCGTGGATCGCCATCTTCTTTGCCGGCGCCGTCGCGGTGTTCTTCGCCGGCTCGGCGCGCTATCTGCTGCCCATGGCCGCCCCGGTGGCGCTGCTGGCGTCCCGGCTGCGCGTGAGATGGCTGGCCATCGGCGTGGCCGCGAACCTGGCGCTGGGCTTGGCCCTCGCCCAGGTGAACTACCAGCACTGGGACGCTTGCCGCCGCTTCGCCGCCTCGCTCGAAGTCTCGCAGCGGGTCGCAGCCGGCTACCGGGTGTGGGTCAACGCCGAACTGGGACTGCGCCACTACCTGGAGGACCAGGGCGCCCTGCCGCTCCGCAAGACCCAGCAACTGCGCCCCGGCGACTTAGTGGTCTCAAGCGAATTGGAGGCGTCCCTCCATCCCACCGGCCCGCTGGCCTTGTTGGCCAAAACGGAAATCGATCCCGCCATTCCCCTGCGCCTGATCGGCGTCGAGTCGCACTCCGGTTATTCCACCGTGTCCAGGGGTTTCTGGCCCTTCGGATTCACCGGCGGGGTGATAGACAGACTCCGCGCCGACGACGTGCGAGAGCGCCGTCCCACGCTCGAATACCTTCCCATGGACGCGCCCGAAGCCGCGGACCAGATAGTAAGTGGCGTCTTCGACCTGGAAGGAAAGAGCCGCTGGATCTCCGGCAGCGCCGCCATCGCCCTGAAGAACCCCGCGCAACCGATGCCGCTCCGCGCCGAATTCTACATTCCGCCGAATGCCCCCGCCCGCCGCATAACGTTGTTACTGGATGGCAAAGAGATCGCGCCGCGAACTTATCCAGGCCCCGGAAGCTGGTCGCTGGAGTCAAAGCCAGTAAGAGGCGAGAGCGACTCCGCTATGGCGGAAATTATAGTAGACAAGACTTTCCGTGCGCCCGGGGATACGCGCGATTTGGGGGTGGTGCTGATAGGGGTGGGATTCGGCGGCAAGTAGCGGTTGTGGATGCGGCGTTGCACCCCGCCGCCTCTTGGGGACTGCGTAGCCTCTCGCCGCAAAGCCCGCTCCTTAATGATCGCTCAGCGAGAACCTGGCGAGCCGCGACCGTCAGGGAGCGGTCTCGAACCGGGCGCGCGTATCGGCGTCAAACGGCGAAGATGGGTCCGGGAAAGGGTCAGCGTGAGCTGCGTGCAAGAAGGGCAAAAAGAGCGTTGAATGGGCAGCGGCGGGCTTACTCAAGGACGCATATTCTGCACAGGCATACAATGGGTAATCGAATGTGGTATACATACTGGTATGGGGAAGAATAATATGCGTGCTGCGTATCCGTCCGACGGATCGATACGCAGACGCCGCGCGCCCGCCGCAACCGCGCGACGGGCCGGCCAGCCCATCAAAGTCGCGATCGACTTTCCGGCCCCTCTGTTTAGGGAAACAGAACAGGCGGCGCACGAGTTGTCGATGAACCGAAGTCAGCTCGTCCGGTCCGCGGTTGAGATGTTCTTGCGTCGGAGGAACCGCGAAAGGCTTGAGCGCGCGATCGCCGAGAGCTTTCAGGCGAATCGCGAGCTCGACCGGCGGCTGGTGGACGAATTCAGGTATGTGGATGCGGACGCGGAGTTCGGCCTTTGATGCCCAAGTGCAACCGTGGCGACGTTCTCGAAGTGAATCTGGACCCCAGCATTGGCCGGGAGTACATGAAGAGCCGCCCGTGTCTTGTGGTTCAAAGCGATCTGCTGAACAAATACTCGCAAGTCACCATCGTCGCCCCCATCACCGGAAGCGAAAACGCGAAGGGCGGGCCGACCTATGTTCCTGTCCACAAGGGCGAAGCAGGGCTTCCGAAGGACTGCCTGATTGTGTGCCATCAACTTCGCACCGTCGATGAGTCGCGTTTCGGGAAGCTCTATGGCCGGGCCAGGCCCGAAACGATGCGAAAGGTAGTGGAGGCCCTAAAGATCGTTCTGGAAATGTGAGTTTCAGCCCGGCGGCGAACCATCCGTTTCCTTCGCTCAGTGTTATAGTGCCCTCCATGAGCCCAAAACCGCAACCCTACGATTTCGCCAATCAACTGCTCGCCAGCAAGGAATTCTTCGACCGTTCCACCAGGGTCCTCGAGGAGGCCGACTCGGGTTTCCGTCCGCGGGAAGGCATGATGACCGCCGCGCAGCAGGTCGCGCACGCGGCTCAGACCCTGGAGTGGTTCATCGAAGGCGCATCGCGGCCCGAAGGTTTCGATCTCGATTTCGCGAAACACGCCCAGGCCCTGGAGGCCGTGACCTCGCTCGCCGCCGCCCGCCGGATGCTCGAAACGGCATACGCGAACGCTGTCCAGTTCCTGCGCGCGCGCGGCCCGGAGGGACTCGCGCAACCGCTCCCGCCCGGCCCGATCATGGGCGGCCAACCCATCAGCGACTTAGTCTGGGCCATGGTGGAGCACACCGCGCATCATCGCGGGGCCCTGACCGTCTACTCCCGCGAGCTTGGAAAAACGCCCCCGATGCCCTACGGCGGCTAAGCCTTCGGCCGCGCGGGCCGGGCGTGTCCGGCCCGGAGCACGGAAACAAATCGGACAGTCGTCTGGGTCGGCTCGCGCTGCTGGTATCCTGAACCTGAGGAGATGGAAGGAATGGAGAACGCGGTTCCGCCCGCCAGGCGCATGGTCTTCTGCGTGAAGCTCCAGCGCGAGATGGAGGGCCTCGATGAAGTGCCGTTCGAAGGGCACCCGCTGGGCCAGAAGATCTACGACAACGTTTCCAAGCAGGCATGGAAAATGTGGGTCGAGCGCATGAAGATGATCATGAACGAGTACCGGCTCAACCTGGGCACGCGGGAAGCCCAGGAGTTTCTGATCAAGCAGATGGACGAGTACTTCTTCGGCGAAGGGGCCGCGCTGCCGCCCGATTATGTGCCGGAACATCACTAATCCTGAAGCCCGAGGTATCAGGGCACGGCTTCAGCCGTGCCGCAAACGGGGACACCGGGAGGGCTTTAGCCCCTGTCTTTTCAGTAGGATGAGAAGGATTTGCGCCGGGGTTGCCAAGCCAGGGGCTAAAGCCCGGAAAATGCTGCCTGATCGGCACGGCTCAAGCCGTGCCCTGATACAAAGCCTCTTATGCATGGTGGGACAGGCTGCGCCTCGAATGAGGAGCCCTTCGTGAAGGCGCTGGTAAAGGCCAAACGCGAGCCGGGCCTGTGGCTCGAAGACATCGAGATCCCCCGCGTCGGGATCAACGACGTTCTTATCAAGGTGCTGCGCACGGGCATCTGCGGCACCGACGTCCATATCTATAAGTGGAACGAATGGGCGCAGGCCACCATTCCCGTGCCCATGGCCGTGGGGCACGAGTTCGTCGGCGAAATCGTCGAGATCGGCTCAAACGTGGCCGATTTCCGGCCCGGCGACCTGGTCAGCGGCGAAGGCCACGTGGTCTGCGGCCGCTGCCGGAATTGCATGGCCGGGCGGCGCCATTTGTGCGCTCACTCGAAGGGCGTGGGCGTCAACCGGCCGGGCGCTTTCGCCGAGTACCTGGCCCTTCCGATGACCAACGTGTGGCTGCTCGACCGGTCCGTCCCGCTCGATATTGCGGCCATCTTCGACCCCTTCGGCAACGCCGTGCACACGGCCCTTTCCTTTCCCCTGCTGGGGGAGGACGTGCTGATTACCGGCGCGGGGCCCATCGGCGTCATGGCCGCCGCGGTCGCGGTCCACTCCGGCGCGCGCTGCACCGTCATCACCGATCTCAACCCCTACCGGCTCGAGCTGGCGCGCAAGATGGGCGTCACCCGCGCCGTGGACGTGCGCGAGACGAAGCTCCAGGATGTGCAGAAGGAACTGGGCATGACCGAGGGCTTCGACGTGGGACTCGAAATGTCCGGCAGCCCGGCCGGCTTCCGCGACATGCTGGCCAACATGGCGCACGGCGGGCGCATCGCCATCCTCGGGATTCCCGACGAGGAAATGTCCATCGACTGGCGCACCGTGATCTTCAATATGCTCACCATCAAGGGCATCTACGGCCGCGAGATGTATGAAACCTGGTACAAGATGACGGTGATGCTCCAATCCGGCCTGGACATCAGTCCCATCGTCACCCACCGGTTCCATTACTCCGAGTTCGAAAAGGGCTTTGAAGCCATGATTTCGGGGCGCTCGGGAAAAGTGGTCCTCACCTGGGCTTGAGCCACGCCGAAGAAATCCCTTGACTCTAATTGCTATTTGCAATATGATTATTGCAGATTGCGATAGACGGATCGGATCTAGATTCACGGCAGCGTAAACGGTTCGTGGTATGGTAATCGAGGCGTGCGGCGCCGGCGCGCCGCGGCGGAACTAACGCGCCGAGGAACGCGTAACCTAAAGGAGTACGCTCCAAAACTTATGACACCCACAATCAGCCCGCACCTGGGGCAAATCCACGCCCTTCTGGCGGAGGCCGGCTATGAGGTCTCCGAACCAGGGCCCGATACGCTGACAATCCGGGAACTGAAGAGCGGGGTCGCCATTCATGCGGTGCTCGCAAGCGACATCCTCTACTTTTCGCTGACCTGCACGGTGGTCCCGGCGTCGGCTCTCACGGATGAGATCATGAGCCGCATGCTGGCGGCCGACAACGGCATTTCCACGTCGTCCTTCCGGCTTTACGACGCCGGAGGCGGCAAAGCGGCGGTGGCCTTGAACAATTTCTGCAAGCTGCACGACATGGGACCGGAGGATCGGGACGATATCCTCTCCTCGATCCATTTCCTGCTGGTGGACGTGATGAGCGCGCGGCGCCTGCTGGGCGACTTGGCAAAGTAACGGAGAACACATATGGCATTTCTTTCCGACATTTTCGGCCGTGTAGGCCGCGTGGCGCGCGGCCAGGCAAACGCAGGCGTCGACGTCCTCGAGGACGCCACTTTCGAAGCCACCGTCAAGCAGACCGTGGCGGACATGAAAACCGAGTTGAACAACGTGGTCCGCGCTTCCGCCGTGGCCATGAGCAACTACAACAGCCTGGACGCCGAATACCAGAAGTACGTCCGCCAGGCACAGGAATGGAAGGACCGCGCCGGGGTGGCGCTCGACGCCGGCAATGAGGACCTGGCCCGCAAGGCGCTGGCCAAAAAGGCCGAATGCGACCGCCAGGTGGCGTCCATGCAGCAGTCCGTCGACCAGGCGCACGCCACCAGCGACAAGCTGAAAGAGCAGGTGACCGAACTCAAGCGCAAGATCGAGGACGGCGAACGCACGGCCACCACCCTGGTGGCGCGCAAGAACGCCGCCATGGCGCAGCGCAAGGTGTCGGAAGCCATGGCCGGGGTGGGCAGCGCCGATAACGCCTTTTCCCAGTTGAACCGCTTCGAGGAAAGCGTTTCCAAGGAGGAGGCCACGGCCAAAGCCTTCGACCAGCTTGCCAACGCGGGCAAGGACGACGACCTGGAAGCCGAATTCGCCAAGCTCGGCAACCACTCCGTGGATTCCGAACTGGAAGCTCTGAAACGCGAGCGTCTGGGTCCCGCGGCCAAGGCCGCCCCGCTGCCTCCGCCCTATTTGCCCAAGGAGTTGGCCGCGCCGGCCGCATCCGCGACGGTTTCCCAGGAAACCGGAGAGAAGGCCAAGGCCTAACAGCGCATGATCACCATTACGCTGGTGGCCATATTGGGCGTTCTGCTGGTGATTGTGCTGATGCAACTTGCCAAAGAGCCGGCGGTTCCGGGTTTGTCCCGCCCCGGAAAGAAGCCCGCGCCGCCGCAGCAGGACCTTGCCAATCTGAAAGTCACCGACGCCCGCCCCGGAGATGCAATTTCGGTGGCGGGCGCGGGCGACGAAATGACCGATCTCGATTTCACGGCCGACCGCCTCACGCGCTTCGAGGCCGGCGTGCGCCAGTGGTTCGAGGTTTCCGGTCCCTACCGCGAGCGCCGCGTTTCGCTGCGCGTGGGCGGCGACGAGGAGGTGGAGGTTTTCCTTCATGCCGACGCGCGCCCCGTCACGCTCGAGGACCTGGGCCTTTCCGAAGACGACCTGGCCCAACTCGACGAACGGCAGAACCCCGCCGACAATTTCGGGTACGACAGCGCCAACTGGGTCTACCGCTTCAGCCGCGAGGCGCGCACCTGGCGCGACGACGGATCGAAACCGGCGGGCTTCTATTACTGGGAGTTCCAGGATGAAGGCGGCAAGCGCATCCTGGGCATCCGAAAAGCCGAGGGAGAGCCTTTTGCCGTCACCGTGTACGCCAGTATTCCGGCCTCCGACGTCACCATCTACCGCGGCGGAAAGTAGCATGCAGCATGGCTCCAAACCATGTAGGGGCCGGGCATGCCCGGCCCGAGGCGCGACGAGTGAATCGGGCGGTAAAAGATCTGGGAGCCCGCTCGCCGGCCTCCCGACCGAAAAGGAATTAGCATGAGCAGATCCAGTCTGAAAGTTCTGGCACTCGTTCTCTCGATTCTGATCGTGGTCGTGATTGCGGCCGGGTTCGACAACCTGCCGCGCGACCTGCGCAAGCAGATCGACGCCGAGCGTGGCCGGTTGGCTGCGGCGCAGACCGAAGTCCGGGGCGTCGAGAACCAGGTCGGCCGCGAGGTGCAGGCGGAATCCGCGTTGTTTTCGGGCATCCCGTCGAGCCGCCAGTACCCGGAACGCTTCGAGAATGCAAGCGCGCTGCTGGCCTCGGCCGGACGCGACATGGACGAGCTGTCGCTGCTCGAGAAGCAGAACCGCCGCCAGGACCGCCAGCGCGTGGAAACGCTGCTCGCCGGGGAGCGCACCGAGCGCGCAAACGCGGCCGCCGAGGCATCCGGCGTGCGGAAGGACGCCGATCACTGGGTGGATCTCAAGCAGCACCTGCCCATCGCTCTCTCGGAGATGGAGCGCGACTACCGCGCGGTCCACGATTTCGACCTGGCCGCCATTACGGCCACGGCGCGCAAGGCAGCCATCGATTGGCCCGAGAAGAAGGCCGATCTGGACGCGCGCATGGCCGCCGAAAGCGACTTGGCCGCCGAGAGCGAGCGCGCCTGGCAGGCGAGCGCCGAAGCCCGCCGCCAGGCGGCGTCCGGGAACTATGCCGGGCTCGATTTCGGGGCCCTGTTCGGGGCCGCGGACCAGTTGAAGACCGCGGCTGCCGATCTGCCCGCGAAGGCCGCCGAACTGAAGGCCCTGAGCGCCCAATTGTATTACTCCTGGGACAAGCTGCTGGTGGATATGGAGCGCCGCGGAAGCGGGTCCAGGGAATACCAGCAGAAGATCCGCACGGTAAGGACGCAGCTCGCCGACGCCAACGCCAAGACCGGCGCCACCACCTCCGACGAGAACTGGGTGCAGGTTTCCCCCTCCACGTATGATGCCATGCGCAACGACCTGGGCATGGCCGTGGAGCACAAGCCCGCCGGCAAGTACGATTCCGAAGCCGACCGCGTAGCCCAACCCGCAGGCTTCGCATACATGGCCCCGCTGGCGCAGGGATCCAATCAGTACGGCTACTGGCAGCACAGTGGAGGCCATGATTTCTGGGTCTTCTACGGGCAGTACGCGCTCATGCGCGACCTGCTGTTCAACCATAACTATCGCCCTATCGACCGCGGCGATTGGGAAGGCTATCGCGGCTCGCAGACGCGCGGCCAGACCTACTATGGGAACGACGGCGGCGCCGGCCAGAGATACGGAACCCAGGGTTCCACCACCCAACAGACATACTCCGGCAGCTCCTATGCCAAGGGCGGCGGGTTCAAAAGTTCCCCGTTCGCCAGCAAGCCGGGCTCCTTCCGCGATTCGCCCTACGCCACGCCCTCGAGCCGCCAGCCGGGAGGCAGCGCACCGCGAAGCTTCGGAAGCAACCCGCGCCCGGCGATGCCCTCTTTCCACCCCACGCCGGCCCCGCGCTCCTTCCACATGCCCAGCGGAGCCGGCCGTCGCTTCGGCCGGCATTAGAGCTCGGTAGCGCCGGCGGTCATTGCCGCCGGCGTTTTCCTTCGAAGGGGCTGGAGCCGGGGCGAATCGGCTGAGAAGAAACCGAAATGAAACAGACCAGCCGGCGGAAGCGAGGGGAAGACAGTGCGTTTGGAGACAAGTTGCTGCGCAGCGCACAACAGGCGCGCGATTGGGTTCAGGGCAAGCCAGCTAGAGTGCGCGTCACCTACGTCCCGGCGCCGCGGGTCGACGTGCGAAAGCTGCGTGCCCGGATGGGATTGAGCCAGACGCAGTTCGCCGCGAAGTTTAGTTTCGCCCTGGATTCGATTCAAGACTGGGAGCAGGGTCACCGGCAGCCGGAAGGGACTGCGCGCACCCTCCTGGTGGGCATTGCCAAGAACCCCAAGGCAGTCGAGGAAGCCCTCGGCTCGTCATGAAGCGGGGCCTGCGGAGTCAGTCTGGCGCTGAAGCGTAGGATTTCGCGGGAGTGATCGCCGAAAGCTACTGAAAACATCCCGCGCGTCGCCGGTTTCGTCCCGCGGGTCGCGGGTTCCGTCTGGCTCAACAGACCGAAGATGGCGGAGCCCTGAAATCCGAACGCCCACTTGAACCTCTTTCCGTGATCGGCGCGTCACGGGGGGAACCCTGGCAAGTGGGTGCGAGGCATAAGAGCCTAGACCCGGCGGCCGCCGGGTCCATTCAGCCAGAAAGTCATTTAGCGCCTGGAAATGAAATCCACAACTTGCAGATGACTTTCTGGAGAGTGGATGGCGGCGTGATTGGCCAGCAAAGCTGCCGGAACCTGAGCGTGCGTGTACGCCAGGCCATCTGCCGATGTGGGGTCAGGATTTCATCCTGCCGCCGGCCTTCTGGCCGGCGTTCTTCGCGCTGTAGCGCGCCGCCTAGGAGAAGCCCGGCGGCAGGATGAAATCGCGGCCCACTTTTATGTCGCGCGCCCCTGGCAAGTCTGCAGTAGGCTGCGTAGCCCCACGTAGCCTACAATGATTCTTGATATATGACGAAGAAGCGCAAGGCTTCTCGCGTTTTCGTTCTCGGCGCTGGCGCCTCCGCTTCTTGCGGATTGCCGGTATCACAAAACATCTTAAACAAGGCGATGGCCCATTTGCAGGACCACGATGGGGCAAAGTGGGATGGGATAGTCTCTTTGCTGGAGTACCTTTATCCTAGCTTCAACACGGCGCTACGAAACTATCCGAATATCGAAGACTTCATGAACCTCATCGAGATGGCGATTGAGTTCAATTCCGAGGACTATATTCAGAGCACGCTTTGGCCGGACAAGAAGCTCGCGGACGTGAAAAAGGCCGTGCTACAGATGGTAACGGACTACATCTGGAGCATGATGAAAACCTGCAATCGGGAGCCGGTTAAGAAATTTGTGGACCACTGCCTGCGCACGGGCGATGCGATCGTGACGTTTAACTGGGATTTGACCATTGAGAATGCCCTTGAGAGCAGCGGGAGGTTCGATTTTTGGTACGCGCCGACGGCTGAGATTTTGCTCCTAAAGCCTCACGGATCGGTTGATTGGTTCTTGCGGAACGAGCTGCCTCGAGAGGTTGCCAGCCGGGACGTGAAGAAGATCGATGATTCCCTGTGCGTGTATCCAGAGTTTACGTTGGCAAAGTACCAGAGGCTGAAACAGATCGCGCCCGTAATTGTTCCACCCGTATTCCAAAAAGACTTTGGGCGCCCCTTTTTCAGGGAAACATTACGATAACGATAATAACGATAACCGGTCACGATAACCGGTCAGCCTGAACTGCGCGATTTTCTCCCATTGAACCCGAAAACCGGTCCGGGAAACCGGGACGGCCGATAACCGGTCGCCGATAACCGGTCATCCATGATAAGGACTTGTCAAGGGAGAACGCACTTTTCCCTGCACTCAACGGAAGAGATTCCTGAAGCGCGGTAGTCGGTCCGGCAATTGGCGCTATGGTTCGCCTTTTTCGA
>JBEKPK010000168.1:0-11579 GCA_049520795.1 Bryobacteraceae bacterium
CGCCCCGCCAGCGAAACTCGGCTTCCGGCAGCGACCGGTCTTCGAGCGCGGCGAGAAAGGGCTCGAGGGGCCTGACATCGTATGCGGGCGGGGCTTCCTTGAGAAGATCGGACGGGCGCAGGGCATGCGCCAGCGATTTTCGGCCGCGCGGCACGGCGTAGATGGCCTCGGCCCCGTCGCGCCATAGTTCCGGCAGTCCGTGCAGCTTGGCGGGGTAATCATAGGGGTGGAAAACCTCACCCGTGCCACTGTCGCCGCCGACAATGGCGTCGCAGCCCAGCGCTTCGAGCCAGGCCGCCGTGTTCTCGAGCTTCTCGCCTGCCCAGATTTGGTAGATGACGTCCCAGAGTAACCGATTGCGGATGCCGTTGTCGAAGCCGCCGACAAGCATGGGCGTGTCGCTAAAGGCGTTCATCCAGAAAGCGACGGAGCCCGGCGCGAAGACGCGCCGTCCAGGCATGTGTTCTCCCAGCCAGTGCGAAATGCGGTATTCGGCGGTTGATGTGATCTCGATGGGCTTTTCCAGGTGGCGCGCAAGGTGGCGCTGATGGGCGATCACAGGAATGCACGCCGCCGCGAGAGCTACCCAGGCAACCTTGCGGACACGAAACCACGAGGCTTCTTTCAAGCGCGCGGCGACGGGCTCGGCGGCGAGCGTGACGGCGAGCCAGAACGCGAGATCCATCTCCAGGTGATAGCGCTCCGCCTGGGGCAGCAGCCGGATGCGGAGCCACTCGGCGCCCAGCGTGATCACGGCCATGCTCCACAGGAACATGGCGGCGAAGCGGACGCGCGGCGCTATGCCCCAGCGGCGCAGGACCCAGGCGAGGAGCAGAACGCCCGCGACGAGGACGCCCACCAGGGCGGCCTCCGGCGGCGTGAATTTCCAGCCCACGAGTTTGGGCGCATTGGTACGAATGGTCTTTATGGTGGAAGGCGTGACCCAGGGAGCGGCCAGCGCGTAGGCGTAGCAGCCGATAGCGGCGGCGCGCAGCCAGCGCGGAATCCAGGGGCCGCCCCAACCGGCCAGCAGGTAGCAGACCACGGCTACCGCCAGCGCGAACGCGCCGATCCAGTTGCTGAGCGCGACGCAGGCGAGCGCCATGGCCGCCGCCACGGTATCGAGGGGCCTGCGCCGGGCCAGAGCCAGGTGCAGGGCGCCGAGGGCCACCGCCAGGAACAGAAGCGAAGTGAGGTGCGGTCCCTCGCCGTACGCGACCAGCGTGATGAGACGGCGGGGTCCGAACCAACCTCCGGAACCGGCGCGTACTTCGCTCACCAGCCAGCAGGTCGGCGAGAGCAGCGAGTACAGCAGGCAGCACGCGAAGGCCGCCGCGCGGCCCGCGCCCAGACGCCGCGCCGCCCAGTAGAGAGCCACTGGTCCGAGCGCATAGACCGTGGCCACCACCGCGTGATACGCCAGACCGGGCGAGATGCGGCCGAGGGCCATGACAGCGGCCACAACTACGTGCAGCAGCGGCGGATAGCTGTCCGGAAACGGAATGCCGCCGTACCACAACGGGAACCAGTTCAAGTCGCCGAAATGAGCGCCGATGTAGCGCGCCAAGCCGATGAAGGCGGCTTCGATGGAGCCCATCTGAATGGTGTACGGCGTGCGAAAGAGCCAGGCGGCGATCCAGGCGTTGACCGCGAAAAGCGTCAGCGCGGCAGCCGCGCCTTTCCATTTATCACCGCCCATGAGTTCGATTATAGGGTGATGTCGCCTTTCTTTATCCCTTCGCCAAACGCGCATACTGAGAGGGATGAACACGGAACCATCGCCGTTCGAACTCACGATTCCAGTGGACCCGGCCGATATCGACGAGCTGGGCCACGTCAACAACGTGGCGTATCTGCGCTGGGTGCAGGACGTTGCGGTTGCCCACTGGCGGGCCATCGCGGACGTCAAGGACCAGGCGAGGCTCTGGTGGGTGGTGGTGCGCCACGAGATCGATTACAAACATCCGGCCTATCTGGGCGACGAGATTGTGGCCCAGACGTGGGTCGGCGCCGCCAGCCGGATCCGTTTTGAACGGCATACGGAACTGCTGCGAGCCAGCGATCGCCTCCTGCTGGCGAAGGCGCGCACTCTGTGGTGTCCCATCGACGCCGTCACCGGCAAGCCCGCCAGCGTCGGCCCCGACGTGCGCGCCCGCTTCTCCGTGGCGGAGGCGGTGTAGGGCACGCCGGGTCCCATTCCGCTAATGGGCGCCGGCGGCTCCTGGCCCCCTCAGATACTTTGGCTTGCGCAGGATCAGAACCAGCGGGATGATCGCCAGAAACACCAGGCCGATGATCCGGAACACCGTCAGGAAGCTCAGCACCGAGGCTTGTCGTTGCACCATGCCATAGAGCATGGCCATGGCCTGGCGATTGGCGGTTACGGGATCGGCGCCATTCCGCACCAGCATCGACCGAGCCTGGCTCAGCATCCGTTGGGCGGCTGGATCGTAGGGCGTCACGTGGGCGGCCAGCATGGACTGGTTGAACTGGGCGCGCCGCGCAAGCCATGTGGTCACGAACGAGACGCCGACGCTCGATCCGATGTTCCGCATGACGCTGTAGAGGGCGGTGGCATAGCCGGTCTCGCGCTTGGGGATGGGGTCCATGGTCAGAGTGGTGAGGGGGACGAAGATGAACGACATGCCAAGACCCTGGCTGAGCTGCCACACCAGGATGTCCCAGGTTCCGGATTGAAGGTTCATGTGGGAAAAGCCCAAAAGGGAATAGCCGGCGACGACGAAACCGGACGCCAGCAGCCAGCGGCCATCCCAGCCCTTGCCGAGCAGGTAACCCACCAGCGGCATGCACAGCGCCGTGCCGACGCCGCGCGGGCTGCACCAAAGACCGGCGGTGGCCGAGGTCCAGCCGAGCAGGGTCTGCATGAAAAGGGGCAACAGAACCAGGCTGCTGTAAAGCACGAACCCGAGCGCCGTCACGAAGAAGATGCCGGCCGCGAAGCTCCGGTATTTCAGCAGACCCAGGTGAACGATGGGCTGGTCGACGGTCAACTCCCGGATAATGAAGCCGATCAGGAAAACGGCGGCGGCGATGGCCAGCGCGAGGATGAAGCGCGAGCCGAACCAGTCGTCTTCCTGGCCCTTGTCCAGCATGATCTGCAGAGCGCCCATGCCCACGGCCAGCATGCCGAATCCCCAGAAGTCGGCGCGCAGCGCGCCGCGATGCATGTAGGGCGGATCGGTGACGAACAGGGAGATCAGGATCAGGCTGGCGATGCCGACCGGCAAGTTGATGTAGAAGACCCAGCGCCAGGAATACGCGTCGGTGATCCACCCGCCCAGGGTGGGGCCGAGTATGGGAGCGGCCACGATCCCCAGCCCGAACAGCGCCATGGCTTTGCCGCGCTCTTGAGGGGGAAATTCCTCGAGCAGCACCGCCTGGGAAAGCGGCTGGAGCCCTCCGCCGGTGATGCCTTGCAACACCCGAAAGAGAATCAACATCGGCAGGGACGGCGCCAGCCCGCACAAAAGGCTCGACGCGGTGAAGCCCGTCACCACCGTCATGAGCATGCGTTTGCGGCCGAAGTAGTTTGCCAGCCAGCCGCTCATGGGCAGAATGATGGCATTGGCCACCAGGTACGAAGTGAGCACCCAGGTGGCTTCATCCGTGGTGGCCGAAAGGTTCCCCGCGATATGGGGCAGGCTGACGTTGACGACGGAAGTGTCCAGCACCTCCATCACGGCGCTGGACAGCACGGCGATCACCACCAGATTTCGGCGAGCTATCATCCTCGATCAGATTTTAAGCGTTCGAGCGAGCGCGCCGCCAGCCCAAAGGCATGGCCCCAGCGCACCGGCTCGAAAGGGCTAATCGAGGATGGCCCGAATGGGTGTGTAACCATCGCGCCCCCTGGAGTCCCCTCATATTAGAATGGTCAAGGAACCCGTCACTTTCGGACGGACCATCGCTTTCGAGGACGTCGCGAAACACGCAAACACATCCAGCAAGTAGCGATATGGAAGAACATACTCCGCCGACAATGGAGCAGGGCGCATCGGCTGCGTCTCCCGTGACGAAGTCGTCGAAACCGCGGCGCTCGGGCCTGCGATGGCTGTGGCTGCCGGTTATCGCCTTATTGGGCGCCGGCGCCTGGTATCTCTGGTCGAAGGCCGTCTCGACGCCCTCGGCTTCAACCAGTGCGCCCTCGAAGGGCGGCAAGAAGGGCGCGGCGGGCGCCGTCCCCGTGGTGGCGGCCAAGGCCCGGAGGGGAGACATCGGGGTTTATATCACCGGTCTCGGCTCGGTGACCCCTATTTATACGGTGACGGTGAAGAGCCGCGTAGACGGGCAGTTGATGAAGGTCCACTACAACGAAGGCGACCTGGTGCATGAGGGCGACCTTTTGGTGGAAATCGACCCGCGGCCCTACCAGGTGATGTTGGAGCAGGCCGAGGGGCAGTTGTCGCGCGACCAGGCCACCCTCGATAATGCGCGCGTGGATGTCGACCGCTACCAGAAGCTGCTGGCGCAGAACGCCGTTCCCGAGCAACAACTGGCCACCCAGAAGGCGACCGTGGCGCAGCTCGAAGGAGCGGTGAAGACCGACCAGGCGCAGATCGATAGCGCCAAGCTGAACCTGGTTTACTGCGAGATCCGAGCGCCCATTACCGGCAAGGTCGGCCTGCGGCTGGTGGACCCGGGGAACATCGTACATGCCACCGACGCCAACGGCCTGGTGGTGATCACGCAGATCCAGCCCATCAGCGTCGTTTTCACCGTCGCCGAGGACGATCTTCCCGTGGTGCTCCGCAAGATGGCCGCCGGGGAGCATCTGAGCGCCGAGGCCTACGACCGTGCGAACACCACGAAAATCGGCGCCGGGACGCTGGCGACGGTGGACAACCAGATCGATCCAACCACGGGATCGTTGCGCCTGCGCGCCAACTTCGATAACAGCGCCAACCAACTCTTCCCCAACCAGTTCGTCAACGTGCGCTTGCTGGTGGAGGAAAAGCATGGAGTCACACTGGCAACTGGCGCCGTGATCCAGCGCAACACCAATTCCACCTACGTCTACCTGGTCAAGGACGACCACACCGTCACCGTCCGGCAGATCACAGTGGGAGTCACCGAAGGCGACAACGCCGAAATCACCAGTGGCGCGGCCCCCGGCGACGCGCTGGTCATGACGGGCGTCGACAAGCTGCAGGAAGGGACGCGGGTCACCGTTCAAATGGCCGACGAGGCGCCTGGCGGCAAGTCCGGAGGAAAGCGGAAGTGAGTCCCTCCCGGACGTTCATCCTCCGGCCGGTTGCGACGTCCCTGCTCATGATTGGCATCCTGCTGGCGGGCGGCGTGGCCTATAAGCAGTTGCCGGTTTCCGCGTTGCCGGAGGTGGACTATCCGACTATCCAGGTAATTACCTTCTATCCCGGCGCCAGCCCGGACGTGATGGCGACTTCGGTCACCGCGCCTCTGGAGCGGCAGTTCGGCCAGGTGCCGGGCCTGCAGCAGATGACCTCAACCAGCTCCGATGGAAGCTCGGTCATCACCCTGCAATTCAATCTCAGCCTGAGCATCGACGTCGCCGAGCAGGAAGTGCAGCAGTCCATTAACGCCTCGGGAACGTTTCTTCCTTCGGACCTTCCGGTCCCGCCGATCTACGCCAAAACCAACCCGGCCGACACCCCGATTCTGACGCTGGCCCTGACCTCCAAGACCGACCAGCTCTCGCATGTCGAGGATCTGGCCGACACGCGCTTGGCCCCCAAGATCTCGCAACTCCCCGGGGTTGGTCTGGTCAGCATAAGCGGCGGACAAAAGCCGGCCGTCCGGATTCAGGTGAACCCCACGGTGCTGGCTTCCTATGGCCTCAACCTGGAGGACCTTCGCAGCGCCATCGTCGCCGGCAACGTCAACCAGGCGAAGGGCAATTTCGACGGCCCTCACCAGGCCTACCAGATCGGCGCCAACGACCAGTTGCTCTCCTCGGACGACTATCGCCCCCTCATCGTGGCGTACCGGAACGGCGCCCCGGTGAAGCTGACCCAGGTCGCCGACGTGTTGGACGACGTGGAGAACATTCGCCAGGCCGCCTGGATGAACGAGGCGCCGGCCGTGATCATGAACATCCAGCGGCAGCCCGGCGCCAACATCATCCAGGTGGTGGACCGCATCAAACGGCTGCTGCCGACACTCGCCTCCACGCTGCCGAAATCGATTCAAGTGAGCATTCTCACGGACCGGACCAACACCATCCGCTCATCGGTGGAAGACGTCCAGTTCGAGCTGATGCTGACGGTGGGGCTGGTGGTCATGGTGATCTTCCTGTTTCTGCGCAACGTGGCGGCGACCATCATACCGAGCGTGGCCGTTCCACTCTCGCTGGTGGGCACGTTCGCGGTGATGTACGTGCTCGGTTACAGCCTCAACAACCTCACCTTGATGGCGCTGACCATCTCCACCGGCTTCGTGGTGGACGACGCCATCGTGATGATCGAGAACATCGCGCGCTACATCGAACAGGGAGAGGCGCCTCTGCGGGCGGCGCTGAAGGGGGCCGAGCAAATCGGCTTCACCATCATCTCTCTGACGGGTTCGCTGATCGCGACTCTCATTCCGCTGCTTTTCATGGGCGACATCGTCGGCCGGCTTTTCCGCGAATTCGCCGTCACCCTGGCCGTCACGATTCTGGTCTCCGCCGTGGTATCGCTGACGCTGACGCCCATGATGAGCGCGAAGCTGCTCAAGCACAAGCCGGAGGCGTCCCAGGGCCGCCTGTTCCGCGCCTCGGAACGCGCCTTCGAGACAGTGATCGCGTTTTACGGCAGAGTATTGCGGTTTGTGCTGCGCTGGCAGACCGCCACCCTGCTGGTGGCGGCCGGCACGCTGGCCCTCACGTGCTACCAGTTCTACGCCATCCCCAAGGGCTTCTTCCCCATCCAGGATACGGGCGTCATCCAGGGTGTTTCGGAGGCGGCGCAGACCGTGTCGTTTCCCGAGATGGCCTCGCTCCAGCAGCGCCTCACCAAGGTGATTTTGACCGACCCCGCGGTGCAGAACCTCTCTTCCTTCATCGGCATCGATGGAACCAACACCACCCTGAACAGCGGCCGTATTCTGATCAACCTCAAACCGCTCGACGAGCGCAAGATCAGCGCTTCCGACGTGATTCGCCGCCTTCAGCCACATTTGGAGGAAGTAGCCGGCGCCACCTTGTTCATGCAGCCGGTGCAGGATCTGACGGTGGAAGACCGCGTCAGCCGCACGCAGTTCCAATACACCCTGGAGGACCCCAGCGCGGACGAGTTGAACGTCTACGCGCCGATAATGGCGGCCCGGTTGCGGGAGTTGCCGGAACTGAGGGATGTGGCCACCGACCAGCAGGTGCAGGGACTGCGCGCCAGGCTGGTATTCGATCGCGACACCGCCGCGCGCCTGGGAATCACGCCATCCACCATCGACCAGACCCTCTACGACGCCTACGGCCAGCGGGAGGTGTCCACCATCTTCACGCAACTCAACCAGTACCACGTGGTGCTTGAAGTTAAGCCCTCGTTCCGGCAAAATCCGGTGGATCTGCGCAATCTGTTTATCCGCACGGGAGCGGGATCCTCCGCCGCCGCCGCGGGCCTGGTAGCGGGCGGTTCGGCCGCCGCGGCAGTCTCGCAAGGACCCGTTAACGCCAGTTCCGCCGCCACCTCGGCCGCCAACGCCGCCAATGCGGCCCTGGCCACCACGGCGATGGGAGGCAGCGCCATCGCGTCCTCCACTGTATTCCCCACGGGAGGCCAGGTTCCGCTAAGCGCCTTTACGCACGTGGAATCCGTGGCCGTTCCCATCACCGTAAACCACCAAGGTCAGTTTCCGGTGGTTACGCTCTCCTTCAATCTGTCTCCCACCGCTTCGCTGGGCGATGCCGTGGACGCGGTGAATAAGGTCAAGCGGGAAATCGGATTGCCTGCCAGCATTCAAGCGGCGTTTCAGGGTACGGCTCAGGCGTTTCAGGCGTCGCTGGCCAACGAATGGCTGTTGATCCTGGCGGCGCTGGCGACCGAGTACATCGTCCTCGGCGTGCTCTACGAGAGCTACATCCATCCCGTCACCATTCTGTCCACGCTTCCCTCGGCCGGCGTGGGCGCGCTACTGGCGCTCAACGTTTGTGGCCAGGACTTCAGCGTGATTTCTCTGATTGGCATCGTCCTGCTCATCGGAATTGTGAACAAGAACGGCGTCATGATGATCGATTTTGCGTTGGATTGCGAGCGAAAGCAGGGCATGCAACCCATCGACGCGATCTACCAGGCCTGTCTGCTGCGCTTCCGCCCCATCATGATGACCACCATGGCCGCGTTGCTCGGCGCCGTACCCTTGGCTCTCGGCACGGGCACGGGTTCGGAATTGCGCCGGCCGCTCGGCATCACCATGATCGGCGGTCTGATCATCAGCCAGATGCTGACCCTGGTCACCACGCCGGTGATTTATCTGTTCTTCGACCGGCTGGCCAGGCGCCTTTCGGGGCGCACGCAATCGAGTCCCGGCTTGGAGCCCGTGCCGGCGGAGTGATGGCATGAATATTTCCGCTCCGTTTGTTCACCGGCCGGTGGCCACCACGCTTCTCACCGTCGCGATCGCGCTGGCCGGCGCGGTCGCGTTCCGCATTCTCCCCGTATCTCCCCTGCCACAGGTGGACTTTCCCACCATCTCGGTAAGCGCGTCCCTGCCGGGGGCCAGCCCGGAGACCATGGCGTCGGCTGTGGCCACTCCGCTGGAGCGCCAATTCGGGCGCATCGCGGCCGTCACCGAGATGACGTCTTCGAGCACGCTCGGATCGTGCAGCATCACCCTGCAATTCGATCTGAACCGCAACATCGACGCCGCGGCGCGCGACGTGCAAGCGGCCATCGCCGCCGCCCGCGGCTACCTGCCGACCAACCTCCCCAACAACCCCACGTACCGCAAGGTGAATCCGGCCGATTCCCCCATTTTCATGATCGCGCTGACCTCGGACGTATTGAGCAAGGGCCAGATGTACGACGCCGCATCCACCATCATGGCGCAGAAACTGGCGCAGGTTCGGGGCGTGGGGCAAGTGGGCGTCGGGGGGAGCGCGCTTCCCGGCGTTCGCGTCGAGCTGAATCCGTCCGCGTTGAACAAATACGGCATCGGCCTGGAGCAGGTCCGCACGGCCCTCGCCACCGCCAACGCCAACACTCCCAAAGGACATTTCTCCGACGGACGCCTCATGTGGGAGGTGGGGGCCAACGACCAGTTGTTCAACGCCATCGACTATAAGACCCTGCTCATCGCTTATCACAACGGCGCCGCGGTGCGCATCTCCGATGTCGGCGACGTGGTGGATTCCGTCGAGGACCTCCGCGCCGCCGGGTACGCCAACGGCAAGCCCGGCGTGATGCTCATCATCTTCCGCCAGCCGGGCGCCAACATCATCGAAACCGTGGACCGCATCCGCGCCGTGATGCCGCAAATTCACGCCGCCATCCCCGCATCCATCGATTTGCAAGTCGCCATGGATCAAACCCAGACCATCCGCGCTTCCGTCCACGATGTGGAGCGGACCCTGCTCATCTCGATAGGGTTGGTGGTGCTGGTGGTCTTCGTGTTTCTCAAGAACGTCCGCAGCACCTTTATTCCCAGCATCGCGGTTCCCGTGTCGCTGTTGGGAACCTTCGGCGTGATGTACCTGGCCGGCTACAGCCTCGACAACCTCTCGCTGATGGCCCTGACCATCTCCACCGGCTTCGTGGTGGACGACGCCATCGTAGTGATCGAGAACATCACGCGCTACCTGGAAGCCGGCCTGGGCCCGTTTGCCGCCGCCCTGAAGGGCGCCAAGGAAATCGGGTCGACGGTGGTCACTATGAGCGTTTCGCTGACCGCCGTATTCATCCCGCTGCTGCTTATGGGAGGGATTGTCGGCCGCCTGCTCCGCGAATTCGCCGTAACGCTTTCCGTTGCCATCCTGGTCTCCATGGTGGTTTCGCTTACGGCCACGCCCATGATGTGCGCCCACCTGCTGAAGGCGCATGAGTCCCACGGGTGGCTCTACCGGGCGGTCGAGAGCGTCTTCAACTGGATCGTGGGTTTATATGGCAAGGCGCTCTCACTGGTGCTCCGCCATTCGTTTGCGACCCTGCTCGTCCTGTTGACCACCGTTGGCCTGAATGTGTACTTGTTCATTCACGTGCCTAAGGGATTCTTTCCCCAGCAAGACACGGGTCGCATGAGCGGCCAGATCCTGGCCGACCAGGACAGCTCGTTTCAATCCATGGACAAGACCCTGTTGCCGATGGTGAACATCGTGGCCGCCGACCCCGCGGTGAGCACCGTCATCGGCTATACCGGAGGAGGAGGCGGCGGAGGCGGAGGCGCGTCCACCTTGAATCAGGGGCGCATGTTCGTGGCGCTCAAGCCGCTCGAGGAGCGCAAAATCACAGTCGATTACATCATGCAGCGCCTGCGCCCGAAGCTCGCCAGGATACCCGGCGCCACCCTGTACCTGCAGGCTGCGCAAGACCTGCGGGTGGGCGGAAGGAACAGCGCCGCGCTCTATCAATTCACCATGCGGGGCGATAACCTGCAGGATCTGATCGCCTACGCTCCCCGCATGTTCCAGCAGTTGAGATCCGTCCCCGGCATCGTCGACGTCAACAGCGACCAGCAGAACCGAGGGCTGCAATCCCTGGTGACCTACGATCGTGAGACCGCCGCGCGCTTCGGCATCTCGCCGCAGTTGATCGATAACACGCTGTACGACGCCTTCGGCCAGCGCCAGGTGTCGACCATGTATAAATCTCTGAACCAGTATCACGTGGTCATGGAGGCCGCCCCGCAGTACTGGCAGAACCCGCAGACCTTGCGGGATATCTTTGTGCACGCGCCCAACGGCCAGCAGGTTCCGCTCAGCGCCATCGCCCACTTCGCTCCCACCGTGGCGCCGCTTTCGGTGAATCACCAGGGTCTGTTTCCGTCGGTCACCATCTCCTTCAACCTGTTGCCCGGCGTGGCGCTCGGCGATGCCGAAGTGGCCGTCGACCAAGCGGCCCGCAAGGTCGGTCTTCCGCCCACCATTCAGACCATGTTCACCGGAACAGCGGCGGCCTACCAGACTTCGCTTAGCAGCGAGCCCTACCTGATCGCGGCGGCTCTGGCGGCGGTGTATCTTATGCTCGGCATCCTCTACGAAAGCTACATCCACCCCGTCACCATTCTTTCCACGCTCCCCTCGGCGGGCGTGGGCGCGTTGCTGGCGCTCATGCTCACACACACCGATCTAAGCATCATCGCCATGATCGGAATCATTCTGCTGATCGGTCTGGTGAAGAAGAACGGCATCCTTATCGTCGATTTCGCCCTGGCCGCCGAGCGCAACGAGGGCAAGAGCCCTCGGGACGCCATCTTCGAAGCCAGCCTGTTGCGTTTCCGCCCCATTCTGATGACTACATTCGCCGCCATGCTGGGAGCCTTGCCCCTGGCGCTCGGCACAGGCACCGGATCGGAGTTGCGCCGCCCGCTGGGCATCACCATCATCGGCGGGCTGCTAATGAGCCAGGCGTTGACCTTGTTCACCACCCCCGTGGTCTACCTGTACTTCGACC
>JBEKPK010000169.1:0-19278 GCA_049520795.1 Bryobacteraceae bacterium
TCCGCCGCGCCCGGCCCGCCGAGCCATTCCACGCGTTGAACGAAGAACACTACACGCTCGGTCCCGCCAACACCGTGATCGCCGACGCAGCCGGCGCCATCGCCCTGGGCGGCGTGATCGGCGGGATGGAGAGCTCCATCACCGAGAAAACGCGCCGCGTGGTTTTGGAGAGCGCTAATTTTCAGGCGTCCTCCATCCGCAAGACTTCCTCCGCCATCAAGCTTCGCACCGACGCCTCCATTCGTTTCGAGAAGGCCCAGGACCCCAGGAGCACGGTTCGCGGCCTGGCGCGAGCCATCGAGCTGCTGCGCGAAATCTCGCCCGGCATCCGCCTAGTGGGCGGCGTGGCCGACCGGAAGCGGGAGCTTCCGGCGCCCACCCGCATACTGCTTCCGCTCGACTGGCTGGTGCGCAAGCTGGGCCGGCCGGTAGAGCCCGCCGAGGTGCGGCGCATCCTTGCCAGCCTGGAGTTCGGAGTGGAAGAGGCCGGTCCCGGCGTCTTGCGCGTCACCGTGCCTTCCTGGCGCGCCACCAAGGACGTTGGGATCAAAGACGACCTGCTCGAGGAAGTGGGCCGCATGGTGGGCTACGATTCCATCGCGCCCCAGGCGCCGCTGGTCCCGGCCGTCCCGCCCCCGGCCAGCCCCATGCGCGACTTCCTGCATGAAGTGCGCGCGCTCTTTGCGGACCAGGGTTTCACCGAAGTCTACAACTACTCCTTCATCGGCGAGGATGCCGCGCGGGCCTTCGGGTTCCATCCGGAGTCGCACGTGCGAGTGGGCAACCCTATCGCTTCGGACCAGGCGTTGATGCGCACGTCCTTGCTGCCGGGCATCCGCAAGAACATTAGCGACAACGGCAAGCACGGGGACGCGTTCCGCCTGTTCGAAATCGGATCCGAAATTCACCCGCGCCCCGCCGGGCTGCCCAACGAGATTCCGCACCTGGCGGCGGCCATCTACGAGCGCCACGGCGACGGGGCCGCCGGCCTGTTCGAGATCAAGCGCGCCGCCGAATGCCTCCTGCCGGGCGCGGAAGCGCAGCCGGCCGAGGCGCGCCCTTTCGAGCACCCGGCGCGCTCCGCCGCCATTCTCTGGCGCGGGCGCGTGGTTGGGCGGATGTTCGAGCTGCACCCGTCGCTGGTGGAGACCGGCCGCGCCGCGATTCTCGATCTGGATCTGCGCGCCATTCAGGCGCTGGGCCCCGAGGCCGCCAGGTACGCGCCCGTCCGGCGCTACCCATCGAGCGCCTTCGATCTCTCCGTGATCGCGGGCGAGCGCGAGCTGGCGGGCAAGCTGCGGGAAAGCCTGGCGTCGTTTGCCGGAGGGTTGCTCGAATCCATTCACTTTGTGCGGCAGTACTCCGGGGCTCCGCTCGCGGAGGGACAGAAGAGCGTTTCGTTCCGCCTGACCGTCGGTTCGCCCGAACGCACGCTCTCTTCCGCCGAGGCCGGCGAGATCCGCGCACGCATCATAGAGGGTATGCGCGGCCTGGGCTACGAGCTGCGCGTTTGAGCGCTTGTGTGGGGTCGGGCCTTTCGGCCAGTTGCCGGGGTTCTGCGGGCGTTTTGCGAGTCGTAATTCCGCGCAATCGTGATACACTTCGTTTGAATTGCCCGCGGCCGACAACGTCGTCGTCCGGCGCTGCGCTGCGCCGCCGTGTGAAGCGCAGTCTCGTCCAGCCCGATTGCCGCACGCCGGCGATCCCACGGGACGGTTCCGCTTGCGCCTCTCTCCCTAATTTGAGGTATTTAAATGCGATTTTCTTTAACAGCCAATCCAAAACTCCGATACGCGATCTTCATTCTGGCTCTGGCCGGGAGCCCTCTTCTTGCCCAGGACGCCACCGGCAAGATTGTCGGCATCGTCTCCGATCCCAGCGGCGGCGTCGTTACCAGCGCCACGGTGACTGTTACCAATACCGGTACGGGAGTAGCCCGCCAAGCCTCCACCGACAGACAGGGCTATTACCAGGTGCTGGAACTGCCCATCGGCCGCTATGAGGTGGCCGCCGAAGCGGCCGGATTCTCGCGCAAGTTGGTGGCTGCCAGGAACTCGCTCGAAATCAATCAGACCTTGCGCATCGACGTCACCCTCGAGGTCGGAGCCGTCAAGGACACCGTCACCGTGGAGGGCGGCGCCAGCGCGGTCGAAACCGAGAACTCCACCGTCGGCGCCACCGTCAGCGGCGACGCCATCTCGGAATTGCCGTTGAACGGCCGCAATACCCTCGACCTGCTCTCCACTCAGCCCGGCGTCACCCCCAAGAACGTCGATGCGCCGCGCCAGGCCGGAGGATATAGCATCGGCGGTGGACGTTCCGATTCGGTGACCTACCTGCTCGACGGCGGCTTGAACAACCACCTGATCGACAATGGCATCGTCATCAACCCGAATCCCGACGCCGTCGGCGAATTCCGCGTCGTGCAAAGCAACTACGCGGCGGAGTACGGCCGCAGCGGCGGCGGCATAGTCAGCATGGTAATCAAGAGCGGGACCAACTCGCTCCATGGCACGGCCTTCGACTACCTGCGCAACGAAGATTTCGATGCCAACACCTTCTTCAATAACGAGCAGGGCATCGGACGCCAGATTCTGAAACGCAACCAGTACGGCGGCACGGTGGGCGGGCCGGTGTGGATTCCGCATGTGGTCGATGGCCGCAACAAGCTGTTCTTCTTCTTCTCTTACGAGGGCCAGCGGCAGAACGCCAACTCGCAATCCGGCAAGGTCACCACCTTCACGCCCCTCGAGGAGCAGGGCAACTTCTCGAAATCCGTGAACGGCGGCCCGGACCCCGCCGTGGCCGCGTTTCTGCTGGCCAATTCGTGGTTCCAGGGCAATCCCTCCCTCGCCTCCCAAGCCATCATCGATCCCTCCCGCATCAGCAAGGTGTCTCTCAACTACTTCAAGAACGGCCTCATCCCCGTTTCGCCAACCGGCTATCTGTTCCCCGAGGCCACCGCCACCACCAATCATTCCGAATATCTGGGCAAAGTGGATTACACCATCGGCATGCGCGATACCTTGAGCGCCACCCTGGCCGCTCAGGACAGTCCCAACGTCATTCCGTTCTCCGGCTCCTCGGGCGCCACCACCGTGAATGGCTACCCGGTTTCCACCGGCGTGGCGGCCTATTCCGGAAATGTCGGCTACACCCACAGTTTTTCGGCGGCTATTATCAACGTGGCCCGTTTCACGGCCCAGCGTAACAATACCAAGCAAAACTATCCCATCGGCTCGCAACCCGGGCCGTCGGCCCTGGGGATTGGCATAACTCCCGACTTAGTGGACGGATCCACTATCATAAATCTCGAAGGCAGCGGCATGTTCGCCGGCTACAATCCCTTCGGCCCCGCCAACATCGTCGATAACACCTACACTTTCACCGACGATCTCTCCTGGACCCGCAACAACCACTCCATGAAGGCCGGTTTCCTTTTCTCCGCCTACCGCGACGCCATGCTTTACGGCTATTACCTCAACGGCGAATTCGATTTTTACGGTCCCGGAACCGGAATCGGTTCCACCAACGACCGGGCCGATTTCCTGATGGGCCTGCCCGACGACTTACAGCAATACCCTAATGCGCCCACTAACATCCGCTCCCACTCCTTCAGCGGATATGTCCAGGATTCCTGGAAGCTCGCCCCCCGGTTCACCTTGAATTACGGTTTGCGGTACGAATACAATCAACCCAAATACGACACTCAGGGCCGCTCCTTCTCGTTCGTTCCCGGAGTGCAATCCACCGTCTTCCCGAATGCTCCCCGGGGGCTTCTTTTCCCCGGCGACAAGGACGCTCCGACCGGTTCGAACTGGCCCGACCGCAAGGATTTCGGCCCGCGCCTGGGTTTTGCCTGGGACATCTTTGGCGACGCTAAAACCAGCCTTCGCGGCGGTTTCGGCGTCTTCTACGACATTCTCAAGGCCGAGGACAACCTGCAATTCAACGGGCAGACTCCGTTCTTCTCCTCGGGATTCCTGACGTTCACCAGACCCGCCGGCGGGTTCACTTCCGATCCCGGCATCATGACCAATCCGTACGCCGCCGCCGGCGAGCCCAATCCGTTCCCGTCCAAGCCCGTCAACCACAATGTCAATTTCGCCGACGCCGGCTTCCTGCCCATCGGCGGCGGCAGTCCTTTTTTCGTCGATCCGAATCTCAAGACGCCCCGCATTTACCAGTTCAACCTTTCCCTCCAGCGGCAGTTCGCCAATAACATCACGGCCGAGGCCGGGTATGTCGGCTATACCGCGAACGGGCTTACCGGGCTGACCGACATCAACCCATTCATACCCGGAACAAGCGCCCGTATTCTCGATATGACTCCCGGACTCAATGGTGATTACAACTACATGAATACGTTTGAGAACGTCGGCCGCGCCCAATACAATGCGTTGCAGGCCAACCTGACCAAGCGTTTTTCGAGTTCGCGAGTTGGCAACACTTTTTTCACCGTGGCGGATACCTGGTCGCACGAAATCGATAACGAGTCCGGTTACCGGCAGCGTAATTCGTTCGTGCCGTACTTCGACCACAACCTGTTTCGCGCCTCCGGAGACGCCGACATCCGCCAGTTCTTTTCGGTATCGGGCGGTTGGGAGCTGCCCTTTGACAAGCTGACAAAGAGCGCGGTCTGGCTCACCAGGGGCTGGACTTTGTACCCAATAGTGAGCTACCGGACGGGCTTCCCTCTGGATGTCTTCGCATTCCCTTCCGGCACGGCGTCTTCCGTCGACAGCCCCGGCCCATCCGGCGCCGGCGATATCCAGGTGGTTCGCGCGGATCTGGTGGCCCCCGTCCAATATTTCGACGGCAAGGCCTATCGCACCCTCAACAGCAACACCCAGGGAGCGCAAAGCGGCAACTACTGGTTCAATCCGAATAGTTTCTCCAACGCGCGCGAAGTGGCGCTCAATCAGGATGCTGCCTCGGTGAACCCGGCCACTCTGATGGGTAAGTTCACCTACGGGAATCTTGGCCGCAACGCCTTGCGCGGCCCCGGCGCCTTCAACACCAACCTCTCCCTTTCCAAGGTCTTTCGCGTGCGTGAAAAAGTGAATGTGGAGCTGCGTGTGGATGCCTTCAACCTGTTCAATACCGTGGAGTTCAGCAATCCGGATACGAATATCGGCGACCCGAGTTTCGGCCAGATTTCCAACACGGCCGACCCGCGCATCATGCAAGTGGCGCTGCACGTGAAATTCTGAGGTTTGGGCTATCCGCCGGGGGGCTATCGGCAGGGCATACTGAAGAGGTGAGGAAGGTTCTTCCCAAGCCGGCGGTCAAGCCGGCGCCGCCCAAACCCGCGCGCCGCTGGCGGTCCGACCTGTGGATCTGCCTGCTGTTGCTGGGGGCCACGCTGGCGGTTTACAGCCAGGTCCGGAACTACGATTTCGTCAATTACGACGACCCCCAATACGTAGTCGGCAACACGCACGTGCGCGCCGGGCTCACCGCCGGCGGGCTGGTCTGGGCGTTCACATCGTTCGATGCGGCCAACTGGTTTCCGCTGACATGGATCACCCACATGGCGGATTGCCAGTTCTTCGGCATGGAGAGCGGATGGCATCACCTGACCAACGTCTGGCTGCATGCGCTCGGCGCCTTGCTGCTGTTCGCCGTGCTGAAGCGCATGACCGGGGCGCGCTGGCCGAGCGCATTCGTGGCCTTCCTGTTCGCCCTGCATCCTCTGCACGTGGAATCCGTGGCCTGGGTGGCGGAGCGCAAGGATGTGCTCTGCGCTTTCTTCTGGTTCCTCACGCTGTGGTGCTATGCGCGCTATGTGGAGCGGCCGGGTATCGGCCGGTATCTTGCGGTACTGCTGGCATTCTGTCTCGGCCTGATGGCCAAGCCCATGATCGTCACCCTGCCCTTTGCGCTTCTTCTGTTGGACGTTTGGCCGCTCGGACGCTGGCGGTGGAATGCGCCGTCCGCGAAGCGTCTGCTCCTCGAAAAGCTGCCGCTGCTCGCCCTGGCGGCGGGCGCTTCGGTGGCGACCTTCATGGCGCAGCGGTATAGTGGCGCAGTCGCTCCGCTGGCTGGAATGCCCTTGGCTTTGCGGCTCGAAAACGCCCTGGTTTCCTACCTGCGATACATCGGCGACATGTTCTGGCCGGCGGGTCTGGCGGTGCTCTACCCCAACAATCCCCACGCATTGCCCGTCTACGAAGTGGTGGCAGCCGGTTTGGCCCTGGCCGGCATCTCGCTCGCGGTGGCGCGCCAGTTTCGGGCGCGGCCGTACCTGGCCGTGGGATGGTGCTGGTACCTGGGGACTCTGGCCCCGGTAATCGGGCTGGTCCAGGTGGGGTCGCAGTCGCACGCCGACCGGTACGCCTATGTGCCGATGATCGGGCTTGCGATCATGCTGGCGTGGGGCGCGGCGGAGCTGGCCGGGCGGCGTCCCCGGGCCCAAAAAGCGATAATCGCCGCGGCCGTCGCAGCCTGTTCGGCCTGCCTCGCCGTCACCTGGTTCCAGATACAACACTGGGCTACCACCGAGACGCTGCTCGGCCATGCATTGGAGGTCACCAGCGACAACTTCATCTTGCGCCATGACCTGGGGGACTACTACCTGCAGCACAATCGCAACGAAGAGGCCCGCGAGCAGGAAGCCGAAGCGGTGCGCATCAGCCCGGACTACCTGGAAGCGCGCCTCAACCTGGGTTTAGCGCTCAGCGTGCTGGGAAGGCCTGGCGAAGCCGAACTGGAATACCGCAGAGCGCTGGAACAGCAACTCGATGGGAAACAGATGTACCTGGCGCATTACGGCCTGGGCGCGGCCCTGGCGGCGCAGAATCGGACGGCGGAGGCGCTGCCGGAGCTCGAACTCGCCGTCCGGCTCAAACCGGAGGATGCCGATGGCCACTATAACCTGGGCTCGGCGCTGGCCACCCTGGGACGCAACCAGGAAGCCGCATCCGAGTTCGCCGCCGCCACCCGCCTGCGGCCGGAGGATGCCGACGCGCACCACAGCCTGGCGATGGCATTGGCGGCCCAGGGAGAACGGAGCAAAGCGGCCGACGAATTCGCCGCCGAGGCGCAACTGCGGCCCGCCGACGCCCTGATCCAGTACAACCTGGCCATCGCGATGGCCCGCGCGGGACGCCTCGACGAAGCTATTCAGCATTTTTCGGAAGCGGTTCGTCTCAAGCCCGACTTCGAAGCTGCGCGCCAGGGGCTGGAAATGGCGTCAAGGCAGCGGAACGGCGCGCCGAAGCGCTAAAAGCGATGCACCCAAGTATCAAGGGGACCCACCCGGAAGTGGGTTGTTTCCGATGATCTCAGGGAAGGAGCGACTTTTGTTGCTCTGATTTTTCACATTGGCATAAAAGGGTCCAGAAGGCACGGTATCGCCCCGCCCGCCTGGAAAACTCGAAAAAAGTTGCGCGGTTTCGCGGAAAACAGTGGACAAGCGGATCTGAAATTGTTACTATCGATACAATCTAGACAGCATCCCTGGCGGCGAGTCCCCTCCCGCCGCCAACCCTCTGAGTGCAGGCCCCGAGATACCCAGCTCGGGGCCTTTTCATTTCTAGAGCGTCCTTCCGGTCGCCGGATATCCCGGAGGACGGTTCTGATGGTTTTAGTACCTTACCTCCGCGAAGAAGAGAAAATAATTCTAGACATACAGGTCTTTAATTGTTATTATGAATGCAACACAGACAGCATCCCTGGCGGCGAGTCCCCTCCCGCCGCCAACTCTCTGAGTGCAGGCCCCGAGATACCCAGCTCGGGGCCTTTTCATTTTTTCGGCGGTATTCGACGACCCGAACCTCGCCCCCAGCCGGCTAGAACAGGCGCTCTTGTCTGGTGAGCGTCCCGAACGACCCGATATTGGCGATGGAGAGGGCCACCCGGAACCCGCCTAATCCGCTGATTCCATTCCAGTAGTACTGAACGCTCAACCCGCAGCAGTCGGTGTTGTAGGTGGCCTGGGTGGTGGTGTAATCGAGCGTCCGGGTGCGGTAGTCGTAGATGGCGTCCACCGCCGCGCTCAAGCCACGGCTGTTGGTATTCCCATAGCCCAAGCGGACGCGGTACTGATCGGCGGACGGCGTGCCCAGCGCGGGGTCCACGTGCACCTGGCTGTTGCTGGCGGACGCGAAGTACTTTCTCAGGCGGTAATCGATTCCCAGGGTGCTGTTCACGATGCCGTTCGAGCGCGGGTCGTAATCCGTCTGCCATCTGAACCCCACCCCCCCGACCGGGCTGATGCGCAAGGAAGAGACGATCGGCGATATGCCGCGCGGGCCCGCCACGAAGGCGTAGGCCGCCAGATCCGCGGTACTATCAAAGACGTTGCGCTGCCCTTCCACCAGGGCGCCGCCGAAGGTGGGGTCGAAGTACCGTTTTTGCTTCAATTCCCAGGTGAAGACCTCCTGGACGTTGTCGCCGCGTTTGGCATAGATCCGGTTAGTGAACGAGACCAGCAGATCGTTGGAATTGGCGAGCAGGTCGGTTTCGTCGAAGCGGATGAACCGGTCGAATTCGGTCCCGATTCCGGTCAGATAGTGGTAGGTGGCGCGCGTCTCCATGACGTGCTTTAGCTTTTCTCCCAGGAAGGTCTTCCTCGCGTAAACCCGGGAAAGCGATGGGAAGATCATGTCCAGCGAGAATTCCCGGGCGCTGCGCACCAGGTCCGTCCCGACGACGCGGAAACGGTCTTCATAGGGGGCCTGGCTTTCGGAGTAGAAGGTCTCGTGGATGCCCAGAGTAGGAATCAGGTGGAAATCGCCAAAATGCAGCGCGCCGGTGAGGTGCGGGGCGACATTGACGCGGCTCATGAGCCGCCCGGTCTGGAAAGTGTCGATGAGCTGCGTGCCGTCCGAACTGAAGACCGGCTGGGAGCGGGACAACAGGCCGGCCGCGGATTCAAAGGAAAACCACAGCGGCAGTTTCCGCCAGAACTGCCGGTCGCGGCCACTGAACTCCCCTTCCGGCAGCTTGCGAATCTGGACCACGTCGGGAACCAGTTGCACCGCCCCGGTATCGGGGTTCACGATCTGCTTTTCCACGGATTGAAAATTCTCGAGCCGCGAAAAGACGCCGTTGAAGGTGTAATAGCCATCCCAGATCTTGTTCAGGAACGCCACCGAGTGCATTTCCGAGCCGACGGCCTCGTTGTAGGAGTTCGTCCATTCCTGTCGAAAGCGCAGCGAGGTGATGTAATTGGCTTCGCCGCGGGCCGTCCAGCCGTCGCCCAGGTTGGAACTTCCAACGGCGTATAGGCTGATGCCGCTGTACTTCTGGACCGGGTCCGTGCCGGGCTGGCCGTGATCCTGAACGCCGTACACGAGGGCGGAATACTCGGTGCCCTCGCGGGGTCTCCCGCGAAAGTCGAGATGGTGGGCTATGCCCCGGGAGGTGTACCACTGGACGCGGTAGGTGAGATCGTGGCTGCGATTTATGGCCCAGTAGTACCCGGCGCCGAGCAGGATGCCGCCTTTGGAGCTGTTGCCGATGGTGGGCAGCAGAAACCCGCTCTTGCGCGGCTCGGCTTCGAGCGAATGGTAAAAGTACGGCGCGAAGAATAGCGGGACTCCACCCAGCAGGAAAAACGTTTTGTACGACAGGGCCTTTTGGCCCGGTTCGATGACGAATCGGGGCGCCCTCATGCGCCACCAGGGCGACGGCATCTTGCAGTTGGTGAAGAATCCATCGTGCAGGGTGTAAAGATCTCCGTGGCGCTCCGCCCATTCGCCCTGAAAGAAGAACGGGCTGGTGGTGGTGAGGACGCCGGGGCGGGTGGTCAGGCGGGGGACGGTCTGGCCATGCACTTTGTAGAACTTGCCGCTTTGGGCATCGGTGTTGTACTCGAGGCGGTCGCACCACATTTCCTGTTGTTCGCGAAAATCGTGGAAATACACGTGGCCGGAAGCGTGCAAATCGCCGGAAACCTCGTCCCAATCGAGTTCATCGGCGCGAAACAACAGCGTGGCGCTCTCCACCCATGCCTGATACGGGACTTCGCCACCGCCCTCCGGAGTGGAATGGAGCTTGCGGAGTTTGCCGGCGCTTTCCTGCCTCAGAGCGCCGATTTCCCACTGGCCCACGGGGATCGACTCGCGGGGCGGTGGACCGGGAATGGCCGGGGAGGGTAACTTTGTCTGGGCCTGGAGGTCGATGGCTAAGACCAGTGTAGCCAACACGCTAAGGTAAGAAAGATACCTAATACTCGAAGAAATTTCGTGACAAGCCGAAACCTTTGTGGTAACTAAAATAAGAGAGCTTTCGTGGAAGAGCCTCAAACCAGAAAGTTACCACATTTCTGCATTGTGAGGCGCGAGCGGCTTGGCGTGCAATGACTTGCAACTACTGTGGTTCCCGCCTCGGCGAAGGTCAGTGCCGCTGCCCCAAGTGCGGCCGCCGGCCAGAGCAAGGGTTGCGCGCGGCGCCTGCGGTGTACGGGGCCCTGGCTACGGAACGGCGGATGGCTCCGCAAGCGGCGCCGAGGAGACCTCTGCTGCAACCGGTAAAGCCGCCGGAGGCCCAGCGCCCGTCGCAAGCCCAGTTCGCGTTTCAGGATAGACCCAGTCTTAGGAATATTCCCCCTCTTAAGGTTATACCGTTCGACGCCTTTGCCCCCGCGCGCTGCGAGACGCGCCGGCCATCGGAGGCGGGTTTAGGCTCCAGGAACGGGCGAAATGGCCCGTCGCGCCGAACACCGCGCCAATCGGGCGCCTCGGAGGGCCAGGGTACGCTCGATTTTCTGCCGCCGGCCCCAGCCAAGCCACGTACTCTGGGAACCACCGTGGACGCCGTGATTTTCTGCGAAGCCCCGGTGGCGAGGCGCATGCATCGCGCCATAGCCGCAGCCCTGGACTGGGCCATGGTCCTGATCGCCTACGGCCTGTTCCTGGCGGTCTTCCGCCTGGCGGGCGGGCAGTTCGTTCTGAACCGGACCACCTGGATGGTTTTCGCCGGCGACTTGGCTCTGATCGCGATGGCTTACGGTTTGGTTTGGCTCCTGGCCGGTTCCGAGACTGCCGGAATGCGCTGGACGCGTCTGCGCCTGATCACCTTCGACGGTTTTCCGCCCGACCTGAAGCACAGGCTGGCGCGGTTCGCCGGATCGTGCCTGAGCGTGTGCTCGGTCATCGGGTTGCTCTGGTCGCTAAGCGATGAAGAGAGCCTCACCTGGCAAGATCACATTTCCCGCACCTTCCCCACGCCGCACGAGTCCGAGACGGACGTATTGCGCCGGCGGTAGGGGATGGGAGCGCCGGAGCCCATCTTTGACGCGGAGACGCGGAGTCGCCGAGAAATTCGAGGTTGAGCGAGAGAGGATTAGAGAGAGCAGGAGAGGTGGCCGGCGCCTTTTTTTGACGCAGAGACGCGGAGACGCCGAGAGATTCGAGGACCCGAGTTAAACGACAAAACACTCTCCCGGTGTTGCCCTTATCCTAAACCTGAATCCCGAAGTTGGGCGCGTTGTATCAGGGCACGGCTTCAGCCGTGCCGCAAACGGGAACCCCAGAGGGCTTTAGCCCCTGTCTTTTCAGGAGGATGAAATGGATTTGCGCCGGGGTTGCTAAAGCCCAGAGAATGCTGCCTGATTGGCACGGCCCAAGCCGTGCCCTGAAACCTGTTATTTCAAGGAAATAACCTGCGGAAATTCAGTTTATCCGAAGTCAACTTCGTAATTCAGGCTAAATACTCTGCGACTCTCAATCCTCTCTCAGACTCTCTCCGGGGCTCTCTTGTCGTCCTTCCTCAAATCTTCGGCGTCCCGGCGTCTCCGCGTCAAAACCTCTCTCAAACTCTCTCCGGGGCTCTCTTGTCGTCCTTCCTCAAATCCTCGGTGTCCCGGCGTCTCCGCGTCAAAAACCTCTCTCAGACTCTCTCCGGGGCTCTCCTTATCTCGGCGGATCAGATCCCGGTCCTGGCCGAAACCGCCGTACCCGCCGAATTGGCGATCTGGGTTTCAAACGCAAACACCTGCGAGGCATCCCCAGTCACCGGAAACACCGCTGTCAGCAGGAAGGCGCCGCCCGCCGCGGAGCTTCGGAAATAGTTCGCGAATGCCGCCGAAGCGTCCGTCTGGATGGCGCCGGGAGCCAGCGCGTTTCCGGCCGCGTCGAAGAATGTAAAGGTAAGCGCCGCCGCGCTGCGGGTGTTGTCGAACCCCACCACCTGCACTTCGATCGAGCCGGTCTGCCGTACGGCTTGCGCCACGGTCACGCCCACCACGGCGGGCGATATGACGACGGTCTGCTGGTCCGTCGATCCCCCTAGTTGGACCGTGAAGACCAGCGCGCCGGCTGTCGTGCCGGTTTGGAAGGGCGCGGTGAGGCCGCCGGCGAAGTTCACCTGGGCGTCGCCCACGGCAACCGTAAAGGAAATAAGGCGCCCACCCGAAGCGAACGCGACGGCGGGGTCCGTGGCGCCCGATACGGCCGGCTGGAAACCGAGCGTGAGGGTCCCGGACCCGCCGATTTTCGCCGGAGCGTCGAACTGCACGCTGACCGAGCCCTGCTGTGCGCTGGCCGCCTGCGCCAGGGCGATGGCCAGCTTGGGTTGCGGCAGCGGCGGGTCTGCCACCGTGCCGGTCAGGCCGAAAGATAGATTGCCGATGGCGAGCGATCCGCTGAGGAGCCCGGCGGCGTCCTGTGCGCCGGGCTGGAATTGCAAGTCGAACGCGGTTCCCTGGCCTGGCTGCAGGACGATCCCGCTGGGCGAGGCGCCCGCGAACGCGAATCCCTCCCCCTGCACCACAATCAAGGGCACGGCGAGCGCGCCGCTCATCTGGTTCACGATGGTGAAATGACGGGTGGCGTCGGACCCGCGCACCACCACGCCGAAATCCACTGCGCCGGCCAGCGGCTGCAGTCCCGTCCCGGAATCCACGCTATAGGTCAACCAGGGGAGCACCTGCGCCGTAAGAAAGATCGAAATGCCGTCGGATCGCAGCGCCGCACTGTAGGATGCAATCATGGAGGCCTGGAAAGTCACGCTGAAATCCACGGCCGCCTGCGACGGCAGAGCCGCCGGCAACTGCGGGCCGCTGGCCAACTGGAATCCCACGCCAGCCACCTGTAGCAGGTCGAGCGTCGCCGCCGCGGCCGACGTATTCCGGATGCGAAACGCGGCCGCGACCGTCTCGCCGGGATAGACGGCGCCCATGTTGTAAACCGGCGGGGCCGGTTGTTCCCCCGAACTGTTCACCACGGTCAGGTCGAACTGGGCCCGGGCCGCCGGCAGCAGTAATGCGGCCGCCATCGCCGGGCCCAGCCAGTGGCGCATCATGGCATCCCCACGGTGATGATGGGCAGGCCGATGGTGGGGGCGGTGGGGGTGGCGGCCGAAGCGGGGGGAGTGGTCGGAGCTGTGGTAGCTGTGGGAGTGGTGGGAGCCGCCGTCGGCGGCTGCGCTGAAGCGGCGCCCGCTTTGCCCGCGGCCAGAACGCCGGCTGCTGCGCCCGCGCCCACCAACGCCGCGACGGCGATCCACTTCCGCCAGTCGGGATGCGCCCTGGCCGCCGCTTCGCTTCGGGCGGCGGCAATGTATTGGTTGGAGATCACCCCCGCTCGCGCCTGTTCCTTGGAGGCGAAGATGCGAATCTGGAAGGACCCCGGAAGCCGGTTCAGGCGCATGCCGCGCAGGCTCGCCAATCCGCCGGCATCGGTGGACGCCACTTCCGTGCGCAGACCGCTGGCGAATACGCCGCCGGGCCCGTCCTCGGGCAGGTGGAAGCTAAGCGCCGCGGCAAAGACGGGCTTGCCGGTTTCATCGGTCACCCGCACCGCCAGCGGCCGCGCCGCCCGCGAGCCGGGAGCATGCACGGCGCCGTCGCCTTCCACCACTTGAATCCGCAAAACGGCGACCTGGGCCGGCGCCGCGAAGGAGAGCGTCAGGAATAACGCTCCCGCCCACCTCGTCACGCTCACTGCCAAGACAGTGGGCGGACTAGGCCGTTTTTCTCACCAGAACTACGGTTATGTTATCCGGGCCGCCGGCTCCCCTGGCGGCTCTCACCAGCAGGCGGCAGCATTCCTCCAAAGACGCGCCATCGCGTCCGAAACGGAGGATCTCTTCCAGGCGCGGCTGTTCCACCACGCCGTGCAAACCGTCGCTGCACAGCAGAACCATCGAGCGGGCCGCCAGCGGGGCGGCATAGCAGTTCACGGTAAGCGCCGCGCCCACCCCAATAGCCATGGTGAGCACGTGCCGCATGGGATGGTGGCGCAGGCTTTCCTCGTCCAGGCCGAGCGGCCGCCCTACCTCGTTGACCCAAGTCTGGTCGTCCGTGATGGGCCGCAGGCCCTCATCGTCCAACAGGTAAGCGCGGCTGTCCCCCACGCTGGCGATAGCCAGCCCTTCTCCGGTTTCGAGCGCCGCTACCAATGTAGTTCCCATGCCTTCCAGGTTGGGGTCGCTCCGGGCGGCCTCAAGCACGCGCCGGTTGGCCTCTTCCATGGCTTTCAGCAGAGTTTGCGAATCCCGATTGGACGCGGAGAGCATGATCTCGGCCACCGTCTCGACGGCCAGCGCCGAGGCGTGCTCACCCGCCCGGGCGCCGCCCATGCCGTCGGCCAGAAGATACAGCCCCAGCTTGGGCTCAATCCGGCAGTAGTCTTCGTTGTTAGTTCTGACGCAGCCCCGATCCGACAACTGGAAGGATTCCAGCATTCACCGAACTCCTTAGAGGCCCGCGTTACGCCCGAACTGTAACACTCGACCCGCCCTTATTTTAGCGAGGCGATGACGGCGGCGGTAAAATGATGAATAATCTCCCCATGATCTGGAAACGTCTGCGGCTCACGCTCGATATGATCCAGTTCGAGCACTCCATCTTCGCGCTGCCTTTCGCCCTCACCGGCGCGCTGCTGGCCTGGCGGGAGGGTGGATGGGTCAGGGCCGGCCTCCCCGGTAAGGTTTTTTGGATCATAGTGGCCATGGTGGGGGCCCGCTCGGCGGCCATGGCGTTTAACCGCCTCATGGACGCCGATATCGATGGCCGCAACCCGCGCACCAGGATGCGCCACCTGCCGGCCGGCCTGCTGGGCCAGGGCTTCGCCTGGGTGTTTGTGGCGGCGGCTTCCGGGCTTTTCATGCTCGCCTCGGGAGAGCTGAATCGCTTGTGCCTTCGCCTGGCGCCGGTCGCGCTGGCAGTGATTTTTTTCTATTCCTTCACCAAGCGATTCACCTCCTTCTCGCACCTGGTTTTGGGGTTCAGCCTGGGCATGGCGCCCGCCGCCGCATGGATCGCGGTGCGCGGCTCGCTCGATCCGCGGATTCTCTGGCTCACCGCGGCGGTGACCTTCTGGACGGCCGGCTTCGATGTGATCTACGCCTGCCAGGATTACGAATTCGACGCGGCCGAAGCGCTGTGCAGCATCCCGCGCGCGCTGGGCATCGCCGCCGCGCTGCGGGTCGCGCAAGGGTTGCATGCGGCCATGCTGGCGAGCCTCCTGGCCACCGTTTTCTCGCTCCACCTGGGACTCCTGTCGCTGGCCGGCGTGGCCGCCGTGGCGGGGCTGCTGGCCTATGAGCACAGCCTGGTCAAACCCCACGATCTCTCGCGCGTCAATGCCGCCTTCTTTATCATGAACGGCTGGGTGAGCGTGCTATTCTTTCTCTTCTGGGCCGCCGATATCCTGCTCCCCGGGCCGCGTTTCTAAGCCATGCAAGCCGCCATCGAAGATTCGCGTCTCCATCCCATCCGCGCCAAAGTCGAGGCCGGCGAGCGGCTCTCCGCGGAAGACGGCGCGGCCCTGTATCGCACCGGCGACATTCTGGCGCTGGGCTATCTGGCCAACCTGGTGCGTGAGCGGCTGCACGGCAACGTGGCCTACTTCAACGTGAACCGGCACATCAACCCCACCGACGTATGCGTGGCAAGCTGCCGCCTGTGCGCCTTCGGCAAGCGGGCGCGGGATCCCAAGGCCTACACCATGTCGCTCGAAGAGGTGTGGCGGCGCGCCGGCGAAGGCTGGAGCGAGGCCGTCACCGAGTTCCACATCGTGGGCGGGCTGCACCCCGAGCTGACCCTGGACTGGTACTGCGAGATGTTCCGCGGCCTGCGCCAGCGCTTCCCCAAGGTCCACCTGAAGGCGCTCACCATGGTGGAGGTGGCCTACCTGGCGCGGCGCACCGGGATTACCGTGCGGGAAACGCTCGAGCGCCTGCGGGACGCCGGCGTGGGGTCGCTGCCCGGCGGCGGAGCCGAGATTTTCAACGAGCGTGTGCGGCGCATCATCTGCGATCACAAAATCGACGGCCAGGAATGGATTGACGCCGCCCGCGCCGCGCACCAGTTGGGGTTGGTCTCCAACTGCACCATGCTCTATGGCCATATCGAGAACGAGGAAGACCGGGTGGATCACCTGGTCCGTCTGCGCGCCTTGCAGGACGAAACCCGCGGGTTCGTGACCTTCATCCCGCTGGCCTTCCACCCCGACAACACGGCGCTCCAGCACATCGCCTCCACCACCGGCTTCGCGGATATCAAGAACATCGCCGTGGCGCGGCTGATGCTCGACAACATCCCGCACATCAAGGCCTACTGGGTGATGATGACCCCGCGCATCGCCCAGATCGCCCTGCGATTCGGGGCCGACGACATCGACGGCACCATAGTGGAAGAACGCATTTACCACGACGCCGGCGCAACCACCATGCAAGGACTGCGCCGCGGCGAGCTGCTGCAGTTGATCCGCAAAGCGGGCCGTGAACCGCTGGAGCGCGACACGCTGTACCGGCCCGTGGAGCGGACGGGAAGCACCTTCACCGTGCTGACGTAGGGGCGTCTGCGACGATGAACCGGCCCCCGGCTCCTCGCTAATCCGCCTCCACGCTCAGCAGGCCTTCGAGCGTCTTCCAATCAGTGTGTATATCGGAGAAAACCACCGCGGAGACGCTGGGACGCGGAGACAACGCAGAGGAAGGCAAAAGCGGGCTTAGCCCGCGCCAGTTGAAGTATTCTCCGCGGTGGGTATACTGGATGGGGCCCCGATATGAGCGATTACGATAAGGAACTCTTCGAGATCGTGGCGGAGTTGAACCGCGCGGCCCCCAGCCAGAGAGCCGCCGCGCCGCGGACCGCGCAATCGAGCGCCTCGCTCGACCACTTGCTGGAATCGGCCGCCCGGCGGGGCGCTTCCGATGTGGTCCTGATCGCCGGCGTCCCTCCTATCCTGCGGATCGGCGGCGCACTCGAGCGCGCAGCCGGCCCGGCGCTCGAACCCGAGGACGTGCGCAGCCACGTTCTGCCGCTGCTCGAAACCTGGCAACTGGAGGAGCTGCAGAAGAAGAAATCGGTGGATTTCAGTTACGTCCGCGAAGGTCTGGGGCGGTTTCGGGTCAATATCCACCACCAGCGCGGCACGCTGGCCGCCAGCATCCGGCTGCTGCCTTCGAGGATACCCTCGCTCGAATGGCTGCACCTGCCTCCGGCGCTGGCCAAACTGGCCGAGCGGCGCCAGGGACTGGTGCTGGTGACCGGGCCCACCGGCTGCGGCAAGACGTCGACCCTGGCGGCCCTCATCGATATCGTCAACACGCGCCGGGCGGCGCATGTCGTGACCATCGAAGACCCCATCGAATACCAGCACGTTAACCGCGCCTCGGTGATCGAACAGATCGAGGTGGGCCGCGACACGCCCGATTTCGCGGGTACCCTGCGCAGCATCATGCGCCAGACGCCGGACGTGATCCTGGTGGGGGAAATGCGCGATGCGGAAACCATGGCCACGGCGCTTTCCGCCGCCGAAACCGGCCACCTGGTGCTCTCCACTCTGCACACCAACGATGCCGTGCAGGCCGTGGCGCGCATCCTCGATTCGTTCCCCGCGGCCAACCAGCCGCAAATCCGCCAACAGATATCGCTGGCCTTGCTGGCGGTGATCGCCCAGCAACTTGTGCCGGGCACGGACGGCGTATCGCGCTGGCCCGCCGTCGAGGTGATGATCGCCACCGACGCCGTGCGCGCGCTGGTGCGCAAGGGCGACGACCACCAGCTTCGCTCGCAGCTTTCGGTGGGCCGCACCGAGGGCATGACCACCATGGAGCAATCGCTCGCCGAGCTGGTGCGCGCCGGCCGCATCACCCAGGAGACGGCCTTCGCGCACTGCTTCCGTACCGACGATCTGCAAAGATACCTGGCCTGAGAGGGTCACCCCAACCGCTCCCTGACGGTCGCGGCTCGCCAGACTAGTATCGAGCCGCGACCGTGAGGGAGCGTCCCTCCGCCAGACTAGTATCGAGCCGCGACCGTGAGGGAGCGGTCCCTCTGCGGTATTATGGGTGCAGGTCTCATGATTGCTTCCAGTCTGACCGGATTCGACGAAGCCGCGGTGGTGGCGCTGGCCCGCGAAGGCGACGTGCGCGCTTTCTCCGAGTTGGTGCGCCGTTACGAGGGCAAGATCTTCCGGCTGGCTCAGCACGTTACGCAGAATCGCGAAGACGCCGAAGACGTGCTGCAGGAAACTTTCATGAAGGCCTACGAGCACCTGGACCAGTTCCAGGGCAATTCCAAATTCTACACCTGGATCGTCCGGATCGCCGTCAACCAGGCCCTCATGAAGCTGCGGCGCAGGAAAACCGACCGCTCGGTTTCCCTCGATGAGACCATCGATACCGGCGAGGACACCGTGGTCCGCGAGATCGCCGCTTGGGACGAGGATCCCGAGGACCGGTATTCGCGCGAAGAGCTCGCCAAGATTCTCGATACGGCCGTGCAGAGTCTCGATCCCCCGTATCGCACCGTTTTCCAGCTTCGGGACATAGACGAGCTCTCGACCGAGGAGACGGCCGAAGCGCTGGGCCTTTCCGTGCCGGCCGTGAAGAGCCGGTTGCTGCGAGCCCGGCTGCAACTGCGTGAGAAGCTGACGCGCTTCTTCAAGCGCAAGGGAGACGACGCCTTTGCTTACCTGTAAAGACTTTCTCGGCGAGTTGAGCGATTACCTGGACGAGGCCTTGGATGCGCCGGCCCGGGTCAAGCTGGAAGAGCACATTGCCGAGTGCCCCAACTGCTGGGTCATCGCCGACACCACCAAGAAGACCGTCCAGATCTACAGGGGCATGGAGCCCTATCCCATTCCCAGCGACGTGGAAACCCGTCTCATGGCGGCGCTCGAAAGGAAAATGGCGGCCCGGCCGCGCTAGTGTACCGCGGCGCAAGAACTGCCCCTTATCCTCTCCCGGCCGATCGTCGGGATCGATCCGTAGAGCGGCCTTCCAGGCTGCCACGTCGGCATCCTTGCCGACGTTCTTCGAGGAATGCCGGTAGGAATACCGGCATGGCAGGCGGGACGCCCGCTCTACGGCGCGCTC
>JBEKPK010000170.1:0-11503 GCA_049520795.1 Bryobacteraceae bacterium
TCAGATAGCTCTTCTTCTCGAGCAGCGTGATGTGTTTATGAACAGTGGCCAGCGAGGCCAGGCTCAATCCGCGCGCGATCTCCTCATAGCTCGGGCAATACCCGTGTTCCTCCACGAAGCCGGCTATGAATTCGAGGACCTGCTTCTGCCGTTTGGTGAGTGCCATGAAGGCTCCTACCCTATTCTGGGCGAACAAAAAGGGAAAATCAAGAGGGAAAGCGAGTGGCCGGAGGATCCAGCCGAGAATTTGACGCGGAGACGCGGCGGCGCGGAGAAAATCAAAGAGAAAAGGAGGGGCGGCTAGGGCGAAATCCGACAGCGCAACGGGCCGGCATCGTCCCGCGGCGGCTTCGCCTTCCACCGCGGCTCCCTTGCGATCTTCCCGTCCGTTCGAATCCTATTTTCTCGATTTTCTCCGCGCCACCGCCTCAAAAGGCGGCTGATTAAAGGAAACTCCCCAAAGCGCCGATATAGGTTCCGACGGAGTGTCCGTCCTATGATTTCCATTAAAGAGTCCCTTGCGGAGCTGGAGCGCTACGACGCCCTGCGCCGGCTCACGCTGGAGTGCTACGTCGCCGGCATTCGGAATGCCGCGCACTACGCCATCGATCTGGACGATGCCACCACCGGACCGCATCGCGCCCATCTGAACGCGCTGGCGGCCGAAGCCGCTTCCGGCGAGGAGAGCGCCCTCCTCGAAAGCCGGGCCACTCTGCGCGGGCTTCTGCGCGCGTACCGGGACTGCGCCTCCCATTACCTCAACGAAATCCGCGAAGAGCTGGCCCGCTCCACGCGCGCCCTCGAAGAGATCATGGAGACTATGTCGCAGGGCGATGGCGATCATCAGGAGGCCTTGCGAAAATCCCTCGGGCGTCTGCGCGAGATCGCGGCCCTGCCGGAAGCGCGCCCCGTCAGCGCGGCGGTGGTCTCCGCTGCCGACGCCGTCGAGGGCGAGGTCGAGCAGATTCGGCTGCAAAGCCAGTTGCTGGCCGCCCAGTTCCAGGTGGAGATCCGCATGCTCCACCGGCGCATCGACGGCCTGGAGGCGGCGGCCATGACGGACAGCATGAGCAATCTGCTCAGCCGCGCGGAGATGGAGAAGCGCATTGGCGCCTCGGGCGACGCCTGGTTTTCGCTGTTGTTGCTGCGCATTGAGGGGCTGCGCCTGGCCGAGCGCCAATGGGGGGAATCGGTGGCCGCGGAATTGGCCGGGGCGTTCGGTAAGCGCCTCCGCAGCGGCCTGCCATCGGGAGCCGTAATAGGGCGCTGGGGCCACGAGGAATTCATCGCCCAGGTCACCCTGGGGAAAGCCGAAGCCATGGCCGCCGCCAAGTGGCTTGCCGAAAACCTCTCGGGCCGCTATGCCTGCCTGAAGGAGGGCAAAACGGTCCGCCCGGTTTTGCAGGTCAGCACCGCGCTGGTGGACCGGGAGGCGGCGGAATCTCCCGCGCGAATGCTGTCGCGGGCGGCGGAGTTTCTCAAATGTTGAGCGGCGCCGGCGCGCCAGAAATCCGCCGCTCGCGGCAAAAACCTGGCGTCGCCTCCTCGACGCCCCGCTGATTTCACTGGGCGTTCCGATTGGCACGCCGCTTGCCCTTCTCACGGCGACTATGCTCGATGGGGTGACGGGACAACTCGAACGATACATGGATCTGCTCGTCGCGCGGCAAAAGCTGGTGGCTTCCAACGTGGCCAACGCGGATACGCCGGGCTACCAGACGCTCGATGTCGACTTTCCCTCGGAGTTGAGCAACGCGGCCGCGGGCGCGCCGCGCGCCATCGAAGTCCAGGGGCTTCGCGTCAAAAACGACGGCAACAACGTCAGCGTCGACCGGGAGGCGCGCCTGCTGGCGGAGAATGCGCTTCGATTCCAGATCGCTTCCAGCCTCATGCGCACCCAAATCCAGATGGTGCGCTCGGCCATCGAGGAGGGCAAGAGCTGATGAGCCTGTTCTCGGCGTTGTCGGTCAGCGCATCGGGGATGGCCGCGCAACGCGCGCGCGCCGAGCTGCTGGTCGAGAATCTGGCGAACGCGGAAACCACGCGCACGCCGGAAGGCGGGCCGTACCGGCGAAAAGACGTGGTGTTTGAAAGCGTTCCGGCCGAGCCGGGATTTCAGTCGCTTCTCGAAGAGGCCCAGGGCGGCGGGGTGGCCGTATCCGACGTGCTGACCGACGCGCGCGATCCCGAGCGCCGCTACATGCCCGGGCATCCCGACGCCGACGCCAACGGCTACGTGGCTTTCCCGCGCATGAACCCGGCCGAAGACATGGTGGACCTGATGAGCGCCGCGCGCGGCTACGACGCCAATGTGGCGGCCATCAGCGCGGTTAAGGACATGATTGTGCGTTCCATCGGGCTGCTGAGTTGAGGTGAGACATGCCCGGACCGATTCTCCCCATTGCGGCCCATTCCCTGGTCGGCGCCATCCGGCCGGCGGGGGCGGGCAGCGGGTCCGGGGCCGCGTTCCAGGAGGTTTTCTCTTCGGCCGTACAGACGGTGGAGGCCTTCGGGCGGGACGCCTCCGCTTCCGTCGAGCGCTTTCTCTCCGGGGATGGCGAAGAGCTGCACACGGCTGTGCTGGCGACCGAGCGCGCCGACCTGGCCTTCGAGCTCTTCCTGCAGACCCGCAACAAGGTGGTCAGCGCGTACCAGGCGATCATGCAGATGCAGTTGTGAAGACCTCAGGTTTTCGGCGCGATCCGCCGATCTAAGCAGTGGACCCCGATGGCCCGCGGCGCTGTCTAAATGAAGAAAATTCTGGCGAGCTTCACGCTACGGCAACGAATTGCGATAGTCGCCGTCGCCATAGCGGCGGGCGCGGCTCTATACGCGTTTGTCGGGTGGAGGCGGGAGGCCGATTTCCACCCGCTGTTCACCGGCCTGGCGCCGGAGGACGCCGCCGCCATCGTCCAGAGATTGAAGGAAGGCGGCGTCGACTACCGGCTCGAGGACGGCGGCGCCGTGGTGCTGGTTCCTTCCTCCCGCGCCGCCGAGCTGCGCATCGGCATGGCCGCCGCGGGGCTGCCCAAATCGGGCCGTATCGGCTTCGAGCTGTTCGACAAGGCGAACCTGGGCGCCACCGAATTCTCCGAACACGTCAACTACAAGCGCGCTCTCGAAGGCGAGTTGGAACGCTCCGTCATGGCGCTGGCGGAGGTGGAGCAGGCGCGCGTCCATCTCAGTTTCCCCAAGGAGTCGGTCTTTCTGGACGATCAGCAGCCCGCCAAGGCCAGCGTTCTGGTGCGTCTGCGGACCGGCGCGCGCCTGGCCCCCCAGAACGTACTCGCCATAGACCACCTGGTGGCCAGCGCCGTGGAAGGCCTTTCCCCGGATGCGGTGTCGGTAGTCGACATGAACGGCAATCTTCTGGGCCGTCCGAGGGCGCCCGAATCGCCGGATGGTCCGGGGCCTTCGGAGGCCTCCATGGACTACCGGCGCCGGTTGGAATCGGACCTTCTCGCCAAGATCGCCTCCACCCTGGGGCCGCTTTTGGGGGCCGAGAAGTACCGCGCGGGCGTGTCGGTGGAGTGCGATATGACGGGCGGGGAACAGAGCGAGGAGATATTCGACCCCGCGCGCTCGGTGATGGCCAGCTCCCAGCGGTCCGAAGATTCCTCCGGCCCCTCGGCCGCCAACGGCGTGCCCGGTACGGCGTCCACGCTCCCGCGCCCTACCTCGCGCCCGGGGAGTTCCTCGAGCCGCCTATCGCGCGTCACCGAGAACATCACCTACCAGGCCACCCGCACGGTCAAGCAGACCCGCCTGCCGGCGGGGGCGGTTCGCAAAATGTCGCTCGCCGTGCTGGTGGATCAGACCGTCAATTGGGTGAAGGAGGGCGCCGGATTCAAGCGCGCGCTCATTCCACCCGATCCCGAGAAACTCAAGGTGATCCACGATCTGGTGGCCGGAATTACGGGGTTCAACGCGGAACGCGGCGACCAATTGATCGTCGAGACGCTGCCCTTTGAAACCACGCTCCTGACCGAGCCGCCCGACAGCCACCCGGCGGGGCCCGCCAAACCGGCGCCGCCCGCCCTGCCTTTCGGATGGAGCAGCCAGACCCTGGCCATCGCCGGCGGCGTGGCGCTGGTCCTGATGGTGGTCATGGCAACGTCTTTGCTGCGCCGGCGCAGCGGGAGCGCCGGCATGCGGGTCAGCGCGCCCGCGGCTCTGGAGGCGGGCGCGGGCGGCGAAACCGGTATGGAGACCGCTTCCGGCGCCTCCATAGAAGCCGCCTTCGACGCCAAGCTCGCCGAACGGGAGGCGCTTCAGAAGAAACTGGACTTCCAGGCGTTGAACGGGCTGAAACTGGCGCCGCCCGTCACCAAGACCTCCGAGCTGCTGGCCAGACACCTGCGCGAAAAGATCAAGCAGGACGCCGGCGTGCCCGCCCAGATTGTGCAATCCTGGATCCGCGGGGACGAGGGCCCATGATGGCGAGGCGCCCGCGATGATCGTCAACGCCCTGGACGATACTGCTCCCTTGCTGCCCGGCCTGCGGAAGGCCGCCGTGCTGCTGGTCACCCTCGGCGAGCAGGCCAGCGCCGATATACTCCAACAACTGGCCGAGGAGGACGTGCAGAACATCAGCCGCGAGGTTGCCCGGCTGACGGCCATTTCCTCCGAACAGGCCGAAGAGGTGTTGCAGGAATTCCACCACCTGGTCGAGGCCGGCGACTATGTCGCCAGGGGCGGCATCGAATTCGCCCGCAAGCTATTGCAGCGGGCCTTTCCCCCGGATACCGCGCGCCGAATGCTGGACAAGCTCACCAAGGCCCTGGGTTCGGAGGCCGTCTCCTTCGACGCCATCCAAAAAGCCGATCCGCAGCAACTCTCCAAATTCATTCACAACGAACACCCCCAGACCATCGCCCTGGTGCTCTCCCATCTGAACCCCTCGCAGGCAGCCGCCGTACTCGCCGCGCTTCCCGGGGAAATACGCGCCGACGTCGCCCAGCGCATGGCCAACCTCGATCAGATCTCGCCCGACATCATCCTCAAAATCGCCTTGGTGATCGGGCAGAAGCTGAAGACGCTGGGCGAGTTCAGCCGTGAGTCTTACGGCGGCGTGCGGGCCGTGGCGGAGATGCTGAACCGCCTGGATTCCAGCTCGAGCCGCGTCATTCTGGACGATATCGAAAAGGCCGAACCCAACATCGCCGAGACCATCCGTCACCTGATGTTCACCTTCGAGGACCTTCTGCTCATCGACCCCATGGGGCTCAAGGAAGTCCTGGGAAAAGTGGACCGCAAGGTGCTGACGGTGGCGCTCAAGGGCACCAGCGAGCAGTTGCGCAACCACATGATGAGCTGCATGTCGCAGCGCGGCGCGGAGATGTTGCGCGAGGATATGGAGGCGCTCGGCCCCATCAAGATCAAGGAGGTGGACGCCGCCCAACAGCAGATCATCGCGGCTGTGCGCCAGTTGGAGTCGGAGGGTTCCCTCAGCCTGAAGGGAACCGTCGGGGAACAGTATGTCGTGTAAGCTGCTGCCGCCCGGGGAGCGGGACGGCGCGCCCGTGGTGTGGCGGCAAATGCGCGGCCAGGCGGGAGAAGCGCCCCGCGCTCCGGATGCGGCCGCGCGTCTGGCGCAGATGGAGCAGGAAGGCGAGCGGCGCTCGAAGGAAGCCTACCAGGCGGGGGCCCGCGAAGGCGACGCCTCCGGCCGGCAGCGCGCCCTGGCCGAGCTCCAGCCGGTCATGGAACGGCTGGCGCGCTCCATCGAGGAAATCGGGTCCATGCGCGCCCGTCTGCGCCGTGAGGCCGAGGCGGATGTGGTTCAGCTTGCCCTAGCCATCGCGCGCCGGGTGATGCGCCGCGAATTGGCGGTGGATCCCGAGGCCCTGCGCGGGCTGGCCCTGGCCGCCATGGAGAAGCTTCAGGCCCAGGAAATCCACCGGGTGCGGACCCACCCTTCGCACGCCGCCCTGCTCGCCTCCGTTCTACGCGAAAAAACCGGCGCCGAAATCGAGGTGGTGGCGGACCCCTCGCGGGAACCCGGTTCGGTGGTGTTTGAAACCACGCGCGGCAATCTGGACGCTTCCGTGGAATCGCAACTGCGGGAAATCGAGCGGGGCTTAGCCGACCGCCTGCGGAGGACATCGTGAAGGACGGAATCTCCCTGGCCGGTTACCGGGAAGAGCTGGAGCGCATCGTCACCTTGCGCTGGACCGGGCAGGTTACCGATGTCGTCGGCTTATTGATCGAGTCGCACGGGCCGAGCGCGGCCATCGGGGATTTCTGCGAAATCGATACCAGCGCGGGCCGCCGCATCCGCACGCAAGTGATCGGTTTTCGCGAGGGGAGGGTGTTGTCCATGCCGCTCGACGAAATCGACGGTCTGCAGGCGGGCGACCTAGTCGAGGCGCGCAGCGAGGACGCCCGCGTGGAGGTGGGACCCACGCTGCTCGGCCGCGTGATCGACGGATTCGGCAAGCCCATGGACGGCGGCCCGCCCATCGAGGCCCAGGAGGCCTACTGGCTCTACGGAAAGCCGGTCAACCCGCTCGATCGGGAACACATCACCAGGCCTCTGGTCACCGGCATTCGGGCCATTGACGGGCTGCTGCCCTGCGGTAAGGGACAGCGCATCGGAATCTTCGGCGGCAGCGGCGTCGGCAAGACCACTCTGCTGGGCTCCATGTCGCGCAACAACTCGGCCGACGTAACGGTCATCGCCATGATCGGCGAGCGCAACCGCGAGGTGCGGGCGTTCATCGATCACGTATTGGGACCGGAGGGGCGCAAGCATTCGGTGGTGGTGGTGGCCACCTCCGAAAAACCGGCGCCGCTGCGTGTGCGCGCCTGCTTCGTGGCGCTGGCGGTAGCCGAATACTTCCGCGACCAGGGGGCTAGCGTGCTGCTGGTCATGGATTCGGTAACGCGCCTCGCCATGGCGCAACGGGAGATCGGGCTGGCCGCCCGCGAACCTCCCAGCCAGAAAGGCTACACCCCCTCCGTGTTCAACCTCCTGCCCAAGGTTCTGGAGCGCGCCGGGAATTTCAAGCGCGGGTCCATCACCGGTTTCTTTACCGTGCTGGTGGAGGGCGACGATTTCAACGAACCCATCTGCGACGCGGTGCGCGCCATCCTGGACGGCCACATCATCCTCTCGCGGCAGCTTGCGGCCCAGGGCCATTATCCAGCCATCGACATTCTGCATTCGGTCAGCCGTCTCACTTCGGAAATTGCCGCCCCGCCGCAAAAGGAGGCCGCGCGGAGCATTCGTGAAGCCCTGGCCGTGTACCGCGATTCCGAGGATCTCATCCAGTTGGGGGCTTACGCGGCCGGCTCCAATCCCGCGCTCGACGCGAGCATCCGGCTGCGGCCCGAGCTGGTCGATTTCCTGCGGCAGGACCAGGCCGCCGCGTCCACCCTGCAGCAAACTCTCTCCAAACTTGAAGAGCTGGCGTCGCGGCTGCGCTCCGGGCAACCCACCCTTGCCGTCACGGGGTCCAGGCAGGCCTGATGTTCTCCCGGTAGCGGCCTATGAACGCATTTCGCTTTCGTCTGGAGAAGGTCCTCGAGTGGCGCGGGAAGCAACTCGAGCTGGAGGAGAACAAGTTCCGGCGGGAGATTGCCGCGCTGGCCGCTCTGGACCGTGCCCGGGCCGAGTTGGAAGCCGCCGGCGTCAAAGCCGAAGCGCAGGTCCGCCAGGCCCCAACGATCACCGGGCGGGAACTGGCGGCGCTGGGGGAATTCCGGCTGCTGGTCCGCTCGCGCGAAGCTGACATCGCCCGGCAGCGCGCCGATCGGGTCAAGAGCCTGGCCGCTCGGAAAGCGGCTCTGCTCGAAGCGCAGCGCCGTTGCCGTTTGCTCGAGCGGCTGAAGGAACGCCGCCTGGAAGAGTGGCGCCTCGCGGTCAATAAAGAGACCGAGGACATGGTCTCCGAAACGTATCTGGCGCAATGGACGCCGGGAACGAAATAGACCGTCGCGGCCGCATCGGACCTCACGCGGAACACCGTCTTCCGAAAGGCGCCAAAACGCTGGCGGCGGCTCGCGCGGGGGATATCCAAGGCTTCCGACGCCTATGCAACTATGTAACTCGCACCTATGCAGCTTGCAGTTTCAAGAAACGGAGGCTTGGTATATACTTCCTCAAAGCCGGATGCAAAACATAGTTTCCGGCCTGGATATCTGAAGTGCGAAAGGGAGCGGCGCAGATGGTGCGGAGCATACAAAGAACACTGACGGCGATCATGATATTGGCCGCCTTATCGATCTGTGCTTTTGCGCAGAACAGTGGTTCCATCACCGGTACGGTGAAGGATTCCGGAGGCGGGGTGATCCCCGGAGTGGAGATAGCCGTCACCGACCAGGATACGGCGTATCGCGCGACAACGAGTACCAACGCGGAAGGAAACTTCATTTTCCCACAGCTTCCGGCGGGAACTTACACCCTCACGGCCGAAGCTAAGGGCTTCAAGAAGAGCGAGAACAAGGACGTTATCCTGCCGCTGGCCACCAAGGTCGGCGTGGGCGACATCGTTCTTCAGGTAGGCGCCGCCACCGATACGGTCACCGTCGAAGCCAGTCCCGGGACGATCCAGGTTCAAGCGGATTCGGGCGAGCGTTCCGATATCGTGACCAATCGGGACCTTCGGGAGATCGGGCTCAACGGCCAGAACATCATCGATATGATGAAGTTCATTCCCGGAATCAACGTCAGCGCCCTGGTGGCCAACGCGGCTTCCACGGTGACCAACATCACCGGCAGTTTCCAGGTCAATGGCACCCGCAGCCTCGAGCACGAATACACGCTCGACGGCATCACGAACCTGAACCTGGGCAATAACACCGGGGCGCTGGTGTCCATCAATCCCGACGCGGTCGAAGAGGTCAAGATCCTGACGTCGAACTACCAGGCCGAATACGGCAGATCCGGCGGAGGCGTCATCGCGCTGACCACGCGCGGGGGCGCCAACGAGTACCACGGCGGCGGCAGTTACTTCCGCCGCCACGACAGCATGAACGCGGACTCCTACTTCAACGACCTTCGCGGCGGCTCGGCCAACAATTTCCCCCGCCCCCTGTACCGCTACAATTACTACGGGTGGAATTTCGGCGGCCCCGTCTTCATCCCGCACCTGGTTCATGGAAAGAACAAGCTCTTCTTTTTCGTCAGCCAGGAATATTACAGCCAACTGGTGCCGCAAGCCACGTCCAATAACATCCGTGTCCCCACCATGCTCGAGCGCACCGGGGACTTCTCGCAGTCGGTGGACGGCAGCGGCAAGGCGATCACCATCATCGATCCCACCACGGGGGTCGCGTTTCCGGGGGACCTCATCCCCAGCAACCGTATCTACGCCCCCGGCCAGGCGATTTTGAATTTTCTGCCCCAGCCTAACACCACCTTGGGAGGCAACGCTTACAACTACACTTCCCAGATACCCAGCGCCTACCCCCGGAACGAGACTATCCTTCGCGGCGACTGGAACATCAACAGCAGTACCCGGATGAGCGTGCGCTGGGCCTACAACCACGACGATCAACAGTTCGCCTACGGCACCACGACGGCCACCTGGAACTGGCCGCTCACCATCACCGACCGGAAGAACGGTCCGGGCAGCGTGCCGAGCATCTCGCTCACCAAGAGCTTCGGACCTACCGTGGTGAACGAATTCGTCTTCGGAATTGGCCGGGGCGGCGTCACTATCGCGCCGGAGGGCGACGCGGCCACCCGCACGGCTGCCGGCATCAACACTCCCATGCTCTATCCCACCGCCAACGTCGCCAACTTGATCCCCAGCCTGACTTTCGGCGGGATCGCCAGCGTCGGCACCGCCGTCAGTACCAGCGTTTTCGGGCCCTTCGAGCAGCGATTCCTGATTTGGCAAGTCATGGATAACCTCACCAAGGTGCACGGTGGGCACGAGTTCAAGGTGGGCTTCTATTTCCAGAGCGGCTCAAACGCCAGCAACAATCAAACCCACGTAGAGAGCGACATCGACTTTACCACCAATGCCTCCAACCCGCTCAATAGCGGCAACCCTTTCTCCAACGCCTTGCTGGGCGTGTACAACTCTTTCACCCAGGCCAACGCAAAGCCGTACCAGAACTACCTTTACCACGACCTCTCCGGGTACGCGCAGGACACCTGGAAGGTCAACCGCCACCTGACGCTCGATCTGGGCGTCCGCTTCTCCTGGTATCAGCCGGTTTACAACACCGCCGGGGATGGGGCCTACTTCAATCCCAGCGCATTCGTCGCCGCCCAGGCCATGCGCCTCTACCGGCCGGTCTGCGTCGGCGTTTCCACCTGCTCGTCGGGAGCGGCCAGCTACCGGGCCATCGACCCGGCCACCACCGGCGCCGCGACCCTGTCGAACACCATGCCGGGCTACTACGTCGGAAAACTGGTGTCGGGCTCCGGCAACATCAGCGATGGGATGGAACTGGTGAGCGCGGGTTACCCCAGCGGCGGCGTCATCACGCGGAAAATCCTGCCCCAGCCGCGTCTCGGCTTTGCGTATGACGTAACAGGAAACCACAAGACCGTGGTACGCGGCGGCTTCGGAATCGCCATCGACCGGTACGAGAGCGGCGTCACGGGGTTTGGAGCCAGTAACCCGCCGCTGGTCCTCCAACCCACCCTTCAGTACGGCTACCTGCAGAACATTACCTCCGGCGGAGGCGGCGTTCTGTCGCCGCTGACCATCACCGGCGTGACCGAGAATATGAGCTTCCCGCACATTTACTCCTACAGCATCGGCGTGCAGCGCGACATCGGAATGGGCGCGGTGATCGATATCTCCTACGTCGGATCGAAATCGCGCGATCTCCCCCGCAAGACCAATCTGAACACCCCGGGCTATGGGACAACCTTCACGGCCGCCGCGCAGGACCCCACCAAGTTCGCCAACGGAGTTATCCCGGCTACCGAGCCCAGCCTGCCAACCCTTTATTCGGGCGCGGGGCTGAGTTTCAGCGGCGTGGACATTCTAGGCACGGATTTCCTGCGCCCCTATCAGGGGTACAGCGACATTACCTGGTACGTCTTCGACGCCCAGGCCAATTACAACTCCCTCCAGGCGAGCCTCCAGCGGCGGTTCTCCCAGGGCCTCACCTTTGGCGTAGCGTATACTCTGTCGAAGACCATGACCACTATCTCCGACGATGGCACGTTTACCAGGCTGGTGAACCCGGCGCTCGACTATCAGCTTGCCGCTTTCGACCGCACGCACTACCTGGTCGGGAACTTTGTCTGGGATCTGCCCAAGGCCAGCAGGGCTTTCGGCGGCAATAAGGTGGTGGGCGCGGTCTTCGACCACTGGGTCCTTTCCGGAGTCACCACGCTGGCATCCGGGATGCCCACCGATGTCGCTCTCAGCATCTCCGGCCAGGACGCCGGAAACCGTCTCCTGGGCAGCCCTACCAGCGGCAATCTCTCGGGGCAGCAGCCGCGCTTCCTGTTGAATGGCGATCCGCAAAGCGGCTCGACCATCAACATGGCGGCCCTGGAGGTTCCCGGGCTCAACGATACCGGCCCCTATCC
>JBEKPK010000171.1:0-11497 GCA_049520795.1 Bryobacteraceae bacterium
ATCTATTCCTATACCGTTTTCCAGCACATCCCCGATCCCGAAATCGTGCGCCACTACCTGGCCGAGGCGCGGCGCACGCTCAAAGCGGGCGGCGTGTTGTGCTGCCAGTTGCGCGGCGCGCCCCCGACCCGCGCGGAGATGGAGAGCGAGACTTCCACCTGGACGGGCTGCTACTTCAGCGGCGAAGATATGGCGGCCTTTGCGCGCGAGCGCGATTTCCCCCTGGTGAACCTCACCGGTCTGGAAACCCAGTATATGTGGACAACCTGGGTGAAACCGGGCGACCGAGGCGCGGCGGATTTTTCGCGGACCGCGCTCAAGGCGGTCACTAACTCCACCAACGGCGAGGGTTGGGCGCCCGCCCGAGGGCGCGGCGCGGAGGTCAGCCTCTGGATCGAGGGACTGCCCACGGTTTGCCACCTGGGCAACCTGGAGGCGGCCTTCCGCGATACGCGCGCGCGCGGGTGCTACCTTTCTCCCATTGACAAAACGGGCGGCTGCCAACTGAATGTCCGCATCCCCAAGGGAACTCCGCCGGGGCAGGTAGAGGTTGCGTTGTGGTTCGAAGACCGCAGGCTGGGCGAGCCGAAACGCATCGAGGCGCTGCCGCCGGCTCCCAGAGACCCACGGGTGCTCTCGGTTTCCGACGGCGTCGCCATCGCCTCCAAATACCGCAGCGAGATGGGCGGAATCAGAGTCGCCATGGAGGACGTGGAACGCCCCGAGGAAGTCTTCTTCACAGTGGCGGGCCGGCCGGTGGAGTTTAAGCAATTCGAATGCACCGACCGCATCGCCGATGCCTACGAGTTCGCCTTCCTGCTTGCGCCTGAAACGCGGCTGGGCATCGAGAATCTGGTGGTGCGAGTATCGGGCCGGGAGCTTGCGCCGATTCCCATCGAGATCGCCGGGCTTTCCGAGCCGGCGAAATTGTGGGGCGGCGAGGCAGAGAACCAGCAGCGTGGAAAGCGCAATCTCACAAGCGCCCTGACACGCTGGCTTCACGGCCGGAGGGCCTAACAGCCCGCGGGTTAACCTGCGATTTTGGGCAAGTTGCCCAAAACTCAACCGGGAACAACTTAGCTGCTGATTTTGGGGTATTTTTGGGCATTTTGCCCAAAACTGACCTTTCACCACGCGCTGCACGGCCGTCTCTGGCCACGGGCCATGGCGTCATTGCGGCCCCAGGATGAAGAACGCGCGCATGGCGGTGACCGCCAGAGTGTGAGTCACCATGGCGGCGCGGATATCGCCCGCCTGGTTGCGCGCTCGCCCGCAAAACCACCCCAGCGCCGCCGCCACCAGCACCCATCGCCAGTTGGGAAACATCCTCCGGAACGAAAGGTGCATCAACCCGAAAATGGCCGAGGTGAGGATCAATGCCACGCCGCGCCGGCCCGTCCAACTCTCCATCATGGGCTGCAGGACGCCGCGAAACAGAAACTCCTCCGCCAGGGTCACCACCCACAGCATCGCCAGGAACGTCCCCGCGATGAGCCACAGCGGAGCGGGCGGGCCGAAGCGGACTGCCTTGATGGCTAGCGCCAGCGGCAGCCCTACCGGCATGAAATACAGGAAGTTCAGCGCGCCGATGCGCCAATCCTTCCACCGGGGGATGAATCCATAGCCCGTCTCAGGCACCCGCCGCACCAGCATCAACACCATCACGGCCGCCTGGAAGACGGCGATCTTGCCCAGGTACACAACTTCCACATGGGCGAACGGTTCGGGGTAGATTTTGTCGAAATAGCGGCCCAGCACGATCCACGCCACCAGCGCGCCGAATCCCAAATCGGACGGCGCCGAGGGAGGCAGCACGAGATACCACAAGCCCAGCGCCAGCGCCACAGCCAGCAGTTGCGCCAGCGCCATCCACTCGAAGGGATGGCCCCCCCGGCCGCCGAATGCCAGGGCCTCAACCAGTTTCCACGTCAGGTAAGGCAGCGACGACCCGGCCGCCAGGAATAACGGCAGGCGTGCGCCGGCCACCCGTTCCCGCACCGAGCGGAAAGCCGGAACAAGATAAAATGGATACTCGACGAGGAAGGCGGCCAACGCCGGCAAAGCCGCCCAGTTTGGGATGCTTCGAAATCGCGCGTACAGCAAGCCCGCCGCGCCGAGCGCCGCCCAGCCGACCAGCAAGGCCGCCCGGAAGCCGCTGAGCGGTTTGGCCATCGGCCTCATTCTAGCATCCGTGCTTTTGGCCCCTTTATGCGCCCAGGAGGCTCCTCCTAACCTGGCCAAGCTGGTGGCCCACCGCGAGACCGAAACCGAAACCGAGCGCAACGAATACACCTTCCGCCAGACCGTGACGCTCGATGAGTTGGACAAGAACGGCGGCGTCCGCGGCACATATAGAGAAGTCCGCGACGTGATTTTCTCGCCCACCCACGAGCGCACCGAAGAGTTCGTGGGCAAGCCCGAGAATCGCCTGAAACTCCTCACACTGACCCCCGAGGATTTCCGCGACATCCGCGAGATCCAGCCCCTGGTGCTCACCGAAGACCGCCTCTGGAATTACGAAACGCGATTCAAAGGCGAGGAAACCATGGACGAAGTGGACTGCTGGGTGCTGCAGGTGCGCCCGCGCCAGATCCTGGAAGGCCAGCGCCTTTTCGATGGGATGATCTGGGTCGACAAAAGAGAATACAACATCGTGCGGATGGAAGGCCAGGCCGTGCCGCAGATCGTGGATACCAAGAAGGAAAACCTGTTCCCCAGGTTCACCACCATTCGCAGACCCATCGACGGCAAGCACTGGTTTCCCACTTACACCTATGCCGACGACACTCTGCAATTCCGCACCGGCCCGCAGAGAGAGCGCCTGCGCATCAACTACAGCGAGTACAAGAGGTTTGGGGTGGAATCGACGTTCACGCCGAGGGAATGAACGTTGTGAGCCTGGCGCCGGCTTTTTGCCCGGCGTTCTTCGCGCCAGAGTGCTTCAAAGACGCTCCCACTCCGCGCGCGCAATGCCGGCCTGCTTCAACACCCGCAGCAGAAGCCCCGTCCCGATGTCTCCCTGATGCGGGTTGGGAATTCGCAGCGTGATGTTCCCCCGCACCATGATCTGATGTCTGGCGCCGGCATACGGGCCGCCAAAACCGAGAATCCGGAGATAACGAATCAGGTCGGCCCGCTTCAGCGGACCGGCCCCCGGCATCAGGCCACCTCGCGAATAGCCAAGTCGATGCCTTGAATGACCGGGATCGGCATTTGCCGCGACAAACGGAAGAGGAGCCAGTCCTCCAGAACCTCCGCCAGTTCCTTGCGGCAAGCCTCCAGCGTAGGAGCGCTCGCCCACGCCCCATCCAAACCAGGAATCGACCCAAAGAACCCTCCTTCCTCAAGAGGTTCGTAATGGGCGATATCCATCGCCGCCGCGATGAACTGCGTTAGCATACTTCTGTTTTACCATTCGCGGTGGGAGGTGAGCAGATCTTCGAAGGTTGGCTGGACCTTCGGGCCACGGATTCCCGCGTACGCCTACGCCGACGATACTCCGCAATTCCGCACCGGCCCGCAGAGAGAGAGCCTGCGCATCGCTCATAGCGAGTACAAGAGGTTTGGGGTGGAATCGACGTTCAGGCCGAGGGAGTGAACGTCTTAGCCCCCAAAACACTTTATAATGGAATCGCGAGCCGATGCCCCCCATTCTCTACGTCCAGGGCTGGCGGTTTCATTTTTGCTCGAACGAGGGCAACGAGCCGATGCACGTGCATGCGGTGAAGGGAGATGCGGAATGCAAGTACTGGCTGCATCCGGATCGTTTCGATATCGTCGAGGACTTTGAATACAACTGCACGCCGCGTTTGCGACGCGAGGTGCGCCAGATAATCTTTGCGCATTTCGATCAGATCGTGGCTGCCTGGCGCGAGCAATTCGGAGGGCACCGTGCAGAGTAAGACGAAGCCGGTCTTGGCAAAAGCAATCGAAACCACGCCCGCGGCGCTCATTGTGGTTATGGAAGGCGGCGCTGTGTCGATTCCGTGGGAAAGGTGTTCCGAGCGGCTGGCCCACGCATCCCAGGCGGAACGAAATCGAGTGGAACTCTCGCCTTCCGGCTATGGCATCCACTGGCCCCTGATTGACGAGGACCTGGCGGTCGGCCCTCTGGTTCGCGCAGATGCTTAGGTAGCGGTTGACGGCAGGTCATTCACCACCGTGGACCAGACTTCCTCGATATCGACGCCGCTGGATGGAATCCAGGATGTCCTGGTGACGGCCGGCGTCATCCCTCAAAGGACCACCGCCCTCCTCGATAACCCGCTGTCGAATTCGTGGTTTCACGCCCCGGCTCGAACTCCACTAACAGATCCACGTCGCTCTCCGGCCCATCCTCGCCCCGCGCAACCGAGCCGAACACACGCACGTTCCGCGCCCCATATCGCGCGGCGATTTCGAAGATCTGCTCCCGCCTTGAAATCAGACTGTCGTAGCGCCGCACGGGGGTCATCCTCCAACGCCAGCATAGGCGACCAGCCCGGCGCCGGTTCCCACGCGCCGGCGGCATAATAGTATTCAGCCTATGACCGTCGAGATTGAAGGCGTCACGCTGCATCTGGCCCATCCGGACGAACTGGCCGTCGAATGGGTGGGGCAGGACGAGCTTATGCGGCAGCTCCTGGCCGCGTGGATGGTGGTGAACGATCAGGACGTGCCCATGAACCCGCGCCTGCTGGGGAAGCCGGGGGTGGGCAAGACCACTCTCGCCTACGCCGCCGCGCGGCGCATGGGCCGCGACGCGTACATCCTGCAAGCCACCATGGACACGCGGCCGGAGGACCTGCTAGTCACCCCCGTGATCGCCGGCGAAGGCAACCTGCGCTATGTGGCCTCTCCCCTGGCCACCGCTATGATCCGGGGCGGCATCGCCATCCTCGACGAGGGCAACCGCATGAGTGAGAAAAGCTGGGCCTCGCTCGCGCCATTGCTCGACAACCGCCGCTATGTGGAATCCATCGTGGCCGGCATCAAGATCAAGGCCCATCCGCAGTTTCGCCTGGTAGCCACCATGAACGACGACGCCTCGACGTTCGAGCTGCCCGAGTATATCCATTCGCGCTTGCAGCCGCAGATCTTCATCGACTTTCCGGAGCGCGACGAAGAGTTTCAGATTCTGCGCGAGAACCTGCCTTTCGCCGAGGAGCGCATCCTCAATTACGTGACGGACTTTCTGCAAATGGCGCACGCCGCCGACGAGCGCTACACCGTTCGCGACGGCATCAACGTGGCGCGCTACGCCATCAAGCTCAAGAGCCTGGCCACGGAGCGCACCCACGAGAAGGAGGCCATCGAGACATCCATCGTACAGGTGCTGGGAGAAGAGGCGCTGCGTTATGCCCTCGGAATTCGACCTTCCGCTTCCTGACGCGGGCAGCCTGACGCGCGGGCGCTTCACCTACTTCCCGGTGGTTCCCGGCCGGCTGGAGTTCGCCATCGAGGCCCGTCAGGCCATCCTGCGGGAGCGCCCGGGCGTGGTGGCGCTGGAGCTGCCGGTGGCCTTGCGGGAGGCCTGGATGCGCGCCGTGAAACGGCTGCCCGAAATGTCCGTGATCTTCTATCCGGACGAAACCGCCGGCGATACCGAAGCCGTCTACGTTCCCATCGAGCCGGCCGACCCGTTCACGGAGGCCGTTCGCACGGGCTTGGAGACCGGCGCCGAAATCGTCTTCGCGGACCCCGAAGCCGCCCTGCGGCCGCACCTCAAGGACGCCTACCCGGACCCCTACGCCATTCGCCGTGTGGGTCTGGCGCGTTACGTGGAAGCGTACCGCCTGTGGCCCCAGCCGCGCTCCCCCGAGATTGCGCGACACGCCGCGGGCATCGCCTGGAAATTGCAGGGAGTGGACCCCGACGCGCGCGTTTTCGTGGTGATCTCGCTCAACCTGCTGGACCCGGTGCTGGACGCCATGGAAGAGCCGCAGGCGCAGCCTATTGTGCGCGAGCGCCGCGAAGGAGTCGAAGTCTTCAACGCGCACCCCGAATCGCTGGCCGAAATCACGCTCGAATACCCGGCATTGCAATGGCGCTACGAAACCGTCCGCCAGGCCATGACTGAGCCGAGCCTGATCGACCGGCGGCACGCGCAACTGGCCGTTTTCCGGGAGGCCGAAAAGGAATACGAGATCAACGCCGGCGAGCGCATGGCCCACTGGCAGCGCCGCCTGCTGGCCCGCTACACGCGCAACCTGGCGCTGGCCGCCCACGAACTGGTGGCGGGCCTCTACGATCTCACGGTGGCGGCCCGCGCGGTGGCCGACGATAATTTCGCCTGGGAAGTTTGGGAAGCGGCCGGGCGTTACCCTCCGCAGAAAGACGCGTCCGACGTTCTGACCGTGCGTATTTCCGGCGACGAAGTTTGGATGGACACGCGCCGCATCCGCCTGCGCCGCCGCCTGCCCAGCTCCAAACGCCGCCTGCGTCCCTACGGGCTCAAGCAGCGCAGGAAGGAGAAGCATCCGGGGGAGTGGGCCAGCCAGTTAGACGGAACCAGCATCTGCTCCTACCCGCCGGAAGACCTGGTGATCGAGGATTACGGCCGCTATCTCAAGAAGCGCGGCAAGAGCATACTCTCCGAGGAAAGGATGCGGGTCGAGCCGTTCACCACCTCGATTCTCGATGGAATCGATATACGCGAGACCATCCGCCGCTGGTATGAAGGCAAGATCTACGTCCGCCAGTTTCAGAAGATCCAGGGCGAAGTGGGCGCGGTGGTGGTGATCTTCGACGAAGACCGCGACCAGCGCTACCCGTATCTGACTACCTGGCTGGGCGAGAACCAGAACGAATCGGACATGGCCTTTTATTCCACTTTCCCGTTCGACCACATGGCCGGCCCCGGCATAGGTCGCGCCGAGTACGGCGGCTTCCTCATGTCACTCCCGCCGCGCCGCCTGTATGATGTGTGGCAGGACCCCGACTACGACTTCGCCGAGTCGAAATCCGAGCGCCTGTTACTGGCTGCGATCGATTACTCCTTGCAGCGCCACGTAGTGTATGTAGCAGCCAAACCGCCCCGCTCCATCTTCCGCACCATAGCCTCCCGCGTGGACCGGACCATCATCTACATCCCGATAGGCCAGCTTTCGCCGCAATCACTGAAGAAGATTCGAGTGGTGCACGTGCTGGACGGGTACGATAAGCGGGAATCGGCGAAGGAGTACTTGTGGTAAGGAGAGCGTGGACGGCATAGGGTCGCGGCCGGAAACGGCGTAATTGGTCCCCCGTTTCGCTACAGTGGCCAAGCTAGGGCAAAAAGGGAGACGGACGCTCCAACCATCGTCAGCCCAAGGCCCTCCTTTTTCTTGCCGGACCAATATAGGGTGGGGTTGCATGTGTTCGTTAGAGCGCAATCCGCGGGAGAATTGTGCACCATGGGGCCGGTTGCCCACAGATAGGCGCCTGCTCCTGTCATCCCAAGACCGGCGCCAAGGACTACAATGCGAACCTTAGTCCATGGTTTCCGGCGCTTCACTTTAGGATGCAAGCGGGGACGCGCTGGCGCGCTTTGCGGGGATGGCTCCGCTTGCGGAGTGGCATTGTCCTGCCGTGCAGTCCCGGCCGCAGCCATCGACAAAACGCTGCCGTTGCGGTAGGCCCAATTGGCTGCCTGAGTCATGTCGAGTACGGCGCTAGCCGCGGCGACCGGCGAGGCGCTCCTTGTGGCCGCGCGCTCCGTCGGAAGAGCCATCTCCTGCGCTCGCGCCGGCAAGCACGAAAACATGCACACAGCTATGGCAGCGGTCAGCCGTATTCCGGCAGTAAGATTCCTAGTCCGAATGTTCCTCCATTGTCGGCGCTCGTCAAGCGCATTGAGAAACCCGGCGAGAAACCTTGCTGACTTCCTTCCATCGAAAATAGGGCCAGTTACTATCACCAAACTAAAGCCAAAATGGAGACGGACGCTCCAACGATGGTCAACCCCAGGCCCGCCTTTTTCTTGCCGCTCCAGGTCGTGGGGCCGCTGCATGAAGAGTAGTTTGGAACTCCGAAGGGGTTGTAGGACGAAACGCAAGTCGTGGCGGCAGGTTTGATCGTAGGGCCACTTGCCCACAAATAGACGCCTGCTCCCGTCGCCCCAATACCGGCAGCAAGGACTGCAATGCGAGCCCCGGTCCATGGTTTCCGGACCTTTACTCGAGGATGCAAGCGGGGACGCGCCGGCGCTCCTTGTGGGGATGGCTCGGCTTGCGGAGTGGTATTGTCCTGCGCAGTTCCGGCCGCGGCCATCGATAGGACGCTCGCGTTGCGGCGGGCCCAATTGGCCGCCTGAGTCACGTCGAGTATCGCCCCAGCCGCGGCAATCGGCGAGGCGTTACTCGCGGCCGTGCGCTCTGTCGGAAGAGCCGTCTCCTGCGCTCCCGCCGGCAAGCGCCAGGACATGCACATAACTATTACAGTGATCAGTCGTACTCCCACAGTAGAATTCATGATGCGAGTGTGCCCCCATTTTCGGCGCGTGTCAAGAGTTTTGAGACATCAGATTGAATTTATTGACCTCCTTTATTCCACAACGAGGACAATATGGATCAACCAATGTTATCGGGGGCTTTGCAGGGACACTCAAACAGACGGGACGTTCACTTAGACCCGTAGTCCGGTGGAACCATCAGCGTGAGGGCGTCCGGCACAATGGAGATTTCCGCGGGCAGGCGGCCGGCGTATTCACCATCGATCTGCACGTGGACGCGTTGGTCTCCGGGGCAGGCGAGCTTCACGTTACCGGTCCGCAGCATGGTCACTCCCTTCATTCCCGCCAGCCGTCGCAAGGCCATCCCCGCGAAGTACTTGGCGTATGGAATCGTGGAGCGCCCCTCGAACAGCACCACCTCGAAGCACTCCTCCAGCAAGGTCACCTGGCGGGCGATTTCGAAATCGCCGCCATAATTGCGCACTTTACTGAGGAGCGCGAAGGAGCATACGCGGTCCGCGCCATCCATCTCCACGTGGAACTCGGGCAGCCGCCGGCCGAGCAGACTCCACCCCGCCACCCAGTAGGCGAATTTTCCGGTGCGCGCTTTCAGCGGACCGTTTACGCGATATACGATTCCGGCGTCCAGCCCGACCCCCGCCATGAGCAGGAAATGCCGGGCCGCGCGGCCATCGCAAACCAGGCGCCCCACCGAGATGCGCCGCGGCCGGCATTCCGCCAACCGCCGCGCGGCCCTCTCAAAATCGAAGCCTAGCTTCATCTCCATGGCCAGCACATTGGCCGTGCCGCCCGGCAGGATGGCCAGAGGAACCGGGGAGTGAAGCATGCCTTCGGCCGCTTCGTTGATGGTGCCGTCGCCTCCCGCCACCACCACCAGCTCCGCCCCGCGGCTAATGTGCTCGCGCGCGATGGCGCCCGCGGTTTGGGGACCCGTAGTGGGCGCAACCGTCACCTGATGTCCGTTCTTTTCGAGGATTTCGCCCGCGCGCCCGACCAGCGCGCTTCCACTCCTCCCGAATCGGCCGGCGCGGGGATTGTAGATGAGGACGGTCTTCCGATAGGCCGTTATGGTATCTTCTCCAGGTTAGATTATAGTTGAGGGGCCGATGAAAGATCCCGCCGAGGAAGCCGAGGAGCTTCGCGAACAGCTTCGCCACCACGAATACCGGTACTACGTCCTGGACCAGCCCGAAATCACCGACGCCGAGTACGACGCGCTGATGCGCCGGTTGCAGGAGCTGGAGCAGCGGCATCCCGCCCTGGCGTCGCCGGATTCCCCCACCCAGCGCGTAGGCGGCCAGCCACGGGAGGGCTCTGTAAAGGTCCGGCACAGCTCCCCCATGACCAGCCTCGATAACGCCTTCAACGAAGCCGATCTGCGCGATTTCGACCGCCGCGTCCGCGAGTTGCTGGGCGGCCAGCCGTACCGCTACGTGGTCGAGCTCAAGATGGACGGGCTCTCCATGGCGGCGCACTACCAGCAGGGCCGGCTCACCCAGGCGGTCACCCGCGGAGATGGCGAGGTGGGCGAGGATGTCACCGGGAATGCGCGTACCATACGCTCCCTGCCCCTGCGCGTCGAAACCACGATGGAGGCATTTGAGACCCGCGGCGAAACGGTCATGAACCGGAGCGCCTTCGAGCGCCTGAACGCCGAGCGCGACGAGCGCGGGCTCTCCCGTTTCGCCAACCCGCGCAACGCGGCGGCGGGCTCCCTGCGCGTGCTCGAGCCGCGCATCACCTCCTCGCGGCGCCTGGATTACTACGCCTATTTCCTCCTGGCCGATGGCCAGCCCGCCTTGCCGAGCCAGTGGGAAGCGCTCGAGGAGCTCGCCCGCCTGGGCTTCAAGGTAAATCCCTACCGCAAGATCTGCGGCGCCATGGACGACGTGCTGGCGTTCTGCGCCCAGTGGGAAGCCTGCCGCGACGACCTGTCCTACGAAATCGACGGCGTGGTGGTGAAGGTGGATTCGGTGGCGCAGCAGCGCGCCCTCGGTTTCACCGCCAAGGCCCCGCGCTGGGCCATCGCCTACAAGTACGCCGCGCGGCAGGCGGTCACGGTGGTGCAGGGCATTGAAGTGCAGGTGGGCCGCACGGGCGCGCTCACCCCCGTGGCCCTCCTCAAACCGGTCGAGGTCGGCGGCGTCACCGTCTCGCGAGCCACCCTGCACAACGAGGGCGAAATCGAACGCCTGTCGCTCCAAATCGGCGACGACGTGGTGATCGAGCGCTCCGGCGACGTCATCCCCAAGGTGGTTCGCGTCTATGCGCAGGGCTCTTACCGCAAGAAGTTTCACATGCCCGCGCAATGCCCCGTGTGCGGAGGAGCGGTGGCCCGCGCCGAGGACGAAGCCGCCAGCCGCTGCATCAATACCAACTGCTCGGCGCGGCTCAAGGAATCCATTCTTCACTTCGCCTCCCGCGGGGTGATGAACATCGACGGCGTGGGCGACGTCCTGGTGGATCAGCTCGTCGATCGCGGCATGGTGGCGAGCGTCGCCGATCTGTACGATCTGACGGCCGAGAAACTGCTGACGCTCGAGCGCATGGGTCCCAAATCGGCCGGTAACATCGTCCGTAATATCGAGAGATCGAAGAAGAACCCCATGCCGCGGGTCCTCGCCGCGCTGGGGATTCGCTTCGTGGGCGAGCGCACGGCCGATCTCATGGCCGAGGAATTCGGCAGCATCGACGCCATCGCCAACGCCGGGCTGGATCTGCTCCAGGCGGCCCCGGAAGTGGGCCCCAAAGTTGCCGAGAGCGTCTTTCGGTTCTTCCGCGAACCGCGCAACGTCGAGCTGGTGGACCGCCTCCGCGCAGCCGGCCTGCGCTTCGACCACCAATCGACGCGTTCCAAGGGCGGCCCGCTCGAGGGCCTCGTTTTCGTGCTCACCGGCTCGCTCCCCACCTTGACCCGAGACGACGCCAAACGTCTGATCGAGACCTCCGGCGGCAAAGTCAGCGGCTCGGTAAGCAAGAAGACCAATTACATAGTAGTAGGCGAAGATCCGGGCGCCAAGCTGGCCGAAGCCCAAGCCCTGGGCGTCCAGACGCTGAACGAAGCGC
>JBEKPK010000172.1:0-11473 GCA_049520795.1 Bryobacteraceae bacterium
GCAGAATCTTTGGATCGACATCCTGAAGCACTACGAGATTTGCTGAGGAACCGCACCCCCGGCGAACTCCCGTCCAGCCGATCGGGGCAATCGAAAAGCGCTCGTCCTCGGCCAGCCGTTCCATCGAGGACAGGGAAATCCGATTGTGGGCCGGGACACGGACGGGTGTTCGGAGTTAGGCTTAATGGGGCGGCGGGACAGGTCCGCGGCGAGGGCCCGCCCCGCGCCGGAGGCGATTATGAACCGAAGAGAATTCCTGCGAACGGCGGCCGGCGCGGGCGCGGCGCTGGGACTGGCCAACGGCGCCGCGGGCGCCGCGACCGGCATGTATATCTCGCTCAACAGCTCGCTCGTAACCGGCCGGGCGCAGTGGCCGGATTTTGCGCGCCTGGCGGCAAAAGCGGGGTATGGGGGCGTGGACGTCAATCTGAACGGCGCGATGAAGGAGGGCCTCGATGCCACCAAGGCCCTGCTTGCGGAGTTGAAACTTCGGCCGGCGTACAGTGGCTTTCCGGTAAACCCGGCGCGTGACGAGGATACCTTCAAAAGAGGCATGGAAGGGCTGGAAGATCAATTGAAGTTCGCCGTGGCGATGGGTTGCGCGCGAATGGTCGACACTTCGTGGAGCGCGCCGCCGGCGGGCCAGTCGGTGGAGGAATACCGCAAGACGCTGGTGGGACGCTTTCAGACCGCCGGGGCCGTGCTCGCCAAATACAACGTGCGCTGCGGGCTCGAGTTCCTGGGACCATTGCAATTCCGCTCGCGGCTGCCCTCGTTTGCCACCCAGATGAACGAGTGTTTGGCCTTTGCCAAGGACTGCGGGCCGAACTACGGGCTGCTGCTGGACGCCTGGCACTGGCACCACTCCGGAGCGACCATCGAGGACATCCACAAGGCGGGAAAGGCCCGCATCGTCACCATCCACGTCTCGGACGCGGCCAAGATGCCGCCGGAAGACGTGCGGGACAACGCGCGCCTGATGCCGGGAGAAGGCGTGATCGACTTGGTGGGGTTCTTCAGGGCGCTCAAGGAGATCGGGTACGAGGACGGAGTGAGTCCGGAACCCCTCGGGCGCATTCCGCGGGATATGCCGGCGGAAGAGGCCGCCAAATTGGGATACGACACTACTCGGGCAGTCATGCGCAAGGCCGGAATCGAAGTGTAAGCCAATCATGGGGCGGGCCATCCGGGCCTGCCCCATGAACCCGCTTCAGGCTTTGGCTACCCTGTTCTGGTCGTCCCAAACGTACGTCTTATCGTTACGGATGGCGAGCAATGCCATCAGCAACGGCAGCGTGGAGTAGAAGCCGGTTTCGACGCCGGTCCTGGGCGTCTCGCGGGACTTGATGCAGTCCAGCCAGTTGCGAATGTGGGCCGAATCGGAGGGGCCGCCCACGTAGGCGAACTTCTCGTTGACTGGCTCGAACGCCGGCGCGGGCGGCGTTCCGCCGCGGGGCTCGTCCCGGCTGGGCATTGCCAGGCCCCGGCCGGGCATCACCCGATAGGTATAGCTCTGGCGGTTCACGTGCAATGCGCCCTTGCTCCCATAGAAGTAATTGCCCTGGTCGGCGGCGTAATCCGTCTGAGGGAAGTAGGCGTTGGTGAACGTCATCAGGTACTTGTCGTACTTGCAGGCGATCTGGACCGAATCCGGCGGGCATTCGGGGTTGGGAGGCAGCACCAGGGAGTACTGCGCCTCCGCGGACACGCTGATCGGCACGCGGTTCTTCATATACCAGCACACCACGTCGGCGACGTGCACGCCCTGGTCGGTGATAATGCCCCCGCCGTAATCGTAGAAGGAGCGCCAGAACAGGCGATTCGGGGAGAAGGGGTGACGCGGCGCGGGACCCTGGAACATCTCCCAGTCGAGGCCCTCGGGAACCGGCGTGGGCGCCTCGGCGGCGCGCGTGTAACTGCCCGACCAGTGCAACTGGCAGTGGAAGATGGTTCCGAACATGCCGCTCTGCACCAGCTCCGCGCATCTCTGGAAGTGGTCCCAACTGCGCTGCTGCAACCCGATCTGCGCCACGCGGTTGTATTTCTTGACCGCGTCCACCGCTTTCACGGCGGCTTCAATACTGTTGGAGAGCGGCTTTTCGCAATAAACGTCCTTGCCGGCCTGGGTGGCCTCGACGATCATGGGGGAGTGCCAGTGGTCCGGCGTGGCGATGTATATGGCGTCGAGGTCCTTGCGGTCCAGGACGCGGCGGTAATCTCCGTAGATATCGGGCTTGCTCACCTTCAGCTTGCCCACGGCCGCATCGAGCGTCTTCTTGTAGACGTCGCACATGGCGAGGATCTGGCAATCCTCGTTCTTCTCCGCGACGGTCGCCATATAGCTGCCACGCGTGCCGGCGCCGATGAAACCCACTCGGATCTTCTCATTGGCGCCCACGGCGGACCGTGACGCGGCGGCGGTGAGCGAGGAACCAATCAGGAAGGATCGTCTGGTTGACATAGAGGCGCTTCTCCTTGGCCGGGAATTACTGGCTCGCGTCCCGGCCTCCATGAAGGATACACCTATTTATGCCGGCGTTCCAGTTAGCGCGCGGGGCCAGCCAGGTGCAGGGCCTCGCGATACATCCCGCAGACGTGGTAGCCCGCCTGCCAGACGCCACCCTTGTTGGTCCGCTGCCGGGGAGTCTTCGGGTCGTAGGAGTTATACCAGCCGCCGTATTCCGGGTCGATCAGGTTCTTCCTGGCGAAATCCAGAGATTTGTCGAACGCCGGCCACAGGTCCTTGCGGCCGCGCAGCGCAGCGTAGTGCATCATCGTGCGCAGGGATTCGCACTGTTCCCAAAAACCCTTGGGGCCGCGAACGGCGTCGGCCTGGTAGTCGCCGCGCGAGAAGACGCCGCCCTCTTCTTTGTCGTAGCCCACTTTCATGCCGTAGTCGAGCAACCGCTGGCCGATCGCCAAATACCGTTTGGGAAAACCCTTCTCGACGGCGTGGCTCAGCAGAAACGCCCACTCGAACTGGTGCGCCAGCTCGAAGTAACCTCTCTGCTCGGCCGGGGCCGGTTTCCAATCCAAGTCGTACAGTTCCGGCAGGCGCCCCTCGCGCGCGTCGAACAGCTTGGTGAATATGTTGTCGGCGTGCGACTCGGCGTCGCGCCATATATCCTTCGAACCCGTGGCGTCGTGCAGCGCCAGCAGCGCCTCAAACAGGTGCATCATCGGATTCTGCGTATTCTGGGCGGTGACCCTTGTATAGTTGCGGTCCATCTTGGGCTTGAACAGACCGTTTTCCTCGCGCAGATGCTCTTTCATCTGCGCCCAGGTCTCCAGGGCGGCGCCGCTATAGCGCTTGTCCTTGGTCACCTGCGCCGCCCGTGACAAGCCCAGGATGACAAAGGCCAGACCATAGCTGTCTTTGCTCTCGTCGATCACCTTGCCTTCCGGCGTGACGCTGTAGAAGAAGAGCCCTTTCTCGGTGTCCCGAAAGTACTGGAGCAGGAAGTCGGCGCCTTTCTTCACGGCGTCGAGGTAAGCCGGCTCATGGGTCAGTTCGTAGCCGACCACCATGACCGTGAGCTGGCGGCCCTGGGTGACCAGCGTTCCGTTCTGGCTGCCCACCGGGCGCCACTGGCGATCGAGCGATACCGCGAAGAAGCCGTTGGGGCGAAAAGCGGCTTCGCGCCAATGAGCTGTCTCGCCGGCCAGGGTTTGCCGGAACCACTCGCGGTCGATGTGCTTGGCCGTCTCCGGGGAAGCGGCGAACAAAGGCGGAAATAGAGCCAGCAGAGCCAGCACCCTCAACCTTCTGGGCGGCATGTTATCCTCCGCGTCTCAGACGAACTTGTACTCGCCGGGTACGGCCACGGGCGGCACGTCGATCTTGGCGTTCATGTCCAGCGCCTTCGGGAACAGGTCCTGCTGCGATTTCATAATCATGTCCCAGGTGATCTTCATGCCGGTGTAAGCGGCCTCGCGCGCCATAATCCCCGTCAGCGTGCTTTCGGCGCACATGATTCCCTGGTTGATGTACGGCCGCCGGCCCAATACGCTGTCCACCAGGTCGACGTGCTCCTGGATGTAAGGACTCGACTCGCCCATCGCCATGTCCGTGCCCACCACCCGGGCGCTCGACATATCATGACAGTTGCTCCTGCCCTTGGTTCCCACCACCAACTCGGTCACTTCGTTGACTCGCGTGGAGGGCGGATACTGGCGCCCGTGGCTGTACATATGCATGCCATTGGCGTATTCGAAGTCGCACACGTTGTGATCGTAGATGTTGCCGTAGACCTCCGTGCGCGGCCGCCACGCCACGCCGCCCGAGGCGATCGCGCTTACCGGGTGCGTGCCCATGACCCAGTTGATCACGTCGATGTTGTGCAGGTTCTGCTCCACCACCTGATCGCCGCAGATCCACACGAACTCGTACCAGTTGCGATGCTGGAACTCCATGTCGGTCCACTTCGGATCGCGCACGGCCGCGTGGTTTAGCGCCGGGGAAACGTCGCGGCGAAGGTGCAGGATCGCGCCGCTGTTCACCGCCCAGTTGGCATACGCCGCCACGATATCGCCGATCGCGCCGTTCTGGATCTTGGGGATGGTATCGAGATACTGCTTGTGGGAATGCCGCTGCGCGCCCGAGACCACCACCAGCTTCAATTCCTCCGCCTTCCTGGCGGCCTCCATGAGCTTGCGCACGTTGACCGGATCGGTGCCGAACGGCTTCTCGCAGAAGATGTGCTTCCGGGCTTCCACCGCGGCGATGAAATGCATCGGGTGGTAGGCCGGCGGCGTGCAGATCATGATGATGTCGATGTCGCTCGCCAGCACCTTCTGGTAGGCGTCGAAGCCCAAAAACATGTGCTCGGGGTCCACCTTGAACTTCTTCTCGAATTGCTGCGGGGCCTTCTGCTTCATGTTCGCGATGCCGCCGTCGAGCCGGTCCTTGAAAAGCTCGCCAATGGCCACAAGCTGCACGTTGTCGTTTCCCGCCCAAGTGTCGAGAACCGCCTGGGACCCGCGCATCCCCACCCCGAGGATGCCGAGTTTCAGCATTTCCTTGCCCACGCCGCGCACCTGCTGAGGGGTCGCAATCGTAAAAGCGGGCGTGGCGCTGGCGGCCACAGCCGAAGTTTGCAGAAAAGTCCTGCGCGTCAAGTTGCTCTTGTCGTTTGGTCGCATGGATAACCTCAGTGCCCGTCCGGAAACTTTGCTCACCGCCGCTTCAGGGTGATGACCGTCACCGAGAGTTTGGGGAACACGTACCGAATCTCGTTTCCAGACACGGCCAGAAACGAAGACACGGGTCGAATCGCGTCCGGGCGGTCAGCCGTATTCTCCGTGAGCGGTGAGTCGGCGGCCAGCGTGTCCACCTGTGCCTGAGCGGCGGCGGAGAATCCCTCAAGCCGCAGGGTCGCCGGAGTACTGTTCTTCCAATCGCGGTTGGCGACGAACAGAGCCAAATCGCCGCTGGCCGAGTTTCTGGTGGCCAGCACGTCCAGATAGGGCACATTCGGGATCTCGGGCATGCTGGTCATCCCGTCGTGAACGTCATAGTGGCGAACCTGGGTTTCGGTGGCCACCACCGTATCCGCGGCGCGATGGGAGTAAAGCCAGAACGCCCAGCACTGCGGGGTGGCCCAGACCATGCCCTGCGACTTGCGCAGGCCCCCTCCTCCCATCAGGCCAGACATGCTGGATATGGGCACAAAATCGGCCTGAGATAGCATCATATTCATCCAACCCGCGCCCATGACCGCTCCGCCGATGTTGGTGGAGGATGGCCCGGTTCCGCCCCAGTTCCATTCCGTGTAGGCCAGTCCCACCCGGCCCTTGGTGGCCGGGTCTGCGTCAATCTGCTCCCGAATAGGTTTCAGGAGGTTTGCCATCCCCACGGGGAGGGCCAGAGGGATGGCCGTCTGCGTATCGGCATCGGGCGCCTTGGCCACCAGTTGATTGAGGCGGACGACATAATGTACGCTGATATAGCTCAAGTCCTTGCCGGCATTCTTGATGAGGGCCCCAGTCCAGGCCGGGGTAAAGTCCGCGCCGGGGCCGCAGGCTACCAGCATCGCGCCAGGGAGAGCTTGCTTGCGCACCACGGGGAAGAACTCCAAATAACGGGCGGCATTGCTGGTGGGCGTCTGCCAGCCCATCTGGTCGTCCCCCCAGAGCTCGTTACCCAGTTCCCAGATGGTCGCCGGATACGGATCGCGATGCCCGTTGGCCGCGCGGCGCGCGCCTTGGGGCGTGGTGGACGCTCCGTTGACGTACTCCACCCATTTCCTGGCTTCTTCCTTGGCGCCGCTTCCCAGGTTCATGCAGATCATAGGCTGCACCCCCGCGAGCCGGCAGAAGGACATGAACTCATCGGTCCCGAACTCGTTGTACTCCATGGTCCCCCAGGCCCGATTGAGCTGCGTGCGGCGCTTGTCCGGCGGTCCCACGCCGTCCTCCCAATGATAGGTGCTCATGAAATTGCCGCCCCAGCGCACCAGGGAAAAGTTCATTTCCCTGGTGGCTTTGAGCACCTCCGGATCGAAGTACCCTTCGACTGCGTCGGCCGGATAGAGCCGTATCATATCGAGAGAGAATCGGTGCGGGCCGATTATCGACACCGAGAAATCCACCAGTTCATGCGACTTCACGGCCCCGGCTGGAAGACGCAAGCGGAACGGGAGCTTGGTCCATCTCTCGCCGTCCGGGACCTGGACGTCCGTGGATGCCAGAATCTTGTCCGGATTGTCGCGGGTCCGGAAGCTTACCATCAGGCGCACAGGCCCTTCCACCGAAGAGGCGAAGAGCGATCCCACATACTCGAGTTCCCGATGAACGGGCAGGTAGATGCCCTGGCGGATTCCGAGCTCATCGGTGGCGACCGTGGGCCGCCCCTTGATCCCCTTCGGCTCAGGGTGCGGCAGGCCGATCAGGTAGATATAGCGATCGGAGTTGGCCGCCCCGGGGCCGAAAATGGACTCGTACCGCTTCCCCACATTTCTCAAGGGCTGCCAGGGTAATGGCAATCCTTCGTTCAGCGATTCGACGAAAGCCCGATCCGAAAACCGCGTATTCATCACCTGCAGGCTGGCGTGGTAGTCCTCAAGGCTTGGGTTTTCAAGGAGCTGGGCCGACAAGCCTCCATAAATCTCGTTGCCGACGTTCTCCGTATAGATCCCATACACCGTTCGTGGAATGCGGAAAGAACTCTGCTGCCCAGCCCGGATGTCGATAACGGCTTCGGGTTTGTCGGTGCGGATGTAGCTCGACAACGATTGCCCGGCAAGACCCCCTATGAAGAGGAAGAATGCCACCGATGCCGCTGCTAACAGCCTGATCCCCGTTCTCATTGGCGTAACTCCTAATCTCAGGATCCTTTGACCGGTCGCGGCCGGGATATTCGCCCTTCTCCGCTCTGTGCCGGGAACGTGTCAGGTTCGTCTCCCGGAATCGCGCTCAGGCCGGCTTCGCGGTCCGGCCATCCCAGGCGTACGAGCGCCCCTCCCGAATCGCCATCAGCCCGAGCAGGCAAGGCAGCGAGGAGTAGAAGCCGATTTCAATGTCGCAATTCGGCTTCCGCCGGGATTTGACGCAATCCAGAAAATTGCGCGCGTGCAGAGGGGTGTCTCCGTTTATTCCACGGTCCGTGTTGCGAAAGTCCTTGGCCTCAAGCGGCGGGGCCGCGGGCTGTCCACCTCTGCCCGGCTGCGCTCCGCCGGCTGGCGCACTGCCTGGCGGCCCGGCGCCTGGACCACCGCGCGCGGCCTGCGGCGGCGGAGCTGCGCGCTGCGGAGACGGAAGAATGTGGTATCCGGAGCGGTTCACGTGCAGAGCGCCTCTCCTGCCGAAAAACCAGTTGCCTTGCATGTCGAAAGCCGGAATGGGCGGCACGACATTGGTGAACGTCATGACGAAATCTTCGTACTGCCACGTGCACGCGAACGCTTCGGGCACTTGCTCATCGTCGCGAGGCACAGTCACGAACTGCGCCGTAGCCCCGGTCATCGCCGGGCCCTTTCTGTCACAGCCCAGAGCCATGTGAGCGGTGTCCGTCAGATGCACGCCCCAGTCCGTGAGCATGCCTCCGCCGTAATCGTAGTAGGAGCGCCAGAACAGTCGGCCGGGCGAGAACGGCTTCCGCGGCGCCGGACCCTGGAACATCTCCCAGTCCAGCGTCGGCGGGGGCGCCTCGGGCGGCGGCTGTACCCGCGTGTAGCTGCCCGGCTGATACAGCACGGCATGGGTCACCTTCCCCAATAGCCCGTCCTGGATCATCTTCGCGCACGCCTGGAAGTGGGGCGTGCTGCGCTGCTGGCAGCCCATCTGCACCACCCGGTTATATTTTTGGGCGGCCTCGAGCATCCTCTGCGCGGCCGGCAAGGTGTTGGAAATGGGTTTCTCGACATAGACGTCCTTGCCCGCCGCGCACGCCTCCACGGTCATCGGAGAATGCCAGTGGTCCGGCACGGTGAGGAGCACTGCATCAATGTCCTTGCGATCCAGTATGCGCCGGTAATCGCCGTAGGACTCCACCTTCCCGCCCATTATCTGCAGAGCCGGCTCGAGTTTGAGCTTGTTCACGTCGCATGCGGCGATGAAGACGCAGTCCTCGTGGTAAGAGAAGGCCCGGAAATCCTGCATCCCGCGTTCACCCGTGCCGATGATTCCCATCTGTATTCTGTCGTTCGCCCCGCGAACCGTCTGCGATACCACAGCCGCCGCGGCGGTAGTCCGCAAAAAACCGCGTCTGCTTTCCATATCAATGAAACCTCACTCCCCGGAAATCTCCCCGGACAATCGCTCATGCGAGGGCTCGCGCCCGGGTGCGCTGTGGTCTATGATAATCCCGATACAGGAGTTCATGGACGAAGCCGGAAAGGTGAATTCCATGCGCAGGATATCGGTATTCGTTTGTATGGCGGTGCTGACGTTGTGCGGCGCCGCCCAAGCTCCCGCCGGACGGGGCGCTCCCTCGCCAAATCCTGGCTGTGGAACTTGACCGCAAGCCTTTGGCCGCTCAGCGAACGCCTGTTGTTATGATGAGCAGTCGTGAAAGGGCCGATCGCCGGAAACCAGCGGAAATGCGCTGCGTATCTTCGCAAGGCTGCGCTGATCGCGGCATCCATCGGGGCCGCGGCGCTTTCCGGCTGCGTCAAATACCATTCCCAGGCGCTCGATCCGCCCCGGTCCGAACAGCAGTTCCGCGCGCGAACACTCGCCGACGCCGGGCTTGGCTCGTTCCTGAACAGGGCTGACTGGCCGCCCCCCAAACTCGGCCTCAATGACCTCACCGCGGTCGCGTTCTACTTCAATGCCGATCTCGACGTGGCCCGCGCGCAGGTCCGCGCCGCGGAGGCTGGGATTCTGACTGCCAGGGCGCGACCCAATCCGTCGATCTCGGTGGGCGGCGGGTGGACGAATTCGCCGGAATCGCCGCTGGTCTTTCACTTCGACCCGGCGATCACTTTGGAGACCGCCGGCAAGCGGGGCTGGCGCATTCTGGAATCGGAGAAACTGGCGGAGGCGGCGCGTGTCCAGGTAGCCGAAACAGCCTGGCGCGTTCGCAGCCGCGCCCGCGCCGCGTGGCTGGATTACGTAATGGCGGTGCGCTCGCTGGAGGTATTGCGCAACGAACGCGACGTTCGGGCCGAAGCCGCCGCGATTCTGGAGAAGCGCTTGAGCGTGGGAGAAGCGGCGCGGCCGGATGTGAGCGTGTCTCACGCGGCGCTGATCTCGGTTGAAACGGAGGCCAAGGCGGCCGAGACCACGGTGGCGGAATCCGGCGCGGCTTTAGCTTCGGCGATCGGACTGCCGTCTCTGCCCCCCGTGGATACCCAGGCGTTGCCCCCCACCCCCACTTCGCCGCCGCTGGCCGAGGTGCAGAAGGCGGGACTCTTGCACAGGGCCGATATCCGCCGCAGCCTGCTCGAATACGCGGCCGCCGAAGCCAGACTGCGCCTGGAGATCGCCAATCAGTACCCGGACGTTCAACTCAGCCCGGGATACGCTTTTGACGAGGGGCATCACAAGATTACATTCGGCCCGGGCTTCCCCATTCCGCTGTTGAACCGCAACCGGGGCCCGATCGCCGAAGCCGAGGCCCGCCGCGCCGAAGCGGAGGCGCGCTTCGATGCGCTGCAAGCGCGGGCCATCGGAGAGATGGAGATGGCGCTCGCTCGCTATCGGGGCGGGTTGGTGGAGCTTGGCGATGCCGGCGAACGGCTCGGGCGCATTCAACAGGTGCGCGAGGCGGCCATGCGCCGCGCGGTCGAGGCCGGAGAAGAAGACCGTCTCGCTCTGGCTGGAGTGCGCGTCGAAAGCGCGGTGGCGGCGCGCGCGCGCCTGGATGCCCTGCGCCGCGTCCAGAGCGCGCTGGGGGATCTGGAGGATGCCGTCGAGCAGCCGCTCGAACCCGGCTCTCCCCTGCCGAATCCGGAAATCAAGCCATGAAGCGAGTCCTCAAATTCACGCTGGGCGCCGCGATTGTCGCGGCGGTCGCCGGGGCGCTCCTTTGGTCCTTCCTGGACCACCGGGCCAAACTCGCCTCCCAGGCCCAAAGCGACGAGCCGATTGGCAGCGCATCCGGCGTCAGCCGCGGCGCCGGCGGCGAAGCCATCGTGAAACTCACGCCCGAGATGCAGCAGCGCCTCGATATCCGGACGGAGCCGCTTCTGGCCATCACGAAGCCTCGCGAGACGGTGGCATACGGGCGCCTGGAGGAGGACCCGTCGCGCTCTTTTGTTCTGCGCGCGCCGGTTTCCGGGGCCGCGCGCGAGGCTCCCGGCGGCCGATGGCCGGAAGTCGGCGCGACCGTGGCGGACCGGACCCTGGTGGGATCCATCGAACCGCGGCTCGCCCCGGCAGACCGCATCACGCTGGGCGACCGCCTGTCTTCCGCCAGAGCCGAAGCCGAGTCGGGCAGGGCCGCTCTGGCCGCCGCCCAGGCCGCTTTGACTCGCGCCAGGGCGTTGAACGCCGATGACAAGAACGTTTCCGATCGCGTTGTGCAGGAGGCTGAAGCGCGGGTGGCCTCCGAGCAGGCGCGCGTAGCGGGGGCCGATCGAAGCATCAACCTGATAGAATCCTCGCTGAGTTCGATGAGCGGCGCCGCAACGCCGCTCGAACTGGAGCGCGGCGGGCAGGTGGTCGAGGTGCTGGCACATCCCGGCGAGTCGGTCGAGGCCGGCCAGCCGATCATGCGGGTGGCGCGATTCGACCGCCTGCTGGCCCGCGTGGATGTTCCAGCCGGCGATGTCGTCGCCGGCGATGTTGAAGCGGCCGGCATCGTGCCTCTGGGCTACGAGAACCGGCCCGTGCGTGGCGAGCGGGTCTCGCTCGCCGCGGCAGTCGATCCCAGGACCCAGGGTCAGCCGTTCCTGTTTCGTGTTCCCGACCCCTCCTTCACGCTGCGGCCCGGCCTTTCGGTCACGGCCTACCTGGAAGCGCCCGGGGCGCCTCGCAAGGGCGTAGTCATCCCTCGCGCCGCGGTGGTGCGCCAATCCGGCAGGACATGGGT
>JBEKPK010000173.1:0-11456 GCA_049520795.1 Bryobacteraceae bacterium
ATGAGCGGGGCACAACCCTTCGGTCGCGTCCTTTGGCTGGGCCCCGGGGCCGACCAACGGGCGCGGTGGTGCGGCGGGGACGGACGAGACGTTTCCATGTTTCTTGGGTCGGGGTAAAACGGGGTAAAACGGGTCCTGAACTGCGCGATTTCTCGCGGTGCGAAAGGAATCGCGCAGTTCAGGCCGACCCGCTTTATTCTGACCCGCTTTATTCTCCGCTCTATTCTACCCGCTTTATTCGCCCGCAGTTCAGGCCGACCCGCTTTGTTCGCTCTATCGCGGCTGAACAACCGGCTCCCGAAGTCGGGGGGAGTCCGCTCTCCGAAACACGGCAACGTCCCGTGCCCCCGCCATGAGGCTTTTCCGCTATAATGTGTACGGGTGTGTACGCACCCGCGGGAGTGTTCGTCGATGGACCACGTCACCGTAGGCATTCGCGAGTTTCGCGAGAATCTCGCCGCGTACCTTTTGGAAACCGACGCTCCCGTGGCCATCACCAGGCACGGCGATACGATCGGATACTACATACCCGCCCGCCGCAAGCGCACCGAAACGGAACGCGCGGCTCTCCAGGTGGCCGCCACGCGGCTGGAAGAGCTACTGGCCGCAAAGGGTGTGGCCGAGGATGATGTGGTGGCCGATTTCAAGCGCTGGCGCGCCGGCAAGCGCCGATGACCACGGGCAGAGGGATCGTACTGGACGCGAACATACTGATCCGCGCCGCGCTGGGCAGGCGCGTGCGAACGCTGCTGGAAGCTTACGAAGATTCGGTCGCGTTTTACGCTCCGGATGTATGTTTCGACGACGCTCGCGAGTACATTCCCCGGCTATTCGGTGGCCGCGGCGACGACCCGGAGGCCGGCTTGGCGGTGATTGATCGGATACGGCTGCTGGTCCAGCCGGTGGATGAGGCCCTATATCGGGATTTCGGGCAGTTCGCCCGGGAGCGAATGACCGCGCGCGACGTCGAGGACTGGCCGGTTGCCGCCGTGGCCCTCATGCTGGGCGTCCCAGTCTGGACGGAGGATCGGGACTTCTTCGGCAGTGGCATTGCCACCTGGACGACTGATCGAGTCGAGTTGTACCTGCGGGGCCGCCACGCGTAGGGGGAAACCGGGGACGTTACCCGGTACCAAATTACCCCGTTGTCGGCGCTGGTCAGGCAGCGCCGGCGTAACGGTGCAATTCGTTACTGTCCCCATTCGCCCCTTGCTCCGCACGTCGTTATTGAGCGGCAGCTTCCGCTGGCGTCTGTGCAGCCGGTACTCCGGGAAAAAGAAAGCATTCAATCCCACCAATGCTCTTTTCCCTCCCGGATGAGTCGTTCCTCGAATCTCTGCCATCCCTCGATCTTCGTGTCGAGTTCTTCCTCGGATAATTCCGGGGCCTCCGTTGGCTTGGCCATGCCAGCCTCAAATAGTCTGGCAATGTGAAGATAGCTGCCAAGGGGCGCAAGCACTTGCTCGGCAACAGACGCCCTGTCACGGTCTGGATTCGGTAGTTCTTCAGCCGTTTTAAGCTCCCGCTCAAAGTACTCCTTGAACATCAGAATTACGTCCCTCGCACGGTACAGTTCGCCCCCTTCTGGTGCGGTGTCGAGGAAACTGCGCATATAGTTGCTCAGTGCGGCACGGATTCTGATTTGCGTCTCGGGCCGGTTCATATGCTCCCATTGCTCGGGTTTGTAGCGTTCCGGTCTCGCCATGTGCTCTCCTCGCTCAAACTACGATGGCTCTTTTGCCCGCCCACAGAATAGGCCCTTTTATCCGGTTTAGAAGGGAAGGCGCCCCAGCCGCTATAGGGCAAATCGGCGACGGGGACGGAACCGGGACAGCGCCGATTTACACAACTATATTGAGAACTCTCCGCCCGCGTCCTCCAGGTCGCTCGCCTAACCAAGCGGCGACGAAGCTCTCGGCAACGGGGAAATTCGGCCCCGTTTCCCTGTTTCCCTCTGGAGGAGCGGGGGTGGCCCTTTCCTGGGCCGCTGGAGTCGCTCGGGATGGCAGAGATCGGAGAAACGGCTCCGATGGAACCGGCTGGCTGTATAATTATGGCTGGCCAGGAAGCCAAAAAGGAAATCCTGGATACGGGCTTGGAAATGCAGTTGCCTGGCTTCGGTTTCCGGCAGGCCTTTTTCGCAAAGGAGAATTCAATGTCGCTGCGCGGAGTTTTCATATTGACGCTGACCTCCATGTTGCTTGTGGCGGCGGCTTTTGCGCAACCACCGGCGGGAGCGCAGCCTGGAAGGGGAGCGGGCCGGGGCGCTCTGGGTCCCCAGGTGATTTCGCCGGAAGTCATGGCCGACCGCCGCGTCGTCTTCCGTATCGCCGCGCCCCAGGCGCAGAACGTGCGGCTGACCGGCGGCGACATCCCCGCCCTGGCGGGCGGCGGTGGCCGCGGGGCCGCGAATGCCCCAGCCGCTGCGCCGCCCCCGAATCCCGGGCAAATGAAGAAGGGCGACAACGGCGTGTGGGAGGTGGTTCTGGGACCGCTCGATCCGGGCGCGTACCGCTATAGCTTCAATGTGGACGGAGTTACGGTGGTCGATCCGCGCAATTCCGCGATCAGCGAATCCCTGAGCAATGTGTCGAGCCTGGTGGTAGTGCCGGGTTCGGACTTCTTTGACACCAAGAACGTGCCGCACGGCGCGGTGGCGTCGATCACTTATTATTCCTCCGCGCTGGGCCGCTTCCGCCGTATGCAGGTCTACACGCCGCCGGGATATGAGCTAGGCAACCAGAAGTATCCGGTGTTCTATCTCCTGCACGGCTCGGGCGACAACGACAATGCCTGGCCCTCGGTGGGACGCGCGGGCTTCATCCTGGACAACCTGATTGCGGCCAAGAAGGCCAAGCCGATGATTGTGGCCATGCCCGCCGGTCACACCACCACTTCCACGTTTGGCGGAGGCAGAGGAGCCGCGCCGGCGGCGGCAGCCCCGGGCGCTGCGGCCGCGCCCAGGCAGGACGAGTTCTACGAAGATTTCACCAAAGACGTCATGCCATACATAGAAAAGAACTACCGCGTGCTCACCAGCCGCAACGACCGCGCCATCGCCGGGCTTTCCATGGGCGGAAGCCAGACCCTCAACGTGGCCTTCATGAACCTGGCGAAGTTCGCCTATATTGGCGTCTTCAGCTCGGGAGCGACCCTGGGCGGTGGACGCGGTGGACGCGGCGCGGCCGGACGCGGCGCGGCCCCTGGCGGAGCCCCTGCCGCGGCCCCTGCCGCAGCCCCCGCCCCCGCTCCGCCGGATTGGGAAACCACCCACAAGGCCGACCTGGACAACGCGGCTCTGAAGAAAGGCACAAAGCTCATCTGGCTCAGCACGGGAGTCGATGACGGGCTGATCACCAGTACCCGGGCCACTGTGGACCTGCTCAAGAAGCATGGCTTCGCGCCGGTCTTCAAGGAGAGCCCCGGAGCGCACACCTGGATCAACTGGCGCAACTACCTGACCGAGTTCGCGCCGCAGTTGTTCCAATAGGTCCCGCGCAGCCGCTTACCTGGGAAAGAGTAGTCTTCCGTCATGCAATTGACGGGTTCATCAACCAGATCTGCAGCGAGGCCTTCAGTTCGATGATTGATGTGGATCTAGTCTATTTTTGGAGGAATGGGTGGGCGATTTTCACCTGCTGGTTCGTCCCACCTGGTTTAGTAGTGAGGAGTTTTGTTCTGCGCCCCTCAGAAAACACCTCGCCGTGGTGGCGTCTTGCTGCTAGCGTGACGATGGCTTTCGCATCGTGGATGTTCGTCGTCGGTTTCCCGGTCGCAATCGTTGCCGAGATGCTGGCCCACAACCTTATCCTGGGGGCGCGGCGGGACGGCGCGGCGGGCGCGGCGGGACCGGGCGCGGCGGGACGGGCGCGGCGGGACGGACGAGACGTTTCCGGGTTTTGTGAAAGACCACGAATCCTCACAAAGACATAATCTCAACATGCCTGGACTAACATTTCGCCATTTATACCGTTCCCCATGCCACCTGCCCTTTGCGCTGTTTCTGTGGAGCGCCATATCGACGGCCCTGCTGGCGGCCGCTGAGCCAACGGGTGTATGCGCCTTGACCCTGAATGTGACCTCGGCCCGCGGCGTGCCCATCGCGAGTACGTGGGTTGAGCTGCGTGACGCGTCCAACAGGATTGAGCTTAGGGAAATGATAACAGGGCCGACGGCCCGGATTTGTGATTTTGGGTTCGGCACTCATACCCTTCACGTGGGAACGAATGAGTGTTACCCAGTTACGATTTCCAATCTACGCGTAGATCTGCTGCACCCAGTGACGCTTGACGTGATATTGAATGAATGCGCCGGTGGGCACTACGCTGGAAATGCGTGTTTGCTCTATTTTCGTGTTCGGGATGCGGCAGGCGGCCCGGTGCCGGATGCGACAATCTCTCGGACTGATGGCACGGCTGCTCAGCAGACTGATTCGTATGGGCGGCTGCAATTGCCATTCTCTGGGAGGGCGGACTTCACCTTCACAAGGGTGGGCTTCGAGTCCCGAGTAGTCCGCGTGGAGTGTCAAACCGCTCGGGAGCTGGATATGGAAGTTGTTCTGACACCAGAGCGGGGAGAACGAAGGAACCGGGCACAATAACCGATTGGGGGAACCGGGGGAAACGGGACATTTCCCCCGGCCCCATTCTTCCAGCCAACCCGGCAAACCGCCCCGGCCGTGACCACTCCCCTGGAAAAATAACTACTTTCCTCCCCATCACTTGCCCACCCACAGTCTAAGGCCCAACCCCATCCCCGTGCTACCTCTCAAAGCGGAGGGCCGTCTCTATGTCCCATCGCCCCGTCTCCCCCAAACGCCTCGCCGCCAATCGCGCCAACGCCGCCAGGTCCACCGGACGACCCCGCACCGCCGAGGGCAAGACAAGCCCTCCGTGAAGAACTACCAAACGAACCCATTACCGACCCCGATCTCGAACCAACAGAAACCACTTACCCCGATTCCCAATCAAACCAAACAGCCCCGGTAAGATAAGCCTCCAGACCTGCCAACCACCATCGCGAGCCGCGACGATTCCCGTAGAGCGGGCCTCCGGCCTGCCACGCCAGCGTCCCCGCCGGCGTTCTTCCAGCCGACGCGCTTCGAGGGTTGGATCGCACGGATCCGAAGGTCGGATTGGAGGGATGCAAATTGGTTGCGGCAGGCGAAAGCGCCTGCTCCCCGAGATTAAGGCTGGGGCGGCCGAATTAAGTTCCGGCCGCCCGGATGGCGGGGCGACTGAGGATCAGCTCTTCTTAGCCGGCGGGTTTTCGACTACGAGGTCATTGACGACGGGACCGAAACTCAGGCCGGCGCCGGAAGCGCGCGCGCCGGCTATGGCTTTCTCCATCTGGGTGTGGACCACGCCCACCAGGGTGACGTGGCCGTTATCGACCAGGATGTGTATGGGCGGCTGCGCCAGCAGGGCGTAGCGGGACAGCGCTGGGTCGCTGAATATGGCGCGGGCCACCCGCAGGCGCAGTTGATCGTCGAAGGGAGACAGCGGCAGGACTCGAATCTCGCTCGATACGCTGATAACGCCCGGAATCCTCGCAACCAGGCCTTCGATGTCGCTCTTCTGGAACGGCTGGTTGACCACGCCGGAGAGGGCAACGTGGCCGTCGTCGATCCGGAAATCGACGGCGTCCCAAACGCTGTAATAGGGGTACATGACAATCTGGTGCGCCACGGCGGCGGTGAGGCCGGCGGCGGTTTGCGGCGCGGCGGGGGCCGTTTTGGTAGCCCCGAAGAGCATCGCGCAGGGCAACAGGGCCGCTATGAGAGCGAGCCCCGGAATCCATCGTTTCATCTCTCGTTCCCTCCTGCCTGGTTAGAGGCATGCCGGGCGTCTGAGGTTACGCGGCGGCGCGCGGGAGTTAGTGAGCGCTAACACAGAAGACCGGCCGGCGGGCGGCGACGGAGGGGTGGCGGCGGATTCCGCCGCTTCGGCGCGGCCCTTGCCTGCTAGAATTGGAGAGTCTCATGTCCCTCGACTCGATCCAAGGCTCGCTGAAGGAGCGAGGGGTGCGCCTGACCCGCCAGCGCCAGATCCTGCTCGAGCTCATCGACAAGACCGGCGCTCACCTGGACGCCGAGCGGTTGTACCAGTTGGCCAAGGAGCGCGATCCCAAGATCAATCGAGTCACGGTCTACCGCACTCTCAAGATGCTGAAGACCGGAGGGCTGGTGGATGAGCTGGACCTCATGCACTACGGGGGCGACCAGCACTATTACGAGACCCGCCTGAAGCAGGAACACGCCCACGTGATCTGCCTGCGCTGCGGCAAGGTGGAAGAGTTCTTCGGCGAGCCGCTGCAGCGGTTGCGGAGACAGATTGAGAGCCACCTGGCTTTCCAGGTGCTGCTGGCGCGCACGGAAGTGGGCGGGTATTGCGCTCACTGCCAGACGCTGCGCGCGCGCGAAGTGGAGGAGTTGCGCAGCCGTCCGCCGGAACCGGCCGCGCCAGCCCCGGCGGCGCGTTCCGCCCGCGGCCCCACCGGACGCGCGCGCGTACGGCGCGCCTGATGGAACCGGAGGCGCGGCCCTCGCCGGAGACGGCTTCCCTGGTGGTGGTGGACCCTCACGGCCACCGCGCCCGCGCGCCCATCGACCCCATTCCGTTTCACATCGGCCGCGGTCCGGAAAGCCACCTGGTGCTCCACGACAGCCGCGTTTCGCGGGCCCATGCCCGCGTGGTGGTGGAAGGCGGCGAATACGTGGTGGAGGATTGCGCGAGCCTGCACGGCGTGTTCGTGAACGGCCAGCGGATCGCGCGCCATAGGCTTCAGGACGGGGACCGGATCGAGTTCGGGGCCCAGGATTGTTACGTCCTGATCTTCTCCCGTGACGGCGCCGCGCTCAAGCGCCTGGCGGAGCAGATGGCCGCCACCGAGAAGGCGCCGGCGATTCCCGGAGTGGGAAGCGGCCTGGCCAAGCTGCGCGTGATTCTGGACTTGGCGCGCACCATGCAAAGCTCGTTCTCCATAGACGACGTGCTGGCTTCGGTGGTGGACGCCGCCCTGGCCATCACCCAAACCGAGCGCGGCTTCCTGTTGTTGCGTACCGCCGACGGCCTGGAAACCCGCGTGGCCCGCGGCCGCGACGGCCGGCGGCTCGACGAGGGCGATCTGCGCGTGCCGCGCCAGGTGTTGCGCCGGGCGCTGGAACGCCGGCGCGAGCTTCTCTTCATGAATTTCGACCCGCTGGGCCATGAAGAAACACGCGCCCAAAGCTCCATCGTGGATCTGGAATTGCGCAGCGTGATCTGCGTTCCCCTGGTGCGCATCCGCACCGGAGTGGGTGATGCCACCAACGTGCTCTCCACGGCCGGAGAAACCGCCGGCCTGCTCTACCTGGATTCACGGGTGGCGGCCGCCGACCTGGCGGGAGGCAACCGGGAACTCATCCAGACGCTGGCCATCGAAGCCTCCACGGTGCTCGAGAACGCGCGCCTGCTGGAGGAGGAAAGGCTTAAGCGCGTCATCGAGGAGGAACTCCGCCTGGCTCGCGTGATTCAACAGAGCCTGCTGCCCAGAACCCTGCCGGCGGAGGGTTGGCTCCTGGCGGCAGGCAGCAGCGTGCCCTCGCGCGCCGTGGGCGGCGACTATTTCGACGTCACCGAGGTGAACCCGGACTGCTGGTCGGCCGCAGTGGCGGACGTCTCGGGGAAGGGCGTCGGATCGGCCCTGCTGGCCTCGTTACTCGAAGGCGCGTTGCTGGCCGTCACCGACCGGCCCGAGAACCTCGCGTTGCGCATCGAACGGCTCAACCGGTTTCTTATTGGCCGCACGGGCGGCGAGAAGTACGCCACCGTGTTCTACTGCCTGCTGCGCCGCGACGGGCGGCTCGATTATGTGAACGCGGCCCACTGCCCCCCGCTGCTGGTTCGCCCGGGCGGAGAAATGGAGGCGCTCGACGCCACCGCCATGCCCGTGGGACTGATGGAAGGCGCGGAATTTCCCATTGCCGAGGCGCGGTTGGCGCCGGGAGACAAGCTGGTGGTCTACACCGACGGCGTCACGGAAGCGCAGAACCTGACAGGCGAGTTTTTCGGCAAGCGGCGTCTGAAGGACATCGTCGCCGAACATGCCGCGCACTCCTGCGCCGCGCTCCACGACGCCATTCAGCAAGGCGTGGCCGCATTCACCCAGGGCGCGCCGCAGGCGGACGACATCACCGTGCTGGTGGTGGAGTTCGGGGGCTGAGGGATCAGAGGTGGGACAGACGATCGGTTTTTGTCGTCTGTCGGTTTGCGTCGGTTTTTGTCGTCTGTCGGTTTGCGTTCGAGTTCCAGCCTGAAAATGACAGACCACAAAAAGCGATGGTCTGTCCCACAATGGAAACGCCGCGGGCAATCGCGATAAGGTAGCCTAATGTCCGAATTAGTCTGAATCCGAAGTTGGGCGCGTCGTATCAGGGCACGGCTTCAGCCGTGCCGCAAACGGGAACCCCCAGAGGGCTTTAGCCCCTGTCTTTTCGAGAGGATGGAATGGATTTGCGCCGTGGTTGCCAAACCGGGGGCTAAAGCCCAGAGAATGCTGCCTGATTGGCACGGCTCAAGCCGTGCCCTGATACAAAGCCTGTTATTTCAAGGGAACAGCCTGTGGAAATTCAGTTTATCCGAAGTCAACTTCGTAATTCAGGATTAGTCTGCCGCTTGCGAGTCATGCTTGCGCTGGCGTGCGCCGCGGCGTGGCTGCCCGCGCAGACGCCTCCCACGCGGGCCGACATTTTGCGCGGCGCGTACGGGCCCTATCGCGCCAACAACGATCTGCTGTTCTACCACCTCGATATCCGCGTGGACCCGGAGAAGAAGTTCATCAGCGGGAAAAACACCATCCGTTTCAAGATGCTCCAAAATGGCTCGCGCATCCAGCTCGACCTCGACGGCGCGCTGCACGTGGACAAGATTCTATGGGGCGCCGTGGCGCTGCCATACCAGCGCGAACTGGGGGCCGTATTCGTGGACTTCCCGGAAAAGCTCCGCGCCGGGCGCGCGTACGCGATCGACTTCTATTACTCCGGAAATCCACGCGAAACGGGCCGGTTCGGCGGCTTCTCTTTCCGCACGGACCCCTCTGGCCATCCCTGGATCAACACGGCGTGTGAAGGGACCGGCGCCAGCCTATGGTGGCCCAACAAGGACCAGTGGCGCGACGAGGTGAAGAACATGCGAATCGGCGTGGCGATTCCGAACGATCTGGTCGACGTCTCGAACGGCAAGTTTCTCGGTAAGACCAACCTGGGGGACGGCTACACCCGCTGGGACTGGCTGGTGCAATACCCCATCAACAACTACGACGTCTCGCTCAACATCGGGAATTACCGGCACTTCGCCGACCGGCTCGGCAATTTGCCGCTGGACTTCTACGCGCTGCCCGAAGACCTCGACAAGGCCCGGAAGCAATTCGCGCAGGCCAAGGGGATGCTCGAAGCATACCAGCATTACTTCGGCGCGTATCCATTCAAGAAAGACGGCTACAAACTGATCGAGGCGCCTTACGCCGGAATGGAGCACCAGAGCGCCATTACCTACGGCAATCGCTTCGCCAACGGGTACCTGGAGCGCGACTGGACGGGCGTGGGCATCAGCACCCGGTTCGATTTCATCGTCATCCACGAGAGCGCGCATGAGTGGTTCGGCAACAGCATCACCGCGGCGGACATTTCCGATATGTGGATTCATGAAGGCTGGGCCACCTATCTGGAGTGCCTATATGTGGAGTACATGTATGGGCGCGACGATGCCTTGAAGTACGTGAACGCCTATAAGTCCAAGGTCCGGAACCGCGAGCCGATCATAACGCCACGCGGCATCAACCGGGAACCTCCGCAGGACCAGTATTTCAAGGGGGCCCTGTTTCTCAACACGCTGCGGAGCGTGGTGAACGACGACCATCGCTGGTGGGCGCTCATCCGCGGCTTTTACCGGCGCTTCCGGTATCGCAATATCATGACCGAGGATGTGGTGAGTTACTTCAACCGGAAAACCGGCATGAACCTCACGCCCATCTTCGATCAGTATCTGCGTCACGCCGCCATTCCGACGCTGGAGCTGAAGTTCGATGAAGCCCGGGGCGAGGTCGGGTACCAGTGGAAAGTGGATGAGCCGGCATTCGCCATGCCGGTGCGCGTGGGGTCCGTGGACCACTGGCAGGTTGTGCACCCCACCACCGCCTGGAAGACGCTGAAGACGCCGTTGCGGAAAGACCAGTTCGAGGTGGCGACGGATCTGTATTACGTCGAGGTGGCCAAGCCGTAGCTTGGACCGGACACCGGCGGCAAGACCGCCGGCGTTGCCGATTCAACACACCGGCGGCAAGACCGCCGGCGTTACCGGTTCAAGAACTGTCCGATGGCCCGCGTGGCCTGGCGGATTCGCTGCTCGTTCTCCACCAGCGCGAAGCGCACATATCCTTCTCCCAGCGGCCCGAAACCAATCCCCGGCGAGACCGCGACCGCCGCCTTTTCCAGCAGCAGCTTGGAGAATTCGAGCGACCCCAGGCTCCGGTACCGCTCGGGCAGCGGCGCCCAGGCGAACATGGTTCCCCGCGGTTTCTCAATCTCCCACCCGGCCTGGCTCAGACCCTTCACCAGCGCGTCGCGCCGGCTCTGGTAGATGGCGCAAATCTTGGCCGGCTCTTCCAGGCACTCGCGCAGGGCGATGATAGAGGCGATCTGGACCGGCTGGAAGACGCCGTAATCCAGGTAGCTCTTGATGCGCGCCAGGGCGGCGATGATGCGGGCGTTGCCCAGGCAAAAACCCACGCGCCAGCCGGCCATGTTGTAGCTCTTGGACATGGAGAAGATCTCCACGGCCACCTCTTTGGCGCCCTCCACCTGCAGGATGCTGGGCGGTTTGTATCCGTCGAAGCCCAGGTCGGCGTAGGCGAAGTCGTGCACCACCAGGGTTCCGTGGGCTCGCGCCAGCCTTACGATCTGGCGCATGAAGTCGAGGTCCACGCAGGTGGTGGTGGGGTTATGAGGGAAAGAGATCAGCAGGAACTTGGGCTTTTGGGAAGTCCGGTACAAGTCCTCGAGACCGTTCAGAAAGGTGGCGGCGTCCGGCATGGGGAGCATGCACGCCTGGCCCTCGGCCATAATCACGCCGTACTGATGGATGGGATAGGCCGGGTTCGGCGACACCACCATGTCGCCCGGCCCCACGGCCGCGAACAGCAGGTGCGCCAGGGCGTCCTTGGCGCCGATGGTGACGATGGCCTCGGTATCGGGATCGAGCGTGACGTTGTAATTGGCCTGGTAGCGCTTGGTGATTTCCTCTCTCAGCTTGGGAATGCCGCGCGACTGCGAGTAGCGGTGATTGCGCGCGTTGCGCGCCGCCTCGATAAGCTTGTCTACCACCGGGCGGGGCGTCGCGCCGTCCGGGTTGCCCATGCCCAGATCGATGATGTCGATCTGCGCGGCGCGGGCCTTGGCCCGCATCTCATTGATGACCGCA
>JBEKPK010000174.1:0-11413 GCA_049520795.1 Bryobacteraceae bacterium
CCCATCCCGAACACGGCAGTTAAGCCTCTCAGCCCCGATGGTACTGCGCGCGCAAGTGTGTGGGAGAGTAGGAAGTCGCCCGGTTTATTCTAAAAGCCCGATCCTCTTGGATCGGGCTTTTTGCATTTTGTTGCCGACATGGCTTCCAGCAACGCCGGAACCATCCGAGACCGGCCGGCGTCGAAAGCGCCAATGCCCACGCAGACTTGGCCGGTTCGGCTTGCCGCTTGCCTGGCAGCGTTGTTGGTCCTCATCGTTCTGGGCGCCGGCTGCTCCGCGCCTCCCAAACTCACCGAGTTTGACGAGCAGTCCAACGAGCAGGCGCGCTCGGCCCCGCTCGTGATCGTCGGTGTGGCCGATTCGGACGTGAGAGTGGGGCGCCGCGTCCCTTCGCGGCGTAACCCGAATTGGCCCATGCAACTGCATCGGGTCAGGGTACGGATCGAGAACGTTCTAAAAGGCTCGATCGGCGAGCAGACGATTTCCGTTTACTATTTCGGCTTCGCGGGAGGATTTAATGGCCCGCGGCCGCTGGGGTTTGGCAGCCGGCCATCGCGCCGGATTCTATGGCTGCGGCGAGATGGGGAAACGCTTCGAATGGCTTGCGATGGGTGGGACCGTTGCACGCTGTTGGTGGATAGTGGCGCTCATCCCGGATACAGAGCCGATCCGGCGCGGCCGCTGAATCGTGCTTTGGCCGACATACTTCTCACCAGAGGAGAAGGCGGAGTCGACGATCTCTCCTTTGCCAGGCAAGTACGATCCGGCGGTCCCGACGAGGGAGTCGAGGGTTACGTGATCGAGAAACTCGCACATCTTGCCCGGACAGAGACCTCCGGTGTGCGGGGCGAAGCTTGCCAGTTGCTCTGGATCTATGCCCAGGATCAGATCGGCGTCAGCCTGCGCCGACAGGCTCAAGGCTCTTTACAGGCTGCGAACTGCAATTGCCGAGTGAAACCGAACGGCGATCTGCTCGAGTGCCGGTAGGCATGCCGCGGCGGCCGCCGTGGCCCGCTGGACCCACGGTCGGCCGCATCTCCGGTCAGCCGTCCCCACTCCCCCATGCGCACGAGCCCAACTGTTTGCGCTTCCACACCGGCCGGGTCATCGCCCCTTTTCAGCAGCCCCCGGAACGTGATATATTCGAAAACGCGTTTGAATAGCTTCCGCGAATCCGGCCGAGTGTCTCCGCGCGAACGGCGCCGCCGTGCGGCCTCCGTTTCGTCCCCGATGAGCCTGCTTTCAAATCGTCAGGAGTAGAGTGTGAAGAACATTTTCGTCGGCAACCTGAACTTCGACGCCTCCGAGGAGGCGGTGCGCAGCCTTTTCGCGCAATACGGAACGGTGAACAGCGCCCGCATTATGACCGATCGGGAAACCGGCAGGTCCCGCGGATTTGCATTTGTCGAGATGGCCAGCGAGGCTGAAGCGGACCAGGCGATCGCCGCTTTGAACGGCTACCAAATGGAAGGACGGGCGCTCAATGTGAACGAGGCCCGTCCCAAGCCGGACCGTGGGTTCGGCGGCGGCCCAGGCGGCGGACCACGCCCCGCCGGCGGAGGGAGACGCGAGCGGCGCGAACCGCGCTGGTAAGAAGGCCCTGAAAGCGCCGGTCCCACACGCCTGCAAGGGAAGCGGGGATTCCCTCGTCTGCCGGGCCGGAAGTGCGCCGCTTTCACAGGCGCCGGCGCCGATACGTTACACGCCTCGGGCGCCGTTTTCGAGAAACGCCCGCAGGCGATGGCTGCGGCTGGGGTGCCGGAGCTTGCGCAGCGCCTTGGCTTCGATCTGCCGGATGCGCTCCCTGGTGACGGCGAAGTTCTGCCCAACCTCTTCGAGCGTGTGCTCGCTGCCGTCCTCCAGGCCGAAACGCATCTTGATGATCTTCTCTTCGCGCGGGGTCAGCGTCTTCAGGACCTGCGCGGTCTGCTCGCGCAAGTTAAGGTTGATCACCGCGTCGGAGGGCGAGATGCCGTTGTGATCGACGATGAAATCGCCCAGGTGAGATTCCTCTTCTTCCCCAATCGGCGTCTCCAGCGAGATGGGCTCCTGCGCCACCCGCAGCACCTTGCGCACTTTGGAGACGGGCAACTGCATGCGCTTGGCCAACTCCTCGTTGGTGGGCTCGCGGCCCAGCTCCTGCACCATTTGGCGCGAGGTCCGGATCAGCTTGTTGATCGTCTCGATCATGTGCACCGGAATACGGATGGTGCGCGCCTGGTCCGCGATGGCCCGCGTGATCGCCTGCCGCACCCACCAGGTCGCGTAAGTGGAAAACTTGTAGCCGCGGCGATACTCGAACTTTTCCACGGCCTTCATCAGCCCGATGTTGCCCTCCTGGATGAGATCCAGAAATTGCAGCCCGCGGTTGGTGTAGCGCTTAGCGATGCTCACAACCAGCCGGAGGTTGGCTTCGATCAGTTCCTTCTTGGCCGCCTCCGCCTCGCAGTGCGACTTGACGACGATTTCGAGGCTGCGTCGCAACTCCGCAGCCGGAGCGCCGAATTGCTCTTCCAGTTGCTGAAGCCGCTGCGCGCAGACGCGCTGCTCCTTGCGCAGCTCCTTGATACCCTCGGCGCGCGCCCCAGGCCACACTTCGAGCTTCTTCTGCACTCGCGCGATGTCGCGCTCCACGGGCCTGAACTGATCCACCGCGTCCTCGATTCGCTCGATGAGGTGGTGAATCACGGGGGTTTGGAAGCGGATGGTCCGCACCAGGCGCGAAGTCTTGACCGTCAAACGGGCCAGTTCCCAAAGCTGGCGCCGGTATTGTTTTGGCTTCATGCCCCGCGGGATGGCCTGCAGCTTTTGCCGGCATTGGAGGGCTTTCTTGTGGAGCCGCCCCATTTCCTCAACCGTCCGGACGAACGCGCGCCGGGTCTCGTCCACCAGCTCGTCGGTCAGAACGGGGTCCGCAATTTGCACCACGTCGCGCGCGGAGAGGATGTCCCCGGCCACCTCTTCGCCCATGGCGCTGATTTCCTGGATCACCAGCGGGGCGCGCGACAGCGATTTGAGAACCGTGCTCTGGCCGCGCTCGATGCGCCGCGCGATCTCCACCTCGCCGTCGCGGGTGAGGAGCGGCACGGTGCCCATCTCGCGCAGGTACATGCGGACCGGGTCGTTGACCTTGTCGCCGACCCCGGCGGGAAGATCCAGGTCGAGGAGTTCTTCGTCTTCGAGCTTCTTCTCGAAGTCCTTGGGTTCTTCGAGAATCTCGATTCCCGCGCCGTCGAGGCCGGCGAGCACATCTTCCAGCTCCGCGCCGCCGGCCAGGTCGCCGGCGGGCAGAATTTCGCTCACCTCGTCGTACAGGACGTAGCCCTTCTCCTTACCCAACTGTACGAGTCGTTCCAGCCCCTCGTATTTATCTTCGATAGCCACCGCAGCCCCGTACCCCTGGCGTTACCGAGTCCAAATTATTGTACACCACGGCGCGGCGCTTCATCGGCTGCGTCCGCGCCATCCCGCGTCATCCCCTGGCAGCCGCCGCTTTGTCCAGCGCTTGCAGCTCGCCCGCCAGCCGCAACGCCTCCGCGAAGTTCCCCGCCCGCTCAGCTTCCTTAATGAGCCCCTTGAGCTGCGCGCGCCGCGCCTGTCCTCCGGAGCGGCGCAGACTCTCCACGCACTGCCTGCCGTATTCGATGCCGGCGTCCATGCTCTCGGCGTCCTCGGAAAGCGCCAGCTCCGCTAGCAGATTCTGGTCCGGCGCGTCCAGCCGCGCCATCACGCCGTCGAAGGTCACCGGCGCGCCGCCCGCGTGCGCCGACGCAATCGCCTGGTAGATGCGTTGGGTGGCGATGCGATTCAGGATCTCGAGGCTCCCCAGTTGGGTTAGAAGCTCCTCCTTGCCCCTGGCGTCCGATAGCAGGACATTGAGAAGTCCCTTCTCATCGGCGCGCAGCGATTCCCTGGGCGTCTCCATGCGCGGCGCCCGCCGGTCCGCCACCGCCTTGCGGAAGCTGTCCAGCACCATCCCGCCCTCGACGCCGATGTAGGATGCGACATCGTTGGCCACGGTCATGCGCTCGAGCCGGTCGGAGATGCGCTCCATCGCGGGCATCAGAAACTTCAGCACCGCGATGCGGCCCTCGGTGGTACGCACGTCGTGTCGCGCCCGCGCGCGGTCCGCCAGCCAGTGGAAATACCCCCTGGCCGCGTTCAAACGCTCCGCATACGCCTCCGCGCCGCGCTCCTTGCAGTACTCGTCCGGGTCCAGATCGCCGTCGAGCGACATGATCCGCACGTACATGCCCTCCTGCAACAGCAGGTTTATGGAGCGCTCCGCGGCGGCCGCGCCCGGCGCGTCCGGGTCGAAGTTCACCACGATCCTCTCCGAGTGCCGCTTCAGAGCTTTCACCTGCAGCTCGGTCAGCGAAGTTCCGCAACTCGCCACCACCGCGGGGAACCCCGCCGCCGAGACGCCAATCGCATCCATGTATCCTTCCACCAGGATGGTCCGGTCCTCCTTCCGAATGGCCTCCTTGGCCCGGTGCAGGTTATACAGCACGTGGCTCTTTGTATAAATCGGCGTTTCCGGCGAATTCAAATACTTCGGATTGTCGTCCGCGGCCAGGGCGCGCCCCCCAAAGCCGATCACCTTGCCGGTTTCGCCGTGGATCGGGAACATCAGGCGGTTTCGGAAATAGTCGTAGAAACCGCCGTCCTCCCTCTTGCGCACGAGCCCCGACGCCTCCAACTCGGAGGGCGAAAAGCGCTTTTCGAGCGACCGCAGGAGCGTGCGCCCCGCGCGGTCGGAGTAGCCCAGCCCGAACTGTTCGATTACGGCCGGCGCCACGCCCCGCCGCGCCAGGTACTCGCGCGCCATTTCTCCCGCCGGGCCCCGCAGATTCGCGCGGTAGCTTTCGAGCGCCAGCTCGTGCATCTGGAAGACGGCGTCCCGCAGCTTCGATTGCTCGTCGGATACCAGCGAGCGCTTGGGCATCGCGATGCCGTGCCGTTCCGCCAGGGTTTTCAGCGCCTCGTAGAAAGTGACGCCCTCGATCTTCTGGACGAAACTGAAAACGTCGCCGCCTTCCCCGCACCCGAAGCACTTGTAGAACTGGCGCGCCGCGTGGACCGAAAACGACGGCGTCTTTTCGTTGTGGAATGGACACAGCCCCGAGTAGCGCTGCGGACCGGACTTTTTCAGCCGCACATATTCGCCGATGACATCGACGATGTCCACCGAGGATTTGAGCTGTTCCTTGAAGTCCATGTCCCCTGCCCGCTATCGGCAGCGTACCACGGCGAGCGGCCAGGTGGATGGCCGCAGTCCGTTCGCGGCGCGGCAGGCCAGCTCCGAATCGGCCGCGGAGCCGCTGAGCGGGATTCTCCGAGGCTCCGCGCCGCGGTGAATGGAGCCTGCGGGCATGGCCTGCGGTAAGTACCGCGTTCCTATCCGAGGTTAGCTTGACGGAAGCGGCTTTGCGGAGGCTACACTCCTGGTAGCGTGTACCCTGCCGGCATTTTTGAGAGCCAGGGCGCGCATTCGCACTTGGTCTCGGCGGTGGCTCCGTTCGCGGCGGCCCTGATACTGCGGCTCCTGTTGGGGAAGAGCCGCTTGACCACCTGGCTCGTCTCACTCGGCACGATGTGGTTCGTCATCAACGTGCTCCTGGCGCCGTACTCGCTCGAAGCCCAGCACGAGATGGAGAGCCTGTGGGCGCGTTTTCGGTGACCAGCCAGGCCCCCGGCGCCCGGTTCCGGCCGGCCCGCCGTTTTCCCCAAACCGGGGCAAGTTGACGGAAGCCGCGTCCGGTCCCTACAATAATATCTGTAGAAGGAGGCCGTATGGAACCCACAGGCATCCAGCTCGCCGGAGCTCTCGGCGGTCTGGGCTTCCCTGAGATCGTGGTCATCGCCATCGTTGCAGTGCTTCTGTTCGGCGGCAAGAAGGTCGGGGACTTGGGGAAGGGTTTGGGAGAAGGGATCCGCAACTTCAAGACCGCTTTGAAGGGCGACGAAGAGAAGGTCGAAGAGAAGAAGCAGGTGTAAGGCTTCGTGGAACGCCCGCACGTTGGGCTGGTTTCATCTCGGCTTCAGAGATCCGTAGAAGAAACGAACCCCGCGAGACCGGCTGGGCCTCGCGGGGTTTTTGCTTTCTCTTGCAGTCCGCGGCCGCTGCAAATTACTTCTTCTTGGGCGGCACGATTGCGTCTTTGGCGGCTTTGGCCACGCGGAACTTCACGACCTTCTTGGCCGGGATCTTGATGGCTTCGCCGGTCGCCGGATTGCGCCCCGTGCGGGCCTTGCGGTCGACGCGCACCAGCCGGCCGATGCCGGGCAGTACGAATACGCCGTTCTTCTTGACTTCGGTGACGGCCAGGCTCGCCAGGGTATCCAGGAAAAGACGGGCCGCCTTATTGTTCACTTCGCAGTGCTCCGCGAGCGATCGCACCAGTTGCGTCTGGGTCATTCTTTGATTCGCCATAATCCTCCTTATCGACTCTCGTTGTTTGTAACCCGACATGCGGCGAGCGCGCATTTTACGCGGCCCGCATATCGCCATCGAACATTGGCAGGCGCGGCATTCGTCCGGGCGCGCACCTGAATCGATATCAATCATACGGGCAAGCGTGGCGCCGTGTAAAGGGGAAAGCGCCCAAAAAGGCCGATTTTTCGCGATTTTTTTGCATGGCGCCCCTTGAAAGGGCCATTTTACGCGGGTTTGGCGAAACCAGGCCCACCGCTCCAGGCCAGTTCGCCCCCAGCGAAGGCCGCGGCGGGCCTGTTTTTCAGCACGCGGAAACGGACGCCGGCCTGCGCGATGGGGTCGAGCGCGATGCGCGCCGCCGCGCGCAGCTTGAGCGGCGGGCCGCCCGCGCTGGTCTCTTCCCCGCTTTCCGCATCCGGCCGTCCGCGGGTCTGGTTGAGAAACAGGGCGGCCGCTTCCGCCCGCGCCAGGGCGGCCGCCAGCCGGCGCAGCCCGGAGGCCACGATGCGCGACTGCAATCCCGGACCGCTTTCGCCGAGCGGCGTATCCAGTTCCAGTTTCGGGACCAGGGCGGCGGCCGAATCGATCACTACCAGGTCCACCGCGCCCGTCAGGACCAGTTGCCGCGCGATCTCGAGGGCCTGCTCCGCCCATGCGGGCCGCGCCACCGCCAGGCGCGCGATATCCACCCCGAGGGCGCTGGCCCAGGCCGGGTCAAAGGTCCCGTCCGCATCGATCCAGGCAGCCCCCATGGCGTCTTTCTGCAGGTGCGCCACCGCTTGCAGCGCGAGGGTGGTCTTGCCCGAGGAGGGCGGCCCGAAAAGCTCCACCATGCCGCGACGCGGGAATCCGCCGCCCAGCGCGGCGTCGAGCGAGGGAAACCCGCTGGGGACCACGCTGGGCGCGGGCGCGGCGAGCCGGCAGAGCTTGGACTGGATGGTCCGCCGCCGCTCCCGCTCCGTCATGATTCCACCAGGCTATGAAGAACGTGGGATAAGCCTCCGGGCTTGTCAAGGCGAGTCGCCCCGACTCGCCCGAGAGGAGCCCAGAGATGCAATGCGCGCTTCACCGTTCATCGATTTCAGGCCACTCCTGCGGGCGAGTCTTGCGACTCGCCTTGACAAGCCCGGAGGCTTATCCCACGTCGTCCCTACCGGCGCGCGGGCGCGGGTTTCGGCCCGGCGGCCGGCGCCGATGCCGCCATCTTGCCCGCCGCATCGGCGGGGTCGGGCGGCGCGGATTCCGGCTTGATGAGACCCAGCGCTTTCCGCAATTCCAGGTCGACGGCCTGGCGGATGTCGGCGTTGTCCTTGAGGAACTGGCGCGCGTTCTCGCGCCCCTGCCCGATGCGCTCGCCCTTGTAGCTGAACCAGGAACCGCTCTTTTCCACCAGGTTTTGGGCCACGCCCTGATCGATCAGGTCGCCTTCCTTGGAGATGCCTTCGCCGTAGATGATGTCGAACTCGGCCTCCCGGAACGGCGATGCCACCTTGTTCTTCACTACCTTGACCTTGGTCCGGTTGCCCACCACCGCATCGCCGTCCTTGATGGCCGCAATCCGCCGGATATCCAGCCGCACCGACGCGTAGAACTTCAACGCGCGCCCGCCCGTGGTGGTTTCCGGGTTGCCGAACATCACGCCGATTTTCTCGCGTATCTGGTTGATGAAAATCAGGCACGTGCGCGAGCGGCTGACCGCGCCGGTGAGCTTGCGGAGCGCCTGCGACATCAGGCGCGCCTGCAAGCCCATGTGGCTGTCGCCCATCTCGCCATCGAGCTCCGCCTTAGGTACCAGCGCCGCCACCGAATCCACCACCAGCACGTCGATCTGTCCGGAGCTGATCAGGTGGGAGGTGATCTCGAGCGCCTGCTCCCCGTAATCCGGCTGGGATACCAGCAGGTTGTCCACATCCACGCCCAGCTTCCTGGCATAGGCTGGATCGAGGGCGTGCTCCACGTCGATGAACGCCGCGATTCCGCCGGTCTTCTGCGCCTCGGCGATCACTTGCAGCGCGATGGTGGTCTTGCCCGACGATTCCGGGCCGAAGACCTCGATGACTCGGCCGCGAGGCAAGCCGCCCACCCCCGTGGCGGCGTCCAGTGAAATGGATCCCGTCGAAATCACCGAGACCGGCACGATGGCGTCTTTGGACCCCAGACGCAGGATCGAGCCTTTTCCAAACTGCTTCTCAATCTGGCTCAGGGCCAGGTCTAAAGCGCGCGCGCGCTCCTTCTCGTCCATTCCAGTTCGTGCTCCTCAATCGGATTGCGATTCTCATTGTACCAGTGGGCCACTGTTTTGACGCAGAGACGCAGAGACGCTGAGAATCACAGGAAACCCTGTAAAAGAACAGTAGAATACGCTCCTCGTTTTTCTTCTCTAAATTCTCGGCGTCTCTGCGTCTCTGCGTCGAAAAGCGCCCTTCCCTGTTCCGTGTCGCGCCGCGGCGTCACGCCGCCGCGCAGTCCGCCTTCCGCGGGCATATAATCTTGGCAGGAGCCTATCGTGTCCTGGCGTTTTCTCGCGTTCCTGCTGGCCGCTGCCGCCCTGTGCGGGGCCGCCAAGAAAACCGTCGCCGAGGCCCAGGGCGAGAACCTGGATGTGGCGCTCACGGTGACGCTCTACATCGACCCGGCGGGCGTCAAGGACCTGCTCGGCGCCGAACTGGACCACTTCATCGTGGCCGCCGTGAAAGTGGAGCCCAAGTCCGGCAAGGAAATCCTCATAGATCGCGACGATTTTCAACTTCGCACGGATGCCGACGGCGAGAGGACCAAGCCGTTGGCGCCCAGCCAGATCGCCGGCCCGGGCGCGCTCATCGTCACCCAGACGCCGGGCAACAGCCGCCGGACAGCGGGCGGAATGGCGCCTGTGGGATACCCCGGCGGCTATCCCGGCGGTTACCCCGGCCGCTATCCGCCCGGAGGCTACCCCGGCAACGGCCCGCCGGTGATGTCGCCCGGCGTGTCCGGCGGCGGCGCTGGCGACGCCGGCGACACGAGCACCACCGTCAGGAACGCGGCGCGCGACAAAGAGAACCCTTTGGAACAGACGCTGAAGAGCAAGGAACTCCCTCAGGTAAAAACCGGCCAGCCGGTCACCGGTCTCCTCTACTTCGCCATGGAAAAGCAGAAGATGAAGGACCTGGAATTGACTTATGGCGGCCGCGCGAACCGCATTACCCTGCGCTTCAAGTAGGCGCCGGGCGCCGTCCACGATCATTTGAGCCGGGAGAAATCCGTCGGATTCAGGTACACCGACTCGGTCTTCACCACAATCGGCCCCGCGGCCTCGGAATCGGCCTTCACCTTGAGCCATTCCGGATCGGCGCGAAACGCCTCCCAATTCTTTTGCGCCTCCGCCATGCTGGGGTGGGCCAGGATGTAGATCAGCGTGTTCCTCGATTTGTCCGCGTCCTGGGGAACCCAGTAGCCGACGCTTTCCATGTTGTGGCGCTGGAAAATCTGGATCGTGTGGTCGCGGAAGCGCGCCTTCAAGGCCTCCAGCTTGCCTTCATGGCAGGTGTAGGTGCGAAGTTCGTAAACGCGGTTCTGCGCGACCGCGGAACCGAATGTCAGAAGCATTAGAGCCAGCAGTTTGCGCATACAGCCTTCAGTGTACACGCAGGCATAGGCGCACCTCGGCGGCAGCCCGTGGCCGAAACGCGCGACGGTCGAAGAAAACTGAGCGCGTTTCACCCTTGCAGCCACTAACCAATTGTCAGGGCAGGTCTCCGTGGTCGCCCCGGCAGTGCCCGTGATCGGTTCCGTATGGATAAGTGTATTTAATATCAATTACTTACAAAGGGACACAGTCCTTCGGGCCGTGGTACAATAGAGGTGTTCCCCTCCGCACTCAGCCAGGCAGGAATCAGTCAGGCAGGATGATTATGACAACACACCGGTTTTGGCCCTTGGATTACAATCCCGAAGACGAAATCTACGAGAGCGTAGCGTGGGATCTCCCGGGATTTCGCCCCGCGGACCGTCGCACGCCAAGCCCGCCAATGGTCTCCACCAAACAACGCGCCCAGCCGCCGGCGAGACGGCCGCGCCGCGTCCGCTAGACTTCCGGACAGGATGAAAACTACGCCTACTCGCCTGGCTGGGCCTGCGGGCCAGGCCCGGCTCCCTCTTGCCCTCTTCCCGGCCGGGGGTATGCGTGGATCGCTCCGGCCCGCGCCTCTCGAAGCGCCTGCCACCAGATGTACATGCAAACCAGATCGGCCGCCATTATCATAACGTTGCCCGTCATGAGAAGCGGCCGGGCCTGCTGGGTGCGCCCGTAGATCGCTACCGCCAGGTTGCGGATGGAGCCGCCGATGGCCTCGCCCGTGAATTGGATGCCCAGCGCGCCGCTCAGCATCAGCAAGACGCGGTCTTTCTCGCGCGAAGCGACCAGCAGCATCCACAGCCCCAAATCGAGAATCGCCGATCCAAAGTTCAAATCGCGCGTCCACGGCGTCATCCACTCGCCGGGACCAGCGGCATTCGGGTTGTAGTGGATCAGGAACGAAATCGCGGCGAACAGTACCGGTCCCACAACCAGCGTGAGCCGCACGAGCTTACGCGAGCGCATGTGGGCTGTGGCATGCCAGATCAGGGTCACCACTACCAGGAACAACAGGACCAACAGAACCCTCTCGTTGAGCCAGTAATAGAAAGCCCGTGAACGCAGCGGCTGCCGCTCTCCACGGTAGTAAGCGATGTTGGCGGGAATCTCGATGATTGTCGTCAGAAAAGTGACGGTGGCATACGCAAAGAGCGCCGGGAAGCGCTTGTAAGGGCCGCGCACCAGCGCCGCAATGATCAGGAGTTCCAGGGGGAGCCCGACCACGAAGCCGCAAACCTGTAGTGCCAGCGCCAACTGCACGTCAATCCCATTCTAGGCCGTCCCAACGGAACGGGGGCGTGCAGGCCGCGCATCGTTCCCGGCGGGCCGGCCCGCTAAGCGTTCGTTTCCCAGGGATCGGGGGG
>JBEKPK010000175.1:0-11253 GCA_049520795.1 Bryobacteraceae bacterium
TATCGCCCAAAGAATCCGTGTTCATCCGCGTTCATCCGCGGCCATTATCGCCCAAAGAATCCGTGTTCATCCGCGTTCATCCGCGGCCATTATCGCCCAAAGAATCCGTGTTCATCCGCGTTCATCCGCGGCCATTATCGCCACAAGAATCCGTGTTCATCCGCGTTCATCCGCGGCCATTATCGCCCAAAGAACCCGTGTTCATCCGCGTTCATCCGCGGCCATTATCGCCCAAAGAATCCGTGTTCATCCGTGTTCATCCGCGGCCATTATCGGGGCTTGGAGAGCCACTTATGAGCGCCAAACCCGCGATTTCGCCCGATCTTTTGCGCATCGATGCCGCCGGCGAAGCTGAGCGAATCGCGGCGGGCATCCGCGAAATTGTCTTCGGGCAATTGAGGCGCGGCGGAGTGGTGATTGGCGTTTCCGGAGGGATCGATAGCGCCCTAGTGGCTTTTCTGTGCGCGCGGGCGCTGGGGAAGGAGCGGGTGCTCGCCCTGTTCACGCCGGAAACCGAATCTTCCCCCGATAGTCTCCGCCTGGGGCGCATGGTGGCGGAGGCGTTGGGCGTGCGGTCGGCAGTGGAAGACATTACCCCGATTCTGCGGGCGGCGCAGTGCTACGAGCGCCGCGATGAAACGGTGCGGAGGGCGGTCCCCGAGTATCGCGACGGCTATAGATGCAGGATTGTGCTGCCGAGCGTCCAGGCCGAGCAGCGCGCGGCGCTGTTCTCGGTGGTGGTGCGTGCGCCGGACGGGCGGGCCCAATGGGTGCCCTTGAGCGCGGAGGATTATTTCGACGTGGTTGCGGCTGCCAACTTCAAGCAGCGCGCGCGCAAAATGATGGAGTATTACTACGCCGACCTGTTGCAGTACGCGGTGGCGGGGACCCCGAACCGGCTGGAGTACGATCAGGGCTTCTTCGTAAAGAACGGCGACGGGGCGGCGGACGTGAAGCCGATTGCGCACCTATACAGGTCGCAGGTCTGCCAGTTGGCGGCACACCTGGGCGTGCCGGAGGAGATCCGGCGGCGGCCGTTGGCCACCGACGTTTATCCGCTGGAGCAATCGCAGACGGACTCCTACTTCCTGCTGCCGTTGGAAAAGATGGACTTCTGCCTCTACGGGAAGAACAACCGAATTCCCGCGGCGGACCTGGGCGCCGCGGTGGGGCTGGACACGGACCAGGTTCAGCGGGTCTACGATGCGATTCAGGCGAAACGCACGGCGGCGCAGTATTTGCGCGCGGCCCCGGTGCTGGTGGAGGAGGTCGCGGAGGTCTAACGTCTGCCCGGCGGCGAAGCGATGACTGACATTCTAAGCACGAAGCCGGTTTGCGGCGCCGGGGTTAGCCCAAAGGCGGTCTATCAGATTCAGCCGCTTCAGGACCTCAGATGGGCAGAACTGGTGGACCGGCATCCCCGCTCCTCCGTCTTTCACACCGTCGCGTGGCTGGGAGCGCTTCGCCGGACTTATGGATACCAGCCCGTAGCCTACACCACGTCTCCGCACGGCGGCAGCCTGGAGGATGGCGTGGTTTTTTGCAATGTTGAGAGCTGGATCACCGGGCGGCGTCTGATCTCACTTCCATTTTCGGATCACTGTGAACCACTGCTGAATAACTCCACGGACGAGCCTGCGTTCGTAACCGCGTTAGAACAGACGCTCCATCGGGAGAAGCTGCGCTACATCGAAATCCGGCCCGTAAAACCGCTGACAGGCGCCGCCGGGCTTTTCCGTCCGGCCCAGAGCTACTGTTTTCATCAGATGGATCTGCGGCCAGACGTCGCTACTCTTTTCGCTAATTGTCACAAGAGTTCCACGCAGCGAAAGATCCAGCGTGCCGAGCGGGAAGGTCTGATTTGCGAAACGGGCCGGTCCGAAGCGCTTCTGGACGCTTTCTGGAATCTGCTTTTCATCACGCGCCGGCGGCACCGGATTCCGCCGCAGCCCAAGAACTGGTTTCGCAATTTGATCCGGTGCTTCGGCGACGCCTTGCAGATCCGTGTCGCATACCAGGGTAAGCAGCCCCTGGCCTCGATTCTGACCCTCCGCCACAAGGACACCCTTGTATACAAGTACGGCTGCTCGGATACCCGCTTCAATAACCTGGGGGGTACGCAACTGTTGTTCTGGAGAGCGATTCAGGAAGCCAAGCGCGACGGGCTGAGCGTGTTCGACTTGGGGCGCTCCGACTGGGACAATACGGGGTTGATTATATTTAAGGATCGCTGGGGCGCGGCTCGTTCTACCCTGACCTACGTACGGTTCTCCGCTTCGCCGCATTTAAAGATGGCCGGAGGCGGCGGCTGGGCGGAGCGAATCGCGAAGGCTGTGGTCCCTTGCGTGCCGGACCGCCTTTTCCGTATGATCGGCAGCGCGCTGTACCGGCACATGGCATGAGATTATGGCCACGGATGAACGCGGATTGACACGGATGGTCAATCATGTTTAAGACAGACGGCATTGTGACCCAGGATTCCCAGGCGCCACCGCCTTCGAGTGTGCGCCCCGCACTACTGGTCCACGCATTCTACCTGGCTATCTGGGTTCTGTCGATAGCCACGTTCTGGGGGCCATTCCGCCAGCTCTTGTCTTTGTCGCTGACGAATGACCGGTATTCCCATCTCGTCGTGATACCGTTCATCAGCGCGTGCCTGATGTATGCGAACCGGCGAGATATTTTTCGCGCCACGGCGTACGACCTGAGGCTCGGAATCCCTCTTGTTCTGCTCGCCGCCGGGTCCGGATGGTTCCTTTCTTTTTGGCTTTTGTCCGGCCGCAACGGTTACAGGCTGACGCTTGTAATCCTGGCGGCTCTAGTGGCATGGGCAGGCGGTTTTCTGCTGTGTTACGGCGTGCGGGCCTTCAGGCCCGCGAGGTTCCCGCTGCTGTTCCTTCTGTTGATGGTCCCGATTCCCGCGGCGCTGATGGACAAGGTTATCCTGATGCTGCAGGTGGGAGCCAGCGACGTGATATATGCTCTGTTCTGGATCACCGGCACGCCTCTTTTCAGGCAGGGGTTCACATTTGAGATGCCCGGCGTTGCGATCGTGATCGCCCAGGAATGTACCTCCATACACTCCACCTGGGCTTTGTTCATTACAGGTCTTCTCGTGGGCCACTTCTTTCTGCGATCCCTCTCCGCAAAAGTCTGCTTGAGCCTGTTGACCATCCCGATCTCGATATTCACCAACTCCGTGCGCATCGTGACCATCTGGTTCCTGGCCGCGCACGTCGATATCAGCTTCCTGAACGGCGACCTGCACCGCAACGGCGGAATCCTCTTCTCCCTCATTTCGCTTTTCATCCTGCTACTCTCCCTGTGGATGCTGCGGAGGCTCGAGTACCGCGCTCTTCGCCGGCCCGTTTTGTGATAGGAGATCATACGCCGTGCACTTGATGAAGACCCGTCACCTGCGTTTTTTGCTGGCCTGGTTGCTGTCGCTCATCGTGTTTTGGCGTCCCTTATCGGCTCTGGTAAGCCTCTCCGTCAACGATTACCGGTATTCGCACCTCGTCCTGATACCGTTCATCAGCGCGGGCCTGATGTATTGGAAAAGGAAGAGGATCTTTCTCGGCGAGCGGTGGTGTCCCGGCGTGGGAGCGCCTCTAGTATTGGTTGGCGCGGCGCTCTATTGCGTTGGACGATGGTCGCTGAACAGCCTGGGCCTTGAAACGTTGGCGATCATTGTTATATGGACGGCGGCATTCGTCTGGTGTTATGGTCTCCAGCCGTCGAGAGCCGCCCTTTTCCCGCTATTGTTTCTTCTGTTGTTCGTTCCCGTTCCCAGCGGATGGCTGAATAGCGCCATTATCGCTCTGCAGAGCGGCTCGGCCGAAATAACCCAGGTGTTGTTCCGGGGCCTTGGCTTCCCCGCCTATCGCGAAGGCTATATGTTCTCGCTGCCCGGCGTCACGATTGAGATCGCCAAGGAATGCAGCTCCATCCGGTCTGGTACGGCATTGTTCATCACCGGCCTGCTATCCGGCTACGCTTTCATAAGGTCGCCGTGGAGAAGAGCCTGTTTGAGCGCGCTCACCATCCCCATCGCGATGTTTACTAACGCAGTACGGATCGTCATTCTCTCCGGGCTCACCGTTTACGTGGATAAGAGCTTCCTGTATGGGAAGCTTCATCACGAGGGCGGCGCGCTGTTTTCCCTGATTTCCGTGGTGGCCTTGGTTATCGCGATCGTCGTTCTGTCGGAAGACAAGCTGCGCTTGCGGCGGGGAGCGTCCCGGGGGTAGCCGACGGGTTTGTGCCGCGGCCGGGTAACGGATTTGCACCAGCATCCTCCACCCCTACCTTGAAGAGGTTTAAACACCTTTCAAATCCCTTCATTTCCCGCTCGGCGCCGGGGCAGGATGCGCGATTGTAAGGTCGAAACGGCGCCCGCGGCTCCACTTCATCGGCGCCATGAGTCGACAGGGGGTGCGCCGGCGTTCAATCCGCGGCCGAGGCGGCTGCTGGGGGAACTGAAACGTCCGGCGCTTTTCGAACGCGGGAAGGCGGTTTCTCCTTCCGGATGGAGAGCTTCTTCATTTTATAGAGCAGGGCCTTGTAGTCGATCTTCAGCATCCGCGCCGCCTGCTTGCGATTCCAATTCTTGGCGTCCAGGGCGGCGAGAATGGCCATCCGTTCAGCCTGCCTCTTAGCCTCAGTGACTTGTTCCAGAATCGGCACGGCCGGGTCCGCTAGGTCCATGCTTGGAGGAAGCGCACCCGCTGCTGGATAGGATCGTTCGCCGTCCGCCGGGGCCACGGGCGGCTTCGGGGGCGTCACGGTTCGCGCGTTCAGCCTGCTGCGAAGACCGCTTTCGACCATTTCGGGGTCTCGGAAGATGAGAAACTTGCGGATTACGTTTTCCATCTCCCGGATGTTGCCAGGCCAGTTGTGGGCCAGGAACGCTTCTTTGAGCCGTGGCGGGATTTGGGCCGGGGACGCGCCCGGCGCGCTGTGTTTTTTGACCAGGAACTCCGCGAGGGGGAGAATATCGACCTGTCGCTCGCGAAGGGGCGGGATATCGATACTGATCACATTCAAACGGTAGTAGAGGTCCTCGCGGAATGAGTTTTCGTCAATCGCGCGTCCCAGGTCGCGGTGGGTCGCGGCGATGACGCGGACGTCGACTTTGATGGTCTCTCTTCCCCCCAGGCGCTGAAACTCATGGTCCTGCAGGACCTGGAGGAGCTTAGCCTGGAGCTTGAAATCCATATCGCCGATTTCATCCAGGAAGATCGTCCCGCCATCGGCCAATTCGAACATGCCGAGCTTCTTCTGAAAAGCTCCCGTGAAGGCGCCGCGTTCATAACCAAACAACTCGCTTTCCACCAACTCCGAAGGCAATGCGACGCAGTTCAGCTTGAGGAACGCTCGTTTGGCGCGCGGGGACTGGGCATGTAATTCCCGGGCTATCACTTCTTTGCCAACTCCGGTCTCACCATGAATGAGGACTGGGGCCTCAGACAGGGCAGTCTGGCCGATGAGGTTCTGGAGCTTCCGCATCTGAGGGGTCGAGCCGAAGAAAATCTGTTTGGCGCTGGCGGACGCGACTGGCTGCCTGGGCTGGCTAGGGACGAACGGTGACTGGCCTTCCAGCGCCGATTGCAGCGCATGACGCAAGTCCTCGGGGTTGATTGGCTTGCCGACGAAATCATTAGCCCCTTTTTTGACGGCTTCCACGACGTTCCAGGGCGCCGAGGCGCCGGAGATCATGATGACCGGCACATCGCTGTCCCGGCGCCGAATTTCCGTCAGGGCCTCAAAGCCATCCTTTCTGGGCATGACAATGTCCAGAAGGATCGCTGAAACCGGCGATTCCTTTGCGCGGAAGCGCTCCAGAACCTCTTCGCCGTCCTCGGCGAGCGTGACTGCATAACCCTGGCATTTCAGGGCCATATCCAGATACTGCCGGACTTCCGGGTCGTCTTCTCCTAATAAGATCGTGTGACCGTTCTTGGCGACTGGCATTTTTCGTCAGGCCCTTGCCGAAGAAAGCGCTCTTTCCAGACCGGCGCCCTCGCGGCGGACGGCGCTCCTGGGTTGCGGGTATGGAAGCACGACGGAAAACACTGTGCCACTCATCCCCACGTCATCCTCCAGGGCGGCGCGCCGCTCATTGCACTACCCTCTCCCGCTCCAGAAGGAGCGAGACATGGGACTCCAAAGTGCGCACCCGCGCATCCAATTCCGCGAATTTGTCGGCCAGACCGTCCGGCCAACCGGCCCATCCGGGCTTAAGGCGCTGCAGCGCCAGGCGGGCGAACTCGGAGATGTTGCGAGCGCCGTAGGTGCGATAGTCCCTGAGAATGTCGTACTCCTCCTCGGAGAGGCGAAGGCTGATCATTTTTTCTCTACGGTGGGACTCATGCATAAACGGATCTCCACTGTGCAACCCAATTCTTACCGCATGCCAACTGTGATACATCAGCGTAGAGTCGATATTAGGGTCCGCAAACCTCAAAGTAAAGAAAAAAACTATGTAGGTGAAGTACTAATCCCGTACCAGAAGGCGCAGTATGCCATTGCGTGACATGGTGATACACCGCGTTCGGTCATACATATTGCCAGAAGCAATGAATCTCAGGGTGTAGGAATCTTCCGACAAGAACCGGTACTGCTGGAACTAGGTCGGGTCAGCAACAAAATCTGGGGGGCGGAGTCGCCTGTCAGAGTTTTCGGCGTGTTTCATGACCGTGGCGCGGGTACCTGCAGTGTCGAGACTTCCTCGAAAACTCCCGCCTCGGAGCCCGTAGGAGCCGGGCAGGCCCAGCCCGCCCGAGACGCCCTGCGAACATGGCGAGTGCCCCGGGCGTTTCAGAGCCATATCGAGGCGCCCCTGAACGGACGTTCTTGTCAGGCCCCGACTGCGTAAAGCGTTCTTCCCAGACCGCTGCCATCGCCGCGGGCGACGGCCTTGGTTCGTTGGTACGGAAGCACGAAGGAAAACGCCGGTCCGGCCGGTCCGTTCTCCGCCCATATGCGTCCTTGATGCTGGCGCATGGTCATCCTGCATATGGCCAACCCGAGGCCGCCGCCGGACCGGTCGCGTCCTCCCGAATAGGATGTAAATTCCTCGAAGATCCTGTCCAGATGAGCCAGGGGAATACCGGGGCCCGAATCGTGGATATCAACCCGGAAAGAGTTCGGAGCATTCACCTGTTCGACGCGCCGGTCCATGGCGGGATCAAGCCGCGCCGCTTGTCCGGCTCTACGGTCCCAGAAGAACGGATACCCTTTGATATCGATGGTTCCCTCTCGCGGCGTGAACTTGGACGCGTTGTCCAACAGATTAATAAGCATCCGCTCCACACGCGCTTTGTCAAAGGCCAGCAGATCCGAGGGCTCGATGTCCACGGTTACGGATATCCGCTTCTCGTCAATGAAGAGGGTGATTTCCTGCAGGGCCGTGTCCACGCACTCGCGGAGATCCCCCCGCTCCAGCATCAACTCCTGCTCGAAGTGATTGGAGATGCTCAACTGGAACATGGCGTTAGTCATGCGAGAGATGCGCCGGATGCTCAATTCCATCCGTTTGAGGACATCCCGCTGTTCCGCGGTCAGAGTCCCAAGGTCTTCCCCCAACAGCAAAGCGCAATAACCGGAAACGGCCGTCAGGGGCGCACGGAGATCGTGGAGAGAGCGGGCCAGGAAGGTGGTCCGATCCTGGTCGTGTTCCTGGAGCCTGAGGTTCGCCTGAATTAGGCACTGCAGCATCTCATCGCGCTCGACGCGAAGCCTGCGCGCGGCGAAGTCCTTATCCCGTTCTCTCCAGCGTCTGCAAGCCTCGCCGAGAAAGGCTCGTAGCGTGGCTGGCGTAAGGGGCTTCAGGAGCAGATTGAGATTGGGCGAGCCGACCAGTTCTCGCAGGGCGTCCACGTCCTCTCGCCGCACAACGAAGAAATGGCTCTGCAATCTCCGGATATCGGCGGGTTGAAGGATGACTTCTGTTTCGCCGGGTATGAAGTCCCAAATGCAGAGGTCGGACTGGGAGAGCAGCTCCGCGGCGAATCCAACAGTCAGAGTGAATTCCGGGCCGAAAAACTCGGCAAGAGTCGCCCGGCACAACTCCGCAATCGACCGGTCACCTGAAATCAGTGCGACCTTTATGCCCACATCAACCTCCGCAGCGCTCGGGCGTCCCTTTTGGACCGCCCAGTGAACACCGACCCTTGCGCGCCGCTGATATGCACGAGAGGGTCCTTAAGCTAAAAGCCGATTCCTGGCACGTTCCCGAAAAACTGCCAACTTCAATCCCTGCATCGGCTTGGGAGAAAGAGCAGCAGTCCTTTCATCAAGAAAGGCTTCTGCTGCCTGCCGGGTTCCTCCGATCACGGTAGTTATGCAGTATTCAAAGATAACAGAATCCCAAAACATGTCAACGGGGAGTACGGTCTATTTTCGTCCTATTTCTTGGTACTAGGACTTTTTGAATACTATTCTAATTCCCGATAGTCCCAAACGTTGGCATAAGGGCTCAACGACAACGCCAAAACAGCCCGAGGGGCTGGGGGGAATCCCAGTTTTTGGAACAATGTGGAGCACTGGTTCCCTGGCAGCAAAAGTGCATCGAATCGATCACTACACGGCGAACATGTCTTCTGTGGCTCCGGGGTCGTTTTACGATCCATTGGTCGGAATTGGGCGCGCCGAAATGGACGTCCAGGCACAGAGCGAGAGACGCAAGAATCTGCGGCTTCCGCTCCAGTGGTCGGTGCACGTGGTCCGGCTAGGCGCCCGGCGCCCGCTCCGGAGTAAAACCAGGAATCTGAGCAGCCGCGGCTTCTATTGCGTTCTGCATGAACGGCTGACAACCGGCGAGCGCATTGAGTGTGACCTGGTTGTCCCCACGCACACGTCGCGGAGTTGTGACGATGTGTTGTTTCTGCGATGTCAGGCTCGAGTCGTGCGTGTGGAAAGGGTGGACGCCGGTGAAGAATATGGGCTGGCGTGCCGGATTGAAGACTATTACCTGATCCATGGTACTCCTCGCGAAACCCCAGACGAGCCGCCCTGGACCGGCGCAGAGCCGGCGTAAGGACCTGCAAGCCCACCGGGAACTCCTTGCGCGGGCCGGAGTTGCACGGAGGCAGGCTCACAAGTTATTGATTCTAAGTTAGGAAACGAGCGGGCTTGAGGATCATGGTCTCCCGTCGTCAGCGCTCTCCCGCCGAAGCGATGCGAAGGTTTCGGCTCCGTCCAGTGATCCACGCAGTGGAAGGCCACGTGCAATGCCCGCCATCTCGGACCCTGACTAGCTAAAGTCGACCGGAGGCTCAAGGCTGAAAGTACCTGAGATCCACTCCGGGGACACGGTGCGGCTGCCGGCAGTAACATGGCCGCGGCGCTCCGGTGACGATACTATCGAACGAATGGAAACCGCTCATTATGCGCTTAACACCAAGGATTCTCCCACTGGGCTTAGCGATTCTGGTCTTTTCCGGATGCCAATCACCTCAGGCCAAGGAAGCCGGCTATTTGGCAAAAGGGAAGAAAGAGTTCCAGAAAAAGAATTATGAGGTCGCGATTATCTACTTTAAGAACGCGATGGCGGCGCAACGAAAGGACGCCGAACCATACTATCAGCTCGGTCTGGCGTACCTTGCGTCAAACGACGTCAACTCGGCCGCCTCATATTTTCGAAAAGCCACTGAACTGAATCCGAAGCACACCGGGGCGCAGTTGAAACTGTCGGAACTGATGGCCTTGAGCCGCAACCAGGAAATGGTCGCGGAGGCGCAGAAGCGCACCCAAGACGTATTGACTTTACTGCCGGACGATGCCGACGCCTTGAATCTCCTGGCGTTCACCGAACTGCGCTTGGGAAAACCGGAGAGCGCGGAAGCGCATCTGGAACAGGCTCTTCGGAAATCCCCCAGCAACCTGAAGTCTTCGGTGGCGCTGGCCCAGGCCAGGCTGGCGCGCCACGATGTGGCGGGCGCGGAGGAGGCGCTGAAGCAAGCCGTCGCTCAGGCTCCGAAATCCCCGGAGCCCGTGGTCTACCTAGGGGGCTTTTACCTCGCGCTGGGCAAGACGGCTGAGGCGGAACAGCAGTACCGCCGCGCGCTGGAAATCGACCCGAAGCACGGACCGGCGCTGATCGCTCTCGGGGCCATGCAGGTGCGCGCGGGACAATCCGATCAGGCTGAACAGACGTACCGCCAGCTTTCAGCTCTCCCGGAGAAAAGCTACAAGCCTCTACATGCTCTGTTTCTGTTTCGGTCCGGCAAGCGCGATCAGGCCGTAGCGGAGTTCGAAAAGCTGGCCAAGGAAGACCCGGAGGACCGCGATGCGCGCACGCGGCTGGTGACGGCATATATGTCGGTGAACCGCGTCGGCGACGCCGAGAAGGTTTTGACAGCCGCTCTGAAGAAGAACCCTCGGGATACCGACGCGCTTCTGCAACGGAGCCGGATCTATCTGGGCGACGGGAAGTACGCCGAGGCGGAAGCCGACCTGAACCAGGTGCTGCAATTCAGGAAGGATGCACAGGCCCATTACCTTCTCTCGAAGGTTCACCAGGCGCGTGGCGAGGCGGCGCTCCGGCCGCAGGACCTGGGAGAGGCGTTGCAAGTGGACCCGAGATTCGCCGCTGCCCGGATCGATCTTGCCCAGGTATTGATCGCGACTCGCGGCGCCGACTCCGCGCTGAAGCTCCTGGACGAGGCGCCGGAAGAGCAGAAGCGAACCGTCCCCATTATCGTGCAGCGGAACTGGGCGCTGCTGGCTCTGGGGCGGAAAGAGGAAGCCCGAAAAGGAATCGACCAGGCTCTGGCGATTGGCAGAACTTCGGACGCGCTTCTGCAGGATGCGGTTCTGAAACTGGACCAGAAGAATTATTCCGCGGCTCGGGCTTCGGCCGAGGAGATCCTCAAGGGAAATCCCGGAGACGCGCGCGCGCTGAACGTCCTGGTCCAGACCTACGCGGCGCAGAAACAGATGACGGCCGGCGTGCAGCGGGCTAAGGAGTACGCCGGCAAGCAGCCCGCCTCGGCCGCCATGCAGGAGTTCCTGGGGCAACTCCTGTCGGAAAACGGTGATCGGGCTGGGGCGCGAAAAGCCTTTGAGGCGGCCAAGGCCGACAATCCAGCCCTGACGGGGCCCGACCTCGCGCTGGCTCAGATGGACGCCGCCGAAGGCAAACGGGACGATGCCCGGAAGAGGTTGTCAGCCATCGTAGCCTCTCACCCGAACGAAGCGGCGGGCCGTCTGTTGCTGGCGCAACTGGAGACCACCGATGGGAAGTCCGCC
>JBEKPK010000176.1:0-11245 GCA_049520795.1 Bryobacteraceae bacterium
CTTCACGCGCGCGATGCCGGCGGCCAATTCCGGCGCCAGCAGCCCGTTGTCGGCCGCCTCGGCTGCCAGCTTCCGAACGGCGGTAATCCGGACGTTGATGGAGACGGGCCCGAGGCCGCGAGCCTCCAACGCAACGCGCCAGGCGCTCACCGTCGCCTTCGTGAAGCCGGGCCGCGGTTCCTGGGCAAACCATGCGAAGAACTCGTCCAACCCAAGGTTATAGACCCGCTTGGTGATCGGGGAGGAAACGCTGTCCAGCACCAGCATCTTCAGCCTTTGCCATTGGTTGGTCTGTGGAACCACAATTAAATCATTCATTTAGGTCCTTATAATGGGCATTATCGGTAGCCATTTGGACCTTACCTCGGGGCCGCGCGGACATCAAGCAAATCAATAGGAGCGCTGCAAATTGGCAGGGCGTACCGACACGTCTCCAGCGTGGTGTTGCGAGGTAGAACTGGCCGTGCCGAGGTTTGCTGGTGCGAAGGGGATTTGTCACCAGGATCCATGCGCAGAGGCCTGCTTACTAGCGCACCTGCCTCGTCGGCAAATGGTCAGCGGCGTGCTGCCCGACTTGCGGCTATTCGAGCGAGGTGCCAGCGCTTGGCCGCCCGGCATTCAGGCTGACCTCCGCGGATAAACATCTCAAAGTGCCCTTCTTTGGCATGAACCAAGTCTCAGAGCAAAGTCTCAACGTCTGCTACTCTGTCCGGCTGAGCATGTCTTCATCCTCTACGGAGGAACTAAGCGTGAACTCATATGAAAGCTTTCCAAGCATAGCGCCACTAAAAATTGCCTGTAGATGATTTTGTAGCTAAGATTTCCTCACGAATTACTTGGTTTCAATGACTTAAGGGTGCGCAGATGGCTCGGGCCAGGGGAGTCAATTGTGAAGGACTTGACCCGATGGAATGCGATGGACTTGTCGCAATGAGAGTTTTACCTTCTTCTTGCGGATGAACAAAAGCGGGAATATCTTCCCCCGCTCACGGAACGGACGGAGCCAGCGGGAACCTCAGCGAAGTAAATCTTCCAGGCGGATCGAACTGTCAGTTTTGGAGTCGCGGTACTTGACGATGACCGGCGTGTTGATGGAGATGTTCCACTCTTTTCCCGGGCCGCTCGTGACGGCCCGGGAGCCGGGAACAACGATGGCGTCGCGCGGGATCACGAGCGGAGAATCACCGGCCCTGCGATAGACCTCTCCCCGGACCACGTCATAGACGGGCGTCGAGCCGGTCAGGATGGTGCCAGCGGCGAGCACGGCGCCTTGCTTGACCATAACGCCTTCATAGAGTCCGCAATTTCCCCCGATCAGGACGCCATCTTCCACGATGACCGGCAGAGCGCCGACCGGCTCCAACACGCCGCCGATCGTGCTGGCGGCTCCGACATGCACCCGCTTTCCCACCTGAGCGCAGGAGCCCACCAGAGCGCGGGAGTCCATCATCACACCGTCATCCACGTAGGCGCCCACGTTGACGAATATGGGAGGCATGCAGACCACGCCCTTGCCCAGGTAGCTGCCGTCCCGGATGGACGAGCCCCCTAGCGCGTCGCGGACGCAGCTTTCGCTGTCCATGTCTTTCAGTGAATCGGTGTTCTTATCGTGAGAGGTAAACGCCCCGCCGTCGCCTGAGGCCGACATATCCTCGAGCATCCCGACGCGGAACCCCAAAAGGATTCCCATCTTCACCCAGGCGTTCACCTTCCATCCCGTTAACTCCCCTGGCGCGGGCTCCGCCGCGCGGATCTCGCCGCTATTGAGCCCCTGTTTCAGCTCCTTAAAGGCGTCGAAGAACTCTTGTCCGTAGTCCGTGGTCTGCTGATGGTACAGGCGCTCAATCTTCTCTGCCAGCGACATATTCCTTTTCCTTGCCGGCCAGCAATCCGAGCTCCTGCAGAACTTTCTCGACCTTCGCTTGATTTTCCGGCCGGGGGAGAACCAGCGGCGGCCGGTAGGAGGGATCAATATGGCCCATGGCGGCCAGAGCTGCCTTTACCGGGATGGGATTGCTTTCGATGAATAGGACCTGCATCAAGGGGCCGAGGCGCCGGTGGAGGCGGCGCATCGCCTGCTCGTCCAAGCTGCCGTCCGTGTGGAACGGCGTGACCAGCGGGGTCCCGCAGCCGTGAAGTTGGAATAGATCCATGGAAGCCACCTCAGCAGGCATTTAACATAGCATGATCTCGGGGCGTTCGTCGCCCGAAAATTGGGTCCCGAACAGAGGACTTATTGGGGCTTCGCAACGTTGCCGGTGGAGGCGACGCGAATCCGTGGCCGGACTGGATGAGGCTAGATGATTTTGGCAAGACGTTTTCCGGCTTCTTCGACGTTGGCGCGGCTGTTGAAGGCGCTCAAACGGAAATAGCCCTCCCCGCAGGCTCCAAACCCGCTTCCTGGTGTTCCCACTACGTTGGCTTCCCGCAGCAGCTTGTTGAAGAAATCCCAACTGCTCAAGCTGCCGGGAATCTTCAGCCACACATAAGGCGCATTCACGCCGCCGTAGGCCTGTATTCCCAGCTTCTTCAGCGCTTCACGCAGCAGCCTGGCGTTGGTGAGATAAATCTCTATGGTTGCCCGAACCTGCTGCCTGCCTTCCGGCGAGTAAATTGCCTCCGCGCCTCGCTGAACGGGATAAGAGACCCCATTAAACTTGGTGCTGTGGCGTCTATTCCACAGCGAATGAATCGAGGCTTCGTGACCATCCTGCGTCTTTCCCTTGAGACCTTTCGGAATGACCGTGAAGGCGCACCGAACACCGGTGAATCCGGCCGTCTTGCTGAAACTGCGGAACTCGATTGCGACGTCCCTGGCTCCGTCAATTTCGAAAATCGAATGGGGAATGGACGGGTCGGTGATGTAGGCCTCATAGGCCGCGTCGTACAGAATGGTCGAGCCGTTCTGGTGCGCGTAGTCGACCCAACGCTGCAGCATTTCCTTCGATGCAACCACGCCGGTGGGGTTATTGGGATAGCACAAATAAATCAGATCGACGCGCTGCCCGGGGAGATCGGGAACGAAATTGTTCTCCGCAGTAACCGGAAGATAAACCAATCCGCCGTAGCGGCCGGCGGCGTCTGCCGGACCTGTGTGGCCGGCCATCACATTGGTATCCACGTAGACCGGGTAAACGGGGTCCAAGACGGCGACCACGTTATCCGCCCCGAAGATATCCAGAATATTTCCTGAATCGCACTTCGATCCGTCGGAGACGAAAATCTCACTTGCGTCTATGTCGGCTCCGCGAGACTGGTAGTCGTTTTTGGCGATGGCTTCGCGCAGGAAGCCGTGGCCCTGCTCGGGCCCGTAGCCGCGGAACGATGACCGCACGGCCATTTCATCTACGGCTGCATGCATCGCTTGTATCACCGCGGGGGCCAGCGGTTCGGTAACATCCCCTATATCCAGTCGGACCAGATTTGCGGAGGGGTTTTCCTCGCGGAAAGTTTTCACGAGGCGGGCAATTTCAGAAAACAGGTAACCACCGGTCAGCTTGAGATAGTTTTCGTTGATTTGGGTCATGTTCGGAATTTGATTTGTCGGGTTACTCTTGCGGATTCGATTTTCGAGCCTCGCCAAACAACATTACACGCTCCAAGATACCATTATCTTCATCGAATCGAACCGGCGCAACGCCTCCCGGCATCGCAACATTGACGGTCTTCGCATCTACAAGCCCCAGCGCCCTCGCGGCACACGCTACGGCCGTTGCGCTGGAGCCGGAGGACAATGTCGGTCCCTCGCCGCGCTCGAAAACTCTGGCAGCGATGGTATCCGACCCAACCCGGGAGGCCCACTGCAGATTGATTCCGTTCCTGCACGGACGCCCGCTGCCTCGCACGCCATTGCTTTCGGTGCTATTGGCGATGGCGGCCAGACGGGGCATCCAGTTCCGCGACCCGATTTGCTCCATGGAAGGCAACAGGCTGGGGGTTTTCAGGAAGGTCACGCAATGCGGATTTCCAACATTTACAAATTGGCTGCACTGCCACGATGCCTCGATCTGTTCGAGAGCAAAGACGCGAAAGGTGGGGCGGCCTTCAAACTCCGAAACGCCGACATATTCGGAGGATGCATCCACCGCGGAGAGTCCATAGGTTGGCAGGCCCATGTCGATCCAAAATCCCTTCCGCCCGTCCCGCACAGCCGCTTCGACCCGAGCCTCCACCATCGGCGCCCCAGGATTGTCGTGATAGATGCGCACGATGAATGCATCCGTGCGATGGGCCCGCCCGGTGTCCACCAGGAACTGCGAGAAAATCGTCAGGCCGTTCCCGCTGCGTTCGGCGAGGGTGCCGTCGGTGTTGACGATCAGCAGGCCAAAAGCGTTTTCTTCGGGAAACGGTCCGACCAGCAATCCATCCGACAGGTACCTCTTGCCCTCGGAAGCGTTCCTCCGGCCGCAGATGCGGTCAATCGCGCTCGCCGCCCATCGCCCTCGCGACGCGGCGGCCTCAGCGGCGGTTCGGGGAAGTTCGGAGAACCGGCCAATCTCGTCCGGTGAAGCGACAAAGTAGGTATTGCCGCGGGCATCATAGAAGTCTGCCAAGTTCAGCCTTAAAGCGACGCGGCGATCTCACGGATGATCGTCGCGTCTGAGAATGGGATCTTCTTCGTTACGGGGCGTCCCCGGGGACGTTCTGCTCGTCGCCGGAAAGGGCCATGAGGACTATCAGATCGTTCTGGAGCGAGACCCGTCGGGCCGGCCCATCTGTGATTCCCGGGACGGCCGGCGTGGAAGTCGGCCGCCAGGCGGCCGTAGAACCCGCGAATGTCCCGCACGCGGAGCACGGCGATTTTCTCGCGCTCGTACTCGTTGAGGCCCAGCGCTTCGTCGCGCGTCCCTTCCGGGACGGCGATTGCCTGTGCCCCTCTGGCGGCGGCTTGAGGGCAGTAGGCGAGCCCGTCTTCATTCACTCCGGGCAGAGCGCAAAAAAGGAAGCCGTAGCGAACGTCTCTGGAATCCTCCGTAACGCCGAAGATGAAAAGGTCTTTTGTTTCAGCGGAATCCGGCTGCATTGTGACGCTCGGGTGCTTCGCCAGGAGATCGCCTAATCTCATGATAGTACTCAGTCTACACGATCAGGTATACTCACCGTTAGGCCGCGAATTGCTCAGAGAAAGGCGTATCGTAACCACCCAGGATGACCATCGACAACGTCAAGAAACTCCCGTTTGATGAAGCTCGTGTCCGCGAAATCACGCGCGACTATCCCACGCCGTTTTACCTCTACGACGAGCGGGGCATTCGCCAGAACGCCAGGCGACTGAACGCCGCGTTTGGATGGTGCGACGGATTCAAGGAATACTTTGCCGTCAAGGCGACGCCCAACCCGTACATCCTGAAGATCGCGAAAGAGGAAGGCTTTGGCGCCGACTGCTCCAGTTTGCCGGAGCTGGAGCTGGCCGCGCGGGTCGGGATCACCGGCGAGAACATCATGTTCACGTCGAACGACACGCCTTCCGCGGAGTACCGGCGAGCGAAGGAGCTGGGAGCGATTATCAACCTCGATGACATTACGCATTTGCGGTATGTCGAGGAGCATGCGGGGGGATTGCCGGAGTTGATTTGCTTTCGCTACAACTCGGGACCGCTGCGCAGGGGCAACGCGATCATCGGCCACCCGGAGGAGGCCAAGTACGGACTCACGCGCCCCCAATTGTTCGAGTCATATGCGTCGTCTGGAAAGAAGGGAAGCAAGCGGTTCGGGTTGCATACGATGGTCGCCTCGAACGAACTGAACCCGGAGTTTTTCATCGAGACAGCGCGCATGCTGTTTGATCTGGCCGTCGAGCTGGCCGATAAACCCGGCGTGCGGCTGGACTTTGTGAACCTCGGCGGAGGAATTGGCATTCCCTACTGGCCGGACGAGAAGCCCCTCAACCTGGAGGCGCTGGGTCAGGCCGTGAAGGAGCTCTACGACGAACGGATCCGGCCGGCAGGGTTGCATCCGCTGCGGGTGTACATGGAGTGTGGCCGCGGCATTACAGGGCCGTACGGGTTCCTGGTGACACGAGCCATTCACGAGAAGCACACCTACAAGGACTGCGTCGGCGTTGATGCCTGCATGGCCAACCTGATGCGGCCGGGGATGTACTGCCAGGAGGGGAAGCGGAGCGGCTATCACCACATTACGGTCCTGGGGAAGGAACACGCTCCCGCCGACACGAAGGTTGACGTCGTCGGCTCGCTGTGCGAGAACAATGACAAGTTTGCCATTGACCGGATGCTGCCGAAGGTGGAGATCGGAGACATCCTCGTGATTCACGATGGCGGCGCGCACGGCCATTCCATGGGGTTCCAGTACAACGGCAAGCTGCGGTGCGCCGAACTGCTGCTGCGTGAGGACGGCAAGGTGCAGCAGATTCGCCGCGCTGAGACGATGGACGACTATTTCGCAACGCTGGATTTTTCGAAGCTGTAAGCCGGAATTAACGTTTTGGCCCTCCGGCGATTGAAAATGTACACCCATTTGGGCGCAGGCGAGCACATAATTTTTCCAGGCGCTCACCCTGGCTGCCAACAACCTCTCCATAGTCCCCAAAAACTCGTCGCCGGGGCTTCCAGAACCCGTTTTTTTAGACACCTTTCCATTCCTGGGATATAACTAAACGTTTCCTTGCGTGGCCATAGCCTCGGCTATCCCGACAGAAGCGCAAGATGGTCGATCCGACCCAACATGCTGGCAAAGAGCCGTTTGGTCAGATGGCCTTCTGCCAAGAGCAACCAGTAATACCGAGCGTGTTTGACCAGCCGTCCGCCCGTTTTCACTAGCCGCTGCTGCAGGCTCGTCAAGGACCAGTTCCCGATTCTCTGGGGCAGCACCAGTCGCCGCCAGAGATTGCCAAGATTGTAGGCGATTATGGTCAGCCATAGCCGTACTTCATTGGACCGGAACCAGAACCTGCCTAAAGGAGGGGTCACATTTCCAAAGAGGATTGGCCCGTCGCTAGGAAGCGCATTTCGCGCCCCTCTCTGCCCGAGGAGCTAGCCGAGAATGCGACGGGTTCGGGCATTTCGGCGCTGTTTGCAGGAGCGCCGGGCACCGGTAACACGGTAGCAGCCGGGGTGCTGGACGTGCGGTCCATCGCCACGAGATCATGACGCTCCAGGCGAGGGCCCCTGCCTCGTCGGCAGGTGGCCCAGAGCAATAGCCCAGATTGCGTGTTCCAGACTGGGGAAAGACCAGGCATTACGCCCATTGCTGTTCGAGACCGATCGGCCACTCCCGCGCCGGCCTACTCGGTCGGGAACAACCCGAAGTACCCATTTCCTTGCGGGCGGTCGTGATGGCTGACCCGTATTTCTTGTGCCGGTTCTAAAGTATCCGGGGAATTCCCGCCCTCCTTGCGGTCTTGGGCACCTTTGGGCTCGTACGCTGACGACGATACTTCCCAGTTCACGGTGCCCCCGGCGGTCGCAGGGAGCAGCGTGCTGCGGGCCTAAACTGCGCTATGATCAGCTACGTGGCACGAACCGGCCGATAAGTGGCATGTGTACCCTGACTCAAAGTCCCAAATGATTCAGATGGGTCCGCCGGCCGAGGCTACGAAAAGCTCCGCCTAAGAGGACTCGACAGAAGTCGGAGGTAAGAACATGACAGCGGCGCAGGCCCCACGCCAGGTGCTGGCCACCACCGACATCAGAATTCCGGAATGTCCGCTACCGCGGCCAGGTGAAAGGGTGGTGTGGTATACCGAGGCTTTTAAACGGAGTGGTACGTACCTCGGCTATGGGCCTGGGGCGAAGCCAATAGTGCACCCGGACGAAGGCATCGACATCCATTTTGACAGCTTTGGTGAGTTGCGCCTCGAAACGCCGTTGGAGCGCCGCGGACCGCTGTGGTGCGATCTGCCACTGGGGTGTATTCTACGCCCGCGCGCCGAGGAAACCGAGAAGCTCCAGAAGCTCCTCCGACGTCGCATTCCGCCCGGACCATCCTATTTGGAAGTCATCGATGAAATCTGGAACCGTGGCTTTGAAGTGTTTCTTGTCGGTGGCACTGTACGGGACGTTCTTGGAGGCGGCGAGGCTCACGACGTAGACTTGGTTACGTCGCTGCCTTTGCGGCATAGTATTCCCTTGCTAAAGGCTACACCACCGTTCGATTTCCTGCATGCCATTTCAATCATGAAGTGCATCCGCGAGATCATCAGACTGTGGTTCAGAAATCCGAGCTGCATGTGCTGGCCACGGACCGCCGCCCCGGCGTAGTCCTTCTCGCGATGAGCCCGAATTTCTTCGAGCATCTGCTGATGGATTTCCAAATGGCGCCGCTCGGCCAGGAGGTCGAGCGGCTCGCGGTTGTCCAGGTAGTAGTAAAACTCGCTGTGCGTTCTGAAGCCTGGGAACGCCCAGCGAGCGACGAGGCCACACTCCCACAACCGGCGCAAGCGCCGGTGGGTAACATCCTCATTGCCCCCGGCGAGTCGCACTATTTGCGCGGCCGAACAGAACCGGTAGCGCAGAACGGCGTCGAGGATATCGAGGTCGCGGTCGGAGATCTGGCCTCGCCGTGCGTTCTCCGGGCGGACGAATTTCGAAAAGCTGGCCATAGAAGAATGCTCAATAACGGCTAATAAAACGAGGCGGGCACGGCGGCGAGTGTATATACTCCCTCCGCGCCCGCTCCGCTCACAGTCGGCGAGTGGTTACCGCGCCTACGAAGCTACATCCTCGTCGGGCTGATCGTCTCGCTTGGGAAGCGGATCAAGGATCAAGAATTCGCCATCCCAGCGAGGGGGAACTGCGAGGAACCGCCCTCTTATGCGGCCGGATTCACCATCCACGAACGCGGAGCCAACGGTCAACAACCTGCTGTCTGGATACGAACGGCCATTGCGGGTAACGCTCTTTCCGGTTTCGTAAGATATACAGACTACCTTTCTTGTGGATGGCATGGGTCAATCCTCCTTGCCCTCGGTGGCTCTAGCGGAACAGGAGGGGGCGTTCTCGATTTCGGTCGTGCCGCTCGATCCCGCATGGGTGCTGGAGGACGTGCGGCCGGTGGTCTTCCCCCGCCCACGGGCGTCGGGCCGTGCTGGGTCGATCCGATCCAGTGCGGAAAAAGCCGCATCGGTCTCCGCTACCCGGACAGCTAGGTCGTCCGGCGTTGAGAAGTGGACAACAAGCTCGCCGCTGCGGAGGTAGACCCGTGGCGGGAGCGCTTCGATGATTTGTGCAAGGTTCATGGTGTTTTCCTGTATCAAAACTGTGCCAAAACCCTATCGTTTTGACAGCTAAGGGGTTATCTACCGAGCGAAAGCAGATTCCCTAAATTGTTGAAAGTTAAGGAAGACAGGAAGAAGGGATGGAAGGATTGGAAGACGGGGTTACGCGCCCAAGGCGGTTTCCGGCCTCTCCCGAAGATGCCTTGTTTTCAATTACTTACGTTTCAATGAGATACGGCCGACCTGTTGAAGCCTGTTGAGCCCTATTGAAGTTGGAGGCTTTGGGCAGCTACAAAATTATCTACAGTGTCCTTGCGCCGTCTCATATCCCTATTGATAAATCACTGCGTTCAGGCAGACCCGTTTCCCCCAATGCTGGACGCCAAATACACGTAAACGTCTCGTCCGTCCCCGGTTTCGGTTTCGGTTTCGGTTTCGGGTTTCGCGTCCCCGGTTTCGGTTTCGGTTCTTCGCATACCAGCGCGCTCGGGGCCGAGCACCAGCGCCTCGATGTGGCGTGCTTCCTCAGATACGTTGCCGCGCGGATCGGCGAACGGGAAACGGCGCTTGCGCCCTGGGGCGCGGATACGCCGCCGCCACACGCACCCAGCGCCGCTTCCGGAAGATCCCGCGAGCGAAATCGGGCCAGCCTGAACTCCGTTGGGGAAAACGGGTCGGGAGACCGGGAAAACCCGGGTCAGACGGGACGTTTTCTGCCCCAGCTTACCCGTGACCAAGTGGAAGTCCGCGGCGTCGATGCTTACGGCCCCACCACGCAGGAAATTCGCGGCCACTCCACGGACGATATCGCCTGCTGGTTCATCGACACTGCCTGCAACGGCGAGAGCTTTTTCGTGCGCCACGCCTACTTCACCGGTGCCGGCGATCCCTACGACAAGCTGAAGCGCGCCCTCCGCGCCGAAGTGGACGAGGCCGCCTGGGCGTCGCTGTATTCCACCACCAGCCGCCCATTCGACCGCCCGAACAGCGGGAAAATCGCGGTCAAGGTCATCAACCACTACGGGGACGAAGTGCTGAAGGTGTTCCGGATCTGATAGCGCGGTCGGCCACTCAGATAGGGGTCGCTACTCCGCCCGCCACCTCCGCCGGAGTTGAGGGCGGGCTTGGGCTGCAAGCCTGCCCGCGAGGTCTTCCGCCCTGGCTATCTCCGAGAGCGTCAAATCTGCTTTCCTGTAGTAGGGCGGAAGTCCCATAATGCCGGCATGATCTTCATCGTCGGGCTCGTGGTGCCAGACTTCAAGATCGAGTCTTCCAATGCGGCCCACTTGCAGACTATCAACCCCGAACCCGCTACGCACCTTGGATTTGCATTGCTCCGCCGTGCACAGGCACGCGCGCTGTACAGATAGCCCTTTCAGGGCATCGGCTTCGCGCATTATGAGGAACGCTTCCGGCTTGAGCGTACCGTCGTCTTCAAGCCAACTTCGCTTGACCACGATTCGGTAAACGATTTCTATACACTCCAGTCGGAAATCGGGCACGCGGGATTATTCTTCGGAACCTCGGTCCAGCCACCAAAGCAAACCGGCGACCGAATCGTACGTTACCACGTCGGTGATTTGATGGCGCCGCGAGTCTTGCATGTAGGCATAGCTCCGGCCGTCGGGCGATGGGGCCAGGACCAACCGAACTTGGCGCGCCCCTTCGCGCCAAGTGATACGAATTCCTGCGTCAACGTCCGTACAGGCCGAGCCCGCAGGGAAAGAGGAAAGCAAAGAAGCGGCCCGGCGTAGTAGATTTACTGCAAATCCACGGGCGAATTCGGTCGGGCGCGCCGGTCCGAATTCGTCCTCTTCTGCTTCAGCCACCAAGTCGTCCACTGAGCGCAGCGTCCTCTGGAGCCCGTCACCAGTGCCAGGTATTCGAGAGACCCTCTCGACTGGCGCCGGGTGGAAAATCGTCACACCTATCCTGGTGGCAGCGCTCGCATCGGGCATACGCCAGCACGGCCGGTTGGCGTGAGGCCGGTCTGTTGGCGCACTTTCGGGTTCCGAGAACGAAATAGCCGGCAGATTTAGAAACGCGGGCATCGTCACCGTGCTCATGTGG
>JBEKPK010000177.1:0-11185 GCA_049520795.1 Bryobacteraceae bacterium
GCTGGGAGGAACTCTCCAACGGCGAACTGATCTGCGCCGCCGAGCAGGCCGGTTTCGAAGTCATGGTGACGACGGACAAGAATATCAGGTATCAGCAGAATCTCAAGGCCCGCAACATCGCGCTCGTGGTACTGGAGCATTCCCAATGGCCCATGGTGAAGCTCGTCGCGGAAAGCATCGTTGCCGCCGTCGATGCGGCGTCGCCCGGCAGCTACAAAGAAGTGGCCGTACCGTTCAAAGAATAGGCCCGCGACTACTGCCACGGTGACGCTGTGGCGCCCAAAGCGGGAGGAGCGGGAATTATATGAAGCCAACTCGTGAGACCAAGAAGGCCCCTTCGGCCGAGTCCATCGCCCGGATGGCCGACCGGGGCCAAGACGTGTCGCGTTTCTTCACCAACCGCGGCAAGATGGTGCACCCCATTCAGCGCGTGACCGTGGACTTCACGGCCTCCATGCTACAGGAACTCGACCAGGCGGCCGCGGAGCTGAACGTGAGCCGCCAGGCCGTAATCAAGGCCTACCTCCGCCAGGCGCTGGACCAGCGCCACTTGGCGCGGGGCGCACGCAAGGCCAGTTGAGATCGTTCGCAAGCGGTTTCCATCATGAGGCTGTGCCTATCGCGACGGCGGAGGGAACCGCCGGAAGGTCACCTCGATTGTGGCCGCTGCCGTCACCGGTTGGCCATCTTTCACCCCGGGCCGAAAGCGCCACTGCCGCATAGCCTCGATGGCTTTTTCATCGAGGCCGTATCCCAAGGCGCGCTGCACCTGGATGTTGGTCGCGGTCCCGTCCGGGCCGACTTCGATGTACAGCACCACCGTTCCCTCGACTCCGGCTCCCCTGGCCTCTTCCGAGTAGACCGGCTCAGTTTTCGAAAGCAGAACCAGCGGCGTCACTCCGCCGCCAACATGAAGAACGCCGCTGCCAACCTGCACGCCGGGCCGTTCCGTGGCGCCCGGCGGCGGTTCAAAACGAAACAGAGCGGCGTCAATCGGGATGTCCCGCTGGATTGTGAGGTAGGTGATCGTCTGCACTGTCCGGACCTGGCCTCCTACGCCAGGCGGAGAGAGGGTCTCCATGCGGTCGCGCAGGACCAGTTTGCGCTTATGGTCGATGCACAGCGTGCGAAGCGTCCGCGGAGCCTCAACGCGCACCACATCGCATGCTTGCGACCCGACCCGGTCGCGTCCAGCCGGCGTCGCGTACGGCAGCAGCCCCACCACGCTGGAATACAGCGCCACGGGCATCCAGCCACTGGCGGCGCCGCGCCTGGAGAACGCGTGGTCGTAAGGAGTGTAGTCCCACAAGATCCCGCCGTCGAAAATCATCGTCTGGGCGCCCGGTCCGGAAACCTCATACCGTATGCGCTGCCCGTCCTTGAACAGCTTGAAGGGCTTTCTGGACGGATTGGAGCTGAAGTCGCTGCGGGCCTCGAAGACTATCTCGCCCTCCACCTGCCAGGTCTTCGTCGCCTGCGCGGCATCGGCGACCTCCTGAAGCAGAGCGCGCGCGTCGGGGGCGGTCTGCGCGGCTGCGGAGACGGCCACCAACGCCAGCGTAATCAGCACCATGATGACTAAGGATACCTCTGACTGTCGCCGCCGGCTTATGCCCTGGGCAAAGCAGACCACGAGGCCTGCCCCTCAGGCCTGACAGATCTTCGGCTTATCCCGCCACCGAACTCAGCGTGCGATACGGCCGGCCGACCTCCTGGGCTCCCCGCGCGGAAGTACAACGAGCGCCGTTGTATACTGGGAGCGCAGTTGAGAGTCTCGCTTGTGCCAACATGTATCACCTGGAAATCCGCGGTTGACAGCCAGGATTGTGGAGGCTGCACTCGACTGCCAGGGAGAAGAATATGGACAAACAGCATGCCCATCATTTGCTCGACCGGCTCGATCCGGGCCAGTTCGAAGCCATCGTCAGGCTGCTTGAAGTCATGACCGATCCCTACTCGATCCGCAACGCCCCCATCGATGACGAGCCCGTCACGGAAGGGGAGGAACGCGCCGTTGCCGCTTCCAAGGAGTGGTTCAAGAACAACCCTGGCATTCCGTTCGAGGAAGCAGTCGCCGATATGGGTTTCACCATGGAACAGATTCGCGGCCATAAGGGCGCCGCGTGAAGCGGATCATCTTCTCCGAACAGGCCATAGCCGACATTCGCGCTATCCCGCGGCAGACCGCAATGCAGATCCTCATCGCCATTCACCGGCTGGCTGAGACCGGGGCGGGCAGAGTCAAAACGCTTCAAGGTCAGGGCGGCGAAAAGCGGCTTCGTGTTGGTGATTTCCGGGTGCGCTTCACGGAAGAAAGCGGCACAGGCCCACAGAGCGCGAACATCCTTCAAATCCATACTGTCCGCAACCGAAAAGAGGCTTACCGCTGAACGGTTGCGGCCTGGCAGCTTCAGCCTTCTCCTTATCCCGCCACCTAACTCAGCGTGCGATAAGGCCGGCCTACCTCCTGGGCGTCCACCACGGCTACCGCGGCCACGTACACGATCTCATTCACTTCGCTGCCGCGCTGGAGCACGTGGACGGGCTTGCTAAGCCCCGTGAGCAAAGGACCTATCAACTCGCAGTTACCAATGCGATGCAACAGCTTATAGGCGATGTTACCGGCCTCGAGATTTGGGAATACCAGCACGTTGGCGCCGCCCTTCAGCGCGCTGAAGGGATAGGTTTCGTCGACGATCTGCGGCACAACCGCCGTATCGGCCTGCATTTCGCCATCGATTATGAGGCCGGGCGCGCGCTTGCGCACAAGTTCCACCGCGCGGCGGACCTTATCCGCCAGCGGATGGCGGGTGCTGCCGAAATTGGAGAAGGAGAGCATGGCCACGCGCGGCTCCTGGTTGAAGCGGCGCGCCTTTTCGGCGGCCATGATGGCGATCTCGGCCAGCTCCTCGGGCGTTGGCTCGATGTTGACGGTGGCGTCGGCCAGGAAGTAGAGCCCGCCTTTGGGGGTGATGAGCACGTAGACCCCGGCCACGATCTTCAACTCGGGCCGGACGTCGATCACCTGCAGCGCCGGGCGAATGGTATCGGGGTAGTGGGTGGTGAGCCCTCCGATCAGCGCGTCGGCATCACCCAACCGCAGCATCATGCTGCCAAAGGTGGTGTGGTGGAGGATTAGCTCGGCGGCTTCGGTGCGGGTGACGCCCTTGCGCTGGCGAAACGAGTAGAACTCCTCGGTATACTCCGCCAGGCGGGGGAACGCCGCCGGATCGACGATCGCCACGCCCTCCAGGTGAAGGCGCAGATCGTCGGCTTTGGCGCGGATCCTCTCCTCATTGCCAAGCAGGATAGGGAGGGCGATTTTCTCATCGACGAGGATTTGGCAGGCGCGCAGGATCTTGCCTTCCTCGCCTTCAGTGAAGACGATGCGCTTGGGAGCGCGCTGCGCCTTGTTGATCATCCCGCGCATGATTTCATGGGCTTTGCCGAGGCGCTTCTCCAACTCCTCGCGGTAGTGCGCGATGTCCACCGGCTGCTGGGCCACGCCGCTATCCATGGCGGCCTGGGCCACGGCGGCTGCCTCCCAAATGAGCACCCGCGGATCGAAGGGCTTGGGGATGATGTACTCGGGGCCGAACTCCAAGCGCTCCACGCCGTAGGCGCGGAGCACGGAATCGGGCACGTCTTCCTTGGCGAGAGAGGCCAGGGCGCGCGTGGCGGCCAGCTTCATTTCGTCGTTGATGGTGGTGGCGCGCACGTCCAGGGCGCCGCGGAAAATAAACGGGAACCCCAGGACGTTGTTCACCTGGTTGGGATAATCCGAACGCCCGGTGGCCACGATGGCGTCGGGCCGCGCGGACTTGGCGGCTTCGTAGGTGATTTCGGGATCGGGATTGGCCAGCGCGAAGATAATCGGGCTGGGCGCCATGGCTTTGACCATGTCGGCGGTCACGCAGTTGGCGCTCGAGAGGCCGAAGAACACGTCCGCGCCGGCTAGCGCTTCGGCCAGCGTGCGAGCCTCCGTGCGGGCGGCATAGCGGGCCTTGTAGGGGTTCATGTGCTCCGTGCGACCCTCGTAAATGACGCCCTGGGTGTCGCACATGAGGATGTTCTCCCGGCGCACGCCCAGTTTGATGTAGTGGGCCGCGCAGGAAATGGCGGCCGCGCCGGCGCCGTTGAAAACCACTCGGATTTCTTCGATCTTCTTGCCGGCGATGTCGAGCGCGTTGAGCAAACCGGCGCCGGAGATGATGGCCGTGCCGTGCTGGTCGTCGTGGAAGACCGGAATCTTCATGGTCTTGCGCAGCTCTTCCTCGATGTAGAAGCACTCCGGTGCCTTGATATCTTCGAGGTTGATGCCGCCAAAGGTGGGTTCCAGAATCTGGCAGACGCGAATGATCTCGTCGGGTTTGGCAGTGTCCAGCTCGATATCGAACACGTCGATATCGGCGAAGCGTTTGAAGAGCACGCCCTTGCCCTCCATGACCGGCTTGCCCGCCAGGGCGCCGATATTGCCGAGCCCCAGCACGGCTGTGCCGTTGCTGACCACCCCGACCAGATTGCCCTTGGCGGTATACCGGTAGGCCAGGCTCGGGTCCCGCTCGATTTCCAGGCAGGGGACGGCGACGCCGGGCGTATAGGCGAGACTCAGATCGCGCTGCGTGCTGCAGGGCTTGGTGGGGACCACCGACACTTTCCCCGCCGGAGCCGCGGAATGGTACTCGAGGGCATCTTCGGGACGAATCTTCATGAACGGCCCCTTTCAGGACGATTATAACCTTGCGTCTCTCCCGCCAAATCTCCGTAAACAATTGAGGGGCTTAGACATACACATCCGGGTAGACCCCGGAGCGCCTCACATTACCACCTTCGGGTAAAACCACGCGCTGAGCATTGACATGAGCAGGGTGGCAACTGCAAGTACGCCCATGTCGAAGCCCACTGTCGCGACGCCGCCGGAGAGCATGAGCGCCCTCAATCCGTCGACCATATAACTCAGCGGATTCACTCGCGCCACCGCCTGGAGCCATGCCGGCATGATCGCAATCGGGTAAATGGCGTTCGAGGCGAAGAACAATGGCAAGGTGATTACCTGGCCGATACCCATGAACCGCTCTCTGGTTTTCACGATGGCGGCGACAATCATGGAAAGACCGGTGAAGAAGCTCGCGCCCAGCATGACAATGACGATCACTCCGAGGACGGACCAGGGGGTAATGCGCAGTCGAATGCCGAGGATGAGGGCGAAAAGGAAGACAATCAGCGCCTGGCTCAGGCCCCTGACTCCGGCGGCGATCATCTTGCCCCAGACCAAGGCCAGACGCGGCGTTGGAGTGACCAGCAGTTTCTGCAATACGCCCGTGTCGCGGTCCATGATGACATACAGGCCGTAGAAAATCGCAACGAAGACGACGGATTGCGTGAGAATGCCCGGCGTGATGAACTGGAGATAAGTCAATCCCGGCGTAGCTATCGCCCGCACCTTGCTTAGAGCTTCGCCAAAAATACCGAGCCATAAGATTGGCTGCACCGCGCGAGATATCAGCTCCGTGGGATCGTGGAGGAGCTTGCGGGTTTCCATCTCCGCGAGCACGTATGACTTCTTGAACGTCTGTGAAAGGTAGTAAAGCATATGCGCCCCGGCCGCTATCCTAACCGCCGCTCGATCTGCCTGGCCCTGCGAATTTCTCGAAAATTGCCGGTTTCCTGAAGCTTGTTGCCGGTGAAGAAGATGAAGGCGTCTTCGAGGGTGGCATCGGGCTTGCCGGTTTTCGCTTTCAGTTCTTCCGCCGTGCCCGTCGCGGCGAGCTTTCCCCTGTTCATCACGGCCACGCGGTCGCTCACCTCATCCGCCTCCTCCATGTTGTGCGTGGAGAAGAAAATGGTGGTGTCGAACCTGCCCCGCAGATCGAAGAGGTGCTCCCAGACGTTCTGCCGCGCAACGGGATCGAGCCCGGTGGTCGGCTCGTCGAGCAACAGGACCTTGGGACGGTGGAGCATGGCTTGTCCCACCTCCATTTTCCGGATCATGCCGCCGGAGAAGGTACGTACCAGCGCATCCGCATGTCCCTCCAGGTTGAGAAATGCGAGCATTTCCCGGACGCGTTCCTTTCGTTCCGCCCGCGGAATATCGTAGAGCCGCGCCATGAGCATCAGGTTTTCGTAGGCCGTGAGCGTTCCGTCGACCGAGATCATCTGCGGCACGTAGCCGATCGCCCGCCGCACCTCGGGCGCCTGGCGCGCAATATCGTGCCCGTCGATGGCGGCCGTACCGCTGGTGGGGGCAAGAAGCGTGATGAGTACTTTGATGGTGGTCGATTTCCCGGCGCCGTTCGGCCCCAGGAACGCGAAGATCTCTCCCGTTTCGACAGTGAACGATATGTCGTCAACCGCGGCGAGATCCTGGAACCGCTTCACGAGATGAGCGACTTCGATGATGGAGGATGTCTTACGCATCGGGATTGATAGAAGCGAGATAACAATGCTGGAGACGATGGAAAAACCTCATTTTACCCGAACCGGGCGCCGCGTGCGCTGGGGCGAGCCGGACAGGACGGGATAGGCCCGAAGTTGCTGGAGCCACAATGGAAGCCAGCCGAGACGCCATGATGGAAATCCTGCTAAGTTAGTTCGTTCGGCGTTACGGCCCGTCTGGACACCCGTGACGTTTCGGCGGGCGCATGCCCAGCCAGGATGGTAAGGAGCAACCTCATGATACTTTCGATTCGAACCGGCGGCGCCGTGGTGTGCGCCCTGGCAATTTCCGCGGCGTATGCGCAAACCACGCCCGCGGCCCCGCCCACTCCCCATGCGGCTCCCCCCATTCCCCATCTGGAGAAGCGCGGCTTGGCCACCCAGATGATCGTCGATGGGAAGCCTTTTCTCGTCCTGGGCGCGGAACCGCCCACCAGCGGGCCATCCAACCTGGTGTACCTGAAGTACATGATGAAGGTGATGGCCGAGACGCACCAGAACACCGGCGCGATCGCCATCGGGTGGAGCTGGATCGAGCCCGAGAAGGGCAAGTTCGACTTCAAGATCCTGGATGCGGCCATCGAGGACGCCAGGCTGATCGATCAGCGCATCTGCCTGGTGTGGTTCGGGAGCTGGAAGAACGGCGACTCCGATTTCGCGCCGGCCTGGGTGAAGGCCGACCAGGATCACTTCCCGCGCGCACAAAGCAAGGACGGCAGGGGGGTCGCCAGCCTCTCCGCCTTCAGCGAAGACAACTCGCAAGCGGATGCCCGCGCGTTTGCGGCCGTCATGCGCCATATCCGCGAAGTGGACAAGTCGCGCCGCGTGATCATGGTCCAGGTGGAGAATGAAATCGGCATGAACCACGATTCGCGGGACCAGTCTCCACTGGCGAACAAAGTGTATTCGGCGCCCGTCCCGGCCGAGCTGATGGATTATCTCCAGAAGCACAAGGACGGCTTGCATCCGGATCTCCTCAAGCTCTGGGCAGCGGCCGGGGCCAAAACCTCCGGGACGTGGGAAGAGGTATTCGGCAAGGGCGCGGAGGGGGATGAGACCTTCATGGCCTGGAACTACGCGCGCTATATCAATCGCGTCGCGGAGGCCGGCAAGAAGGAATACCCGGTTCCCATGTTCGTGAATGTCTGGGGAACCACGGGATGGGGGAGGAGTCCGCGCGGCGAGGCGATTGACCACCTGCATGACGTATGGAGAGCGGGCGCTCCGGCGATCGACTTCTACTGTCCCGACGCCTACATGGGGCGCCAGGGGGCCGCGGACCACATCGTCGATCTGACAAAACGGTACGTCCGAAACGGCAATCTGTTCTTTACCGTGGAAGCGTCGGACGGCGAAATGGGCGCCGCGCACGCCTTCTATGCCATCGGCGCCCAGCGCGCCATCGGGTATTCCGGGATGGGCAACGACGGTTTGCTCGATTGGTTCAGCAAGACGGGCATCAATTCGCCCGCGTGGCATACCGTACCGGATGCGCCCTCGCGGCTGATTGGGTTTGGCGGGCCTACCTCGCCCAAACCGCTCCCGCCCATGCCGCCCGAATTCGAAGCGAAAGCGCTCTCACAGGGGTTCCTGACCCTTTCGCAAGTGGCTCCTCAGATCCTGGAACACCAGAGCAAGGGGACGATTGCGGGCGTGGTAGTGGACAAGCAGAGGCCCAACGAGAAGGTGAAATTGGGGGACTACATCTTGAACGTGGGGTTGCCACGCGGCCGCGGCGCGCAGGCCCCCGTTCCCGACCTTCTGGGCTACGGCGTGTTCATGGCGACCGGCCCGGACGAGTTCCTGCTGGTGGGCCATAATCTGATGATCACGTTCACGCCGGACACGCCGGGGCCGCCGCTCGGGGGACTAGCCGAACAGGCGGCGGGCCGGTTTGACAGCAACGGCAAATGGGTGACGCTGCAACTCCTCGGGGGCGACGATTCCTCCGACAACGTGGTGCGCCTTTCGTTCGGCGAGCGCGCGGTTCAGCGGGTGAAGGTGTACCGGTACAAATAGGCTCGCTCGAAGTCGGACTCGCCGATGCCGGCGAGGCCGAACAGGAAAGGCGCAGCGCAATGAAGAAGGCTACGCGACGGGAATTGCTTCAGGGAGCGGGAATGGCTCTGGCGGCCTTACCCGCTCTGGCTCAAAGGCAAGGCGCCGGGGCGGCTCCGGAAACCAGCCCGTTGACGCTCTGGTTTCCGAGGCCGGCCAAGGTCTGGACGGAAGCGCTGCCGGTGGGCAACGGAAACCTGGGGGCCATGGTGTTCGGCGGGGTGGAGCGGGAACGGATCCAGCTCAACGAGCACAGCGTGTGGTCGGGCCACCACGTCGAGAACGACGATCCGCGGGTTCGCGATCAAATCAAGCAAATTCGCCAACTGCTGTTCGAGGGCAAGTTCGGCGAGGCCAATTCGATGGGACGCGGAGGCCGCGGGGCGCGCGGCGCGGCCGTGGCTGGAGCGCCCGCCGCCACACCTCCCGCCGGGGCGGTTGCCGGGGCTCCGCCGGCCGGGGCCGCCGCCAACGCTCCGCGCCGGCCAGGCGGCGGGCGCACTTCGTATGAGGCCCTGGCCGACCTGGCGCTCGATTTCCGCCACGGAGGGGCATCCCCGGAAGGGTACCGCCGCGAGCTGAACCTGGATACCGGCATCGCGCGAGTGGAATACCGCGCCGGCGGCGTGAAGTTCACGCGCGAGGTATTCGTATCGCATCCCGACCAGGCGATCATGGTGCGAATTTCGGGCGACAAGCCCGGCAGCGTGGCTTTCGATGCGCAACTCAAGCGCGAAGCCGACGCCAAAGCCGAATTCGCCGCCCCCAACGGCATTGTGCTGCGCGGCGAGGCCGTCAACGGCGGGGTGGTATTCGAATGCCGCCTCGAGGCCCGCGCCGAAGGCGGCCTGGTGAAGGCCACGCCCGAGGGCTTGAGCGTAACCGGGGCCAATGCGGTTACCCTGCTGCTGACCGCCGGCACGAACTACAAACTCCACTACCCGGATTTCAAAGGCGACGATCCGGCCGAGGGTTGCCGGCGGCGTCTGGCGGCGGTGGCGGCCAAACCGTACGCCCGAATCCGGGAAGCCCATATAGCCGATCATCGGCGCCTTTTCCGGCGGGTGGAACTGGACCTCGGCGGGCCGGACCGCTCCGCGGTTCCGACCGACGAGCGCCTTGAAGCTGTACAGAAGGGCGCGGACGATCCGCAACTGCTGGGCATTTACTTTCAGTATGGCCGCTACATGCTGATGGGCAGCTCCCGCCCCGGTACGCTGCCGGCCAACCTGCAAGGCATTTGGGCCGAAGGCCTGACGCCGCCCTGGTCGGCCGATTACCACGTCAATATCAATATCCAGATGAACTACTGGCCCGCGGAGCCCTGCAATCTTTCCGAGTGCCACGAGCCGCTGTTCGACTTCATCGACATGCTGCGCGGCCCGGGGCGGCGCACGGCGGACATCGCATACGGCTGTAAAGGGTTCGTAGTGCATTACACGACCAACCTGTGGGGGCAAACGGCCCTCCAGAGCCCCAGCGGCATCGGCTTGTGGCAGGGCGCTTCGGGCTGGCTGGCGCAGCATGTCTGGGAGCATTACGCTTTCACCGGCGACCGCAAATTCCTGCGCGAGCGCGCCTGGCCGGCGCTGAAAGAAGCGGCCGAGTTCTACCTCGATTACATGTCCGTGGACCCCCGCACGGGAAAACTGGTGGCCGGCCCGGCATCGTCGCCGGAGAACCGTTTCAAAGCGCCTGACGGCTCCGAAGGCCAGGTGGATATTGCGCCGGCGATGAGCCAGGAAATTGTCTACGACGTGCTGACGAACGTGATGCGGGCCGCGGAGATACTGGGAATCGAGCCGGAGTTTGCGCGGCGCGCGTCGGACGCGCGAGCCCGCCTCTTGCCGCTCAAGATCGGCCAGTACGGGCAGATTGAGGAGTGGTCCCAGGATTTCGACGAGCCCGAGCCCGGCCATCGCCACATGTCGCAGCTCTTCGGATTGCATCCCGGCAAGCAGATCACCGTACACGGCGCGCCCGAGCTGGCCGAAGGAGCGCGGAAGACGCTCGCGCGGCGGCTGGCGAACGGAGGCGGGCACACCGGCTGGAGCCGCGCCTGGATCATCAATTTCTGGGCGCGCCTTGAAGATGGAGAACAGGCCCACGACCACGTCATGCTGCTGCTGCGCAACTCGACGCTCTCCAACTTGTTCGACACGCACCCGCCGTTCCAGATCGACGGCAACTTCGGCGGCTGCGCCGGAATCGCCGAAATGCTCTTGCAGAGCCACGATGGCGAAATCGCGCTTTTGCCCGCGCTGCCGAAAGCCTGGGCCACAGGCCGTTACAAAGGCCTGCGCGCGCGCGGCGGCGTGGAGGTGGAGATCGCATGGCGCGACGGCAAGCCCGTCTCCGCGACTCTGCACGCTTCGTTGGACGCCAGCCACAAGATCCGTCCGCCGAAGGGGTCGCACATCGCGGAAGTGCGCTCGGCCGCCGGCCGCATGGCCGCGACGCCCCAGCCGGATGGCGTGATCCAACTGCCCGTCAAAGCCGGCCAGTCATACCGCGTTACGTTTGCGTAGCGGCGACGCGGCGCTCTAGTGTTGTGAGTCAGAAATAGGTTTAATAATAGATGCGATACCCTCATACTGGAGGTATGGGTATCGGACGCCCCACCAAGCCGCTCAACCTCACAGCGGAAGAACGTGACAAGCTCGCGATGTTGGCTCGAAGGCCGAAGTCGACC
>JBEKPK010000178.1:0-11089 GCA_049520795.1 Bryobacteraceae bacterium
CGCTCGAACAGCTCCATGCGCGGGAGGTGCTATTTCCCGGAGACCTGCCGCTCGCGCCCGACACGGAAACCGGCCGCGGCGCCCAGCCGCGGTTCGTGCGAACCGAGCTCGAAGACTGGGTTTTCAGCCCCGATTACGCCGGCCGCGCACTGCGCGACCACTTCAAGCTGCTCTCGCTCGATGGCTGCGGCCTGGCCAACCGCCCCGCGGCCGTGGGCGCGGCCGGGGCCCTTCTGCACTACCTGCGGGAGACGCAGCGCGCCGCGCTCGACCATCTGGACCGGCCGGCGTTTTATGATAGCGCCGCCTACATGGGTCTGGACGCGGTTACCGTGCGCAACCTGGAGCTGATGGAGCCGATCTTCGCAGCTGACGCGCCGTCCGCCGCCGGGCAGGCGCCGGCCACTGTGATCGGCGTGCTCGACCGCAGCCTTACCGGCATGGGCGGGCGCCTTCTGCGCCAGCGGCTGCTGCGCCCCTCCATGGACCGCGCCGAGATCGAGCGGCGCCTGGATGCCGTTGGGGAATTGCTCGAGCGCACTATCCTGCGCGCGGAGCTTCGCAAGCAACTCGGCGGCGTGCTCGATATCGAACGCCTGCTTTCCAAGGTGACGCTGGGATCGGCCGGTCCCCGCGACATGCTGGCGCTGGGCCGTTCGATCGAGAAAATCCCCGGCCTTAAACGCCTGCTGGGGAAGGCGTCGGACGCGCCCAGCCTCGCCGAAATAGATGGCCGCCTGGACGAGCTCGCGGATGTCGCTGGCCTGATCCTCGATGCCATCGCCGACGACCCGCCGCTCAATTTCGCGGACGGCGGCACGATCCGCGCGGGCTACCGCGCCGACCTCGATGAGCTCCGCGACCTCAGCGGCAACGGCAAGCGCTATATCGCGCGTATCGAGGAGCGCGAGCGCCAGCGTACGGGCATCGCCTCGCTCAAGGTGCGCTTCAATAACGTCTTCGGCTACTACATCGAAATCACGCGCGCCAACCAGCATCTGGCCCCCGCCGACTATGAGCGCAAGCAGACGCTGGCCAACGCCGAGCGCTTCACCACGCCCGAGCTGAAGGACTATGAGCGCAAGGTGCTGGACGCCGAAGAGAAGATCCTTACCCTCGAAAAAGAACTGTTCGCGGAACTGCGCGTGCGCGTGGCCGCCGAGGCCCAGCGCGTCAAGGCCGCCGCCGGGGCGGTGGCGGAGCTGGACGCGGCCGCCTCGCTAGCGCAGGTGGCCGCCGAGAACCGGTACGTGCGCCCCTCGTTTTCCGGGAACGGCGAGATGCGCATCCTGGCCGGCCGCCATCCTGTCATCGAGCGGCTTGCGGCCGAGGACACGGGACGCTTCATCCCCAACGACCTCTATCTCAACGACTCCACCGACCTCATCGCCATCATCACCGGCCCTAACATGGGCGGCAAGTCCACCTACTTGCGGCAGGCGGCGCTCATTTCGATTCTGGCGCAGATGGGCTCCTTCACGCCGGCCGATTCGGCCAGCCTCCCCATCGTCGATCGCATCTTTACGCGCATCGGCGCATCCGATAACCTGGCGCGCGGCCGTTCCACCTTCATGGTGGAGATGACCGAGACAGCCGTGATCCTCAATACCGCTACCCGCCGCAGCCTGATCGTGCTTGACGAAATCGGCCGCGGCACCGCCACCTTCGACGGCCTGGCGCTGGCCTGGGCGGTGGTGGAGTACATCCAGTCGCGCACCCAGGCCAAGACCTTGTTCGCCACCCATTACCATGAGCTGACCGAGCTGGCCGACTTACTCGCCGGCGTGCGCAACTTGCGGGTTTCCGTGAAGGAGGCCGGCGACCACATCATCTTCCTGCGCAAGGTCGAGCCCGGGAAGGCCGACCGCAGCTACGGCATCGAAGTGGCGCGCCTGGCGGGGCTGCCGCCCGGAGTCGTCGAGCGCGCCCGCGAGGTGCTCAAACGGCATGAGCGCAGCGAGCACGTGGTCACCGAAGAGCTGGCCTGCTCCGAAGACCGGGAGCCCGTGCAGATCCAGCTTTTCGAACCAGTGGGCTATGGCATCGCCGAACGCATCCGGGGCATTAACCTGGACGAGCTGCGGCCCATCGAAGCGTTGCAACTGCTCGCCGATTTGCAGAAGGAGCTGAAGCGTTGAGAGTGGCGGGGGTAATGAGCGGCACCTCGCTCGACGGAATCGACGTCGCTATCGTCGATATGCGCCGCCGCCCGTCGCATCCCCCGCGCATTCGCGTCATCGGTTTTCAGTCCACCCTGTACTCCCCATCCACGCGGGCCGCCATCCTGGCCGTTTCCGGCGCTTCCGGCGGACCCACGAGAGAAGTCTCCCGGCTCAACTTCCATCTCGCGGAGCTGTACGCCAGAGCCATCCTGCGCGCCGTGCGCCGCTTTGGTCCGGTGGAGTTGATCGGATGCCATGGCCAGACCATTTATCACGCAGGCGGAAAGCACAGCCTGCAAATCGGCGAAGCCGCGGTGATCGCGGAGAGCACCGGAGTTCCCGTGGTTTCCAATTTCCGCGCGCGCGACATCGCCGCCGGCGGCCAGGGCGCCCCGCTCGTGCCGTACGTCGATTACTTGCTGTTCCATCATCCGCGAAGAGCCCGCATCGCTCTCAACATCGGCGGCATCGCCAATGTCACCGTGATCCCGCCGGGCGCGGCGCCGGGAGCCGTGACGGCCTTCGATACCGGCCCGGGCAACATGGTGATCGACGCGCTGGCGCGCCACTATTCCAAGGGCAAGCTGAATTTCGACCGCGGCGGAACGATCGCGGCGTCGGGCCGAGTGAATAAGGCGCTGCTCGATGCGCTGCTGGCCGATCCCTACTATCGCCGCCAGCCGCCCAAGAGCGCCGGCCGCGAGCAGTTCGGCGCGGAGTTCGTGGCGCGAATCGAGAAGTCCGGGTTGCCGCCGCGCCATCTGGTCGCTACGGCTACTGCTTTAACCGCGGCCACCATCGCATTAGGGGTAAGGCGCGCCCTGCCGCATGGGCCCTTCGATCTGATTGTGTCCGGCGGCGGATCGCACAACCCGGCCATCATGGGGATGCTGGCCGGTTTCCTGCCGGGCGCGGCGCTTTCCACCTCCACGGATCACGGCATCGATGCCGGCGCCAAAGAGGCTATCGCGTTCGCCGTTCTCGCGCAGGCAACATGGTTCCGCGAGCCGGCCAACCTGCCCTCCGCGACCGGCGCCCGCCGTGCTGTGATTCTGGGAGACCTTACGCTTTAAAGGACAAGCGGGACTGCCTTATCGATAGCTCGGCTGAACTTCCGCGGACGGCGCGAGCGCGCCGACCGGCGCCCCTACCCGCATCTCCTGCCAGTCGTACGCGAACTCCTTGCCGCAGTCCAGGCAAACCACATAGGTTCGCGCGGCTGCGGCAGCCGGGAACGCGATGCTCTTCCTTGCAGGAGTCAGCGGAAAAGTCGTGCGTTGGTGCGAACAACCGAAAAACGTATTCAGAAAGGATTGGAACATTAGCGGCCCCCTCAAAAAATTAGATACGGGGAACAAGTGGGGAGTTTCAGTTCTTCCGCTCACAAGGCGTTCGATCTCTGTGCGAATCACGACAAGTTCTTCGGCGTTTGTCGGGAAGTATTCGGGGCAAATCTCACAGCTAGTGAGACTTGGAAGCAAGCGGCTGGGCCATCGGGCGGTTATGAAAACGCCCTCTCTTAATGGAGATCTCGTTATGGAAATCGGAATATTCAGGTTTGCCCGGTATCCAATCAAAGGAAAGACAAAGTCGTTCCGTGGCGAATTTCGCTCTCGGGCGCAGCGAATGCGGAGGAATTCCTTCTGGCTTTCCACAACGCATCGCAAACTATGCTTTTCCGAATCCAGCCGAAAAAGGCGCTTGCGCCCGATTCGAGGAAGCTATCCTGCGGGCGGGCTTTGGTAAGGTTGAATCATGAGGAACCGCTGTTTCGCGTGTATCGTTATAGCGCTTGTCGTCCTGGCCGGTTGCGGCGGGCGCAAGGCCACTCCCGAGGAGGCTCGCAAGTTCATTGACGACGCCGAGCAGAAGCTGCTCGCCTTGGGCGTCGAGGCGGGCCGCGCCGATTGGGTCCAGGCCACCTACATCACCGACGATACCGAAGCCCTGTCCGCCAAAATCGACGAACGCGCCATCGCCGCCACCGTGGATTACGCCAAGCAGGCCGCCCGCTTCGACGGCCTTGAGCTCGATCCCGTCACGGACCGCAAGCTCAAGCTCCTCAAGCTTTCCCTCACCATCGCCACCCCCTCCGATCCCCAGGAGAGCGAAGAACTCACCCGCATCGTAGCGGGCATGGAGGGTATGTACGGCAAAGGCAAGTATTGTCCCGGCGGTCCGGAAACCTGCCAGGATCTGGAGCAGCTCAGCAAGACGCTGGGCGAGAGCCGCGACCCCAAGAAGCTCCTGGACCTGTGGACCGGCTGGCACGCCATCGCGCGTCCCATGAAGAAGGATTTTACCCGCTACGTCGAACTGGCCAACAAGGGCGCCCAGCAGCTCGGTTTCAAGGACAACGGCGCCATGTGGCGTTCCAAGTACGATATGCCGCCCGACGCTTTCGCTCAGGAGTTGGATCGGCTGTGGGAGCAGGTCAAGCCGCTATATCTTTCGTTGCATGCCTATGTGCGCGCGAAGCTCCACGCTAAGTATGGCGACGTGGTTCCCCCTAGCGGCCCCATTCCGGCTTACCTGCTGGGCAATATGTGGGCCCAGGAGTGGGATAACATCTACCCGCTCGTGGCGCCCGCCAACGCCGACCCCGGATACGATCTAACCGCCCTCCTTAAAAAGCGCAACACGGATTGGAAGCAGATGGTGAAGTACGGCGAGAGTTTCTTCACCTCGCTCGGCTTCGCGCCGCTTCCGGCCACGTTCTGGGAACGATCCCTGTTCCTGCGGCCGCGCGACCGCGACGTGGTCTGCCACGCCAGCGCCTGGGATATCGACACTGTGGACGATGTCCGCCTCAAAATGTGCATCCAGATCACCGGCGAGGACTTCTTCACCATCCATCACGAACTGGGCCACAACTTCTATCAGCGCGCCTACGACAAACAGCCGCCCTCCTTCCGCGACAGCGCCAACGACGGCTTCCACGAGGCAGTCGGCGACACCATCGCGCTCTCCGTCACGCCCGAATACCTGGTCAAGATCGGCCTGCTGGACAAGGCTCCCGATACCTCCAAGGACATCGGGCTGCTGCTGCACAAGGCGCTCGAAAAAATCGCATTCCTGCCCTTCGGGCTGGTAATCGACCAGTGGCGCTGGAAGGTTTTCTCGGGCGAGATCACGCCCGACAAGTACAACGAGACGTGGTGGCAGCTTCGCCAGAAGTACCAGGGTATTGCTCCGCCTCCCGGCCGCGCGGAAACCGATTTCGACCCCGGCGCGAAGTATCACGTGGCCGCCAATGTGCCCTACATGCGCTACTTCCTGGCCGACATTCTGCAGTTCCAGTTCCACCGCGCGCTGGCCCAGGCCGCCGGTTGCACGGGCCCCCTCAACCGCTGTTCGGTTTACGGCAACAAAGAAGCGGGCGCCCGCCTGAGCGCCATGCTGGAAATGGGCGAGAGCCGTCCCTGGCAGGAAGCCCTGGAGAAGATCGCCGGCTCCCGCGAGATGGACGCCTCCGCCATACGCGACTACTTCGCCCCGCTACAGAAGTGGCTGGACGAGCAGAACCGGGGGAAACCGATAGGCTGGTAAGCGCAACGGCTGGGAGTTCGAGTCCTACCAGGGGTGCAGCCAGCCTGTCCAGACGACCAGTCGAGACGTCAGGTGGTATCATCCACTTGGCGCGTATAGTCGTCGTCTGCGCGATTCCGATCCGCGAGAACGGAGTGGTGCGCAAATCGAGCGACGGGATCGTGGGCGCGCGTGCTCCGGGCGCCGTCCCGACTCCGATGCGATCCTCGAACTCGTCCCCCCACAGAGGTGGCAATCGCACCCGCGGCGATGGTACCCTGGTCACGCTGTCCATGATTCACAATCGCAAAGCCAGGATCGCCGCTCGCCGGACAGACGCACTGGAACGGGCGCGGCAAGTAGCCGCGCCCGAGTGGTTGGCTGGCGGCCGACAGAAAGGAACCAATGCCATGATGCAACGTCCTGCGGTTCTTCTCATTGTTTCGACTTTTCTCGTGGGGTGTCAGCCGGACAGATCCCTCGAATCGAAACCGGGCCAGCCGTCGCAGAATCCAAACCCCGTTTCGGGCTACCAGGCTATTCTGAAAGGGCACGTTGCGAAGGGCGCGGTTCTGCATGCGAGCGTCGCGATTTCAGGAGGACTATCGTTCACCGGATCCTTTGACGATCCCCTGATTGTTCCTACGTGCGCTGACGCTGCGAAGGGCGGTACAAACCCGCCTGGCAGCTCGGGCGGTGCAAGGTTCGCGGCGCCCATCCCACCCGGTCCCGGTGGCGATCCCGGAGCGGTCGGCGGCGGGCACACATTTGCGACCGATGCCGCGGCGTTTCCCTATCATGGGCCAGGCACGTATACGGGGTCCGGCCTGAACGCAACAGAGATGGAAGTGGACACCCGGCCCGGTGACCAGGAGACTCATATCTTCGCGTTTCCAACCGGTATTGGGACGCTGACCGTCAATCCCGACGCTTCGGGTTCGTTCCAGTTCTCCAATTTGGAGGACCCTGGCAGCGTCAGGATCTCTGGCAAGGTCACCTGGAGCTGCTATAACCCGAGCCACTGAGCGGTGGCAGCGCCGGTCAACGCGAGCGGCCCGATATCACGCCGCAAAAGTTCGAAACGTGTCCAAGGTGGGAAGCCAAATTTCAACACGTTGAGAATACTGGACTGCAAAAGAAGCGGCAAGGGTTGGACCCTTTGTTATCAGGTTCGAGACCTGACTGGGGGCATAGAACATCACGACTTCACATCCAAGTTCATGAATTCGGAGTTGCCGACAACCAACGCGGTAACGACGGTAAACAGTACGGCGTTTAGCAGGAGTCATCCGCGCCTCGTGCCGATGAACACGCAGGGATACTTGGCGATCCCGCAAGCCTGGTTCTCTACGGGCGATGCCAAGCCAGCTCGAGACCTCATGCGCGATCTCGAAAGGGTGAATCGCGGCGAACCTTAAGCAAACCGTTTTCTCATTCGAATCCAAACTTGTGTATAATCCACAAATGCAAGGAATACCCTGGAGCACAATCGCGCTCGGCTCGCTGTTGCTCATTTCGGTTTACTCAAAAGGAGGACAGGAAGTGCAAACTTCGCAACCTGAAAAGTCGAAGCCGCCCGTCAAAATGGAGCAGCGCGGGCGCATTCTTTGGAATCGGCGGTGTCTTCTTCAAATCCGCTAATCGTGATCAGATGCGCGAATGGTATTCGAAGCATCTTGGACTCGCCGACAAAGGCCAAGGCGTGATGCTTCCGTGGCGCGAACACGACGACCCGCAAAACGAACACGTTACGGTTTGGACTGTTTTTTCCACCTCCACTGACTATATCCCAGCCACGCAACCGTTAATGGTCAACTACATCGTGGACGATCTGGATGCTTTGCTCGACCGCTTAAAACAAGAGAAAGTGAAGATTGACGCCAAACGAATGGATGAATCCTACGGTTGCTTTGCCTGGATCTATGACCTGGATGGGAATAAGATTGAGATCTGGCAGCCTTCCGCAAAGCCATAAGGGCCTTCCAGTGCACTTACTCAATCGGTTTTCTGTAGCTACGGTTCCGTAATCGTAAAATGGCCGGAAATGCTTCGTGCCTAGTCATCCCAATATCCGCATCTCTCGATTCCGCCCGGTTAGTCGCGCAGCATTTACTGATCTGCGTGGCGCGGCCGCAAGCAGACGCTTATTCATACATCGAATCGCGCCGCGTCGCTTCGAGAGGCAACCGTTGGCCGGCTGGCAGGTTGCGGACCCACTCCTCACGGTAAACCCCGTCTGCCCCGCGCGCCCCACCGAAGAAAGCTGCATGACCTTGGAGCCAGGGGTCTTCGCAGCCGGCTACATGCGCCGAGGGCAATCGCTGGTGGTCTGTAGCATAGCCGAAGGGCGCAAGGCGGCGCGTGGGATGGAGCGGTTTCTATCGGCGCAGGCGGGGTAGGCCTATCTAAGGTGGCGCACACTTTAGCTGCCGTAGCTTGCCCTCAACTCATACTGGCACTATGATGTCGATATGACCCGGCAAAGACGGGCACAGCTATACAAATGGACATCAATTTTGTGGTTTTTCAGCGCGGCGGTGCGGATGTTCCGGGGAGTCGCGGGGCGCTCCAGCGACCAATCCCAAGATTCCAACCATTTCGCCGGCATCGACTTCGGCGCTTTCGTGGAGTGCGCCGAGGTATACTCCGCCCATGGGGGTCCACTGAAATGAAGCGTCTGCGCACAGTCCCGGTAGTTGTGTGGATGGTGCTGATTGCCCTGCTCCTCCGACTCGCTGTGATTCCGTTCGACAGTTTTGAGGATTTGATGGATGCCAACCACATTCACTCCTGGGAGCAGGGCAATGTCGCACGGGCATTGTTGGCCGGGCAAGGGTTCGGCAGCCCGTTTCTGTCTGCCCAGCCCTCGGCGATTATGCCGCCAGTTTATCCGCTCATCGTGGCCGTGTTTTTCTATTTCTTCGGCATTCACACGGCACACTCGATCTTTGCAATTCATGCGTTTGACTGCCTCATCAACTCGCTGGCATGTATCCCGATATTTCTTCTGGCCCGGCGGAGCTTTGGTCCGCGCGTGGCGTTGTGGTCAGGCTGGGCGTGGGTGTTTTTCCCCTACGGGATTTACTTTTCAGCGGCCTGGGCCTGGTCCACGCATTTTTTGCTTCTGTGCCTTTGCGTGTTGCTTTATCTGTCACAGGAGTTGGAACACTCTCCCCGGCTTGGATTGTGGACCCGCTTCGGCCTCGTTGGTGGATTTGCAGGTCTTACCGAGCCGTCCATTCTCGTGGTTGTCGCCTTTCTAATGGCGCTGGCCGCCTGGAGGCTGGCGCGCGCCGGCTCTCGCTGGTTGCCGCCGGCATTGGTTGCCTCACTTGCGCTGGCGGCCATGATCTCGCCCTGGATGATTCGCGACGCGGCGGTTTTTCATCGCTTCATTCCCATGCGAGACAGCATGGGTCTGGAACTGTGGATGGGCAACAACGGCTATTCGGAGCGCTGGACCAGTGACCAGAAGCACCCGTTGCACGACGCCGGCGAGTTAGCCGCATACGATGCCGGCGAACTCGCCTACATGGACCGAAAATTACGGGTAGCTACCGGATATATCCATGACCACCCCCGCTGGTATGCATGGATGTGTGCACGCCGCGCGCTCTATCTTTGGACGGGCTATTGGAGCTTCGACAAGAGCTATCTGGCCATGGAGCCGACCGACCCCGAGAACGTGCCGTTCGCCACTTGCCTGACTCTTCTAGGGTTGCTCGGGTTGCTGATGGCTTGGCTGCGGCGGTCGAGCGATGCCATTCGTTACGGCGGAGTGCTATTTCTGTTTCCCCTTATCTATTATTTCACTCACCCTGAGCCCTACCATATGCGGCCGCTCGATCCTTTGCTCGTGATTCTCGCTTCCTATGCGATTCTGAAATTCAACGAGAGAGTCGGAAAGAAAGGCGGCTCTTTGGCGGATTTGCATTGCAATACAACGTGAAGCCGTCCGATTGGGCGCGCACACAAGTAATGGCGTCCCAAGAATCCGAACGGACCGCGCATTGAACAGCTTACTCCAGCGGCCTGTCTGTCCAGAGGGCCTTATCGGCCAAGGATTGGACGAAGTAGAGGCGGCCGGCCAATAGTTGTTCGGCTTTCCTCTTGTTTGTGTCCTCAGCGAAAAGCCATTTGCGCTCACCGGCGCCCCAGCTTTTGGAAAGCTGGTCCGCGCTAAGGAAAATGTCCGGTGCGTCGGGGTAGCAGGAGCCCCAGAGCAGCGTCGTACCCTCCCCATTCTGCCCGCAGCGAGGGTACGCCAGCAGGGCGGGCTTTCGCAGAAAGCCATGGGTGTAAAAGATGAGCGAGGAGGCGTCGGATTGTTCGCCCAGAATAATGAAGGAGTCGCCGGACGAGCCCTTCTGAATGACCGTGTCGGCCAGTTGTTTGGAGCTGAGCATTGGCTCGAAACGCGCGAAGGCGATGTGCGCGGCTATCAAAAAGACCGCCGAGGTGAGGGCTACCGAAATAGTGGCTGCCAGGTGCTTTCCCCGAACACGCATCAGCCACCCCGCGGACGGCCCCACGAGCAGAGTGACTCCGGCCAGCACGGCAGGCAATCGCAGCGCGGCGAACGATGGGCCTGTGAGGTCGAACAAGTGAGACATCGCGAGAGTATAACCGGCCACGTCCCGGTGTGCCAGCAGGGCGCCGATGTCGGCGACGAAGGGCAGCTTGCGGGAGGCCCATAAGCCCCAGCCCAGCACAGCCGCAGCCAGTAAGCCGGCCACGGCGAACGCCGCCTGCGCACCGGTCAGCCAGCCTGCGGAGATAAGCGACTGACCAGTGCTCGCACCGGCGTCCCGGTTCTCCTCGATGCCTGCCAGCGCACCCGCTATCAGGATGAACAGGGGCGGCCAGGCCGGGAAGGTATAGTACTCCAGGTTCGTGGAGATGGAGAAGAACAGCAGAGTGAAGGCCGTGAACAGGCTCAGCAACAGGGCGGAGCGCGCGCGAAACCTGCGCTGCGCGATGCCGCTCGCTGCACCCTCCCGTTCGAGGGGTCCTATGCGCCGTTCGGCGGAGTGGATGTGCCCGTCCGCTGTCTCGCCGTCGTTTTCGCGGATGTACCCGAGCCACTTTCGGCGGGTCTTCCAGGCTACCGCCGCCAGGGCGGGCAGAAACAGGCTCCACGGGAAGAGCCAGACGAATTGGAGGAGCCAGTAGGCGGTGAAAGGCAGTTTGTTGTAGTCGTGCGGGTAGCGCTGGCCAAAGAATCGTAGGACGTGCTCATTGATGAAGTAGAACCACCAGAAGCCATGCACGTTGCCAACCGTAGGGTGATTGCCCACGGCATGACCCTGGTCGGGATTGGCGAGGCCGGCCAGAATGTGCCAGGGCGCGGCGATAACCAAAAAAAGCAGCAGTCCGGAGACGAGCCTTAACCAGCGCCA
>JBEKPK010000179.1:0-11048 GCA_049520795.1 Bryobacteraceae bacterium
AGGTCGAGAAGGGCCCTGGGATGAAATCCCAGTAGAGAGATTCCGCCACCACATCGAAGACCTCGGCCCGATGCTTCTGCTCGAGCGAAGTTCCGCCCTCGTTCTTCATCTCCATGATATAGGCGATATTGAACGGCGGGCCTGGTTGGCTCCTCGGCTTGTCTTTCTCCCATTCCACTTCAAAATTCAGGCTCATGTCCCCCTCGGCGTTGCCGAGGCGCAGGGTATAGTACTCGAGTTCCTTGAGTGCCGCGTAAGCGTTCGCGTAACTGCGCATCGCCACTTCGTCGGCCGCATTGGCGTAAAACACGTTGGGCATGAAGAACATGCCGATGATGCGCTCCAAATTGGACAAGCCCTTCAGGTGGAAGGCCGCATCCAGGAACGTGCCGCACCCGGTCCCGCCGGCGAGAGAAGAAACCAGCACGACCTGGGTCGCGCTGTCGAGAATGTCCGGCGCCGCCAGCTTTCGCTTCCTGAAGAAGTCCTTGGTCTGGTTGATCCTGTCCTGGCTGCGCACCACATCGATTACGTCGCTCAGCGCCGGGTTGATTTTCTCGGCAAACTGGTTGAAATAGGTGAGGCGTCCCACGGCGCGAACGCCCCCTGCGCCGTCGGCGATCTCCGTTCCGAATCGCGCCACCTCGGGCGGGAGCCAGGAATGGATATGCCGATACGAGTTCGGATTGAAGAGAATCTGCGAAAGATCGTCCTTCACCGATCCGTTGAGCAGCGGGATCTTCTCCTGCGGCTGGAATGCCACGGCGTTGAAGACCTCGTCCATTCGCTCACTGAAGGCGAGGTTGTCGCGCGTATCCGTATCCAGCCAGAGGTACGCCGTGCACGGCAGGCCCAGCACCCCCATTCGCTCGTAGAACCTCCGCCGCAACCGCAGCAGCACTTCTTTGCCAGTCCCGCCCAAGCCGAGAAACAGCGTGGGGCGAACCGCGCCTTTCAGACTATCTTGTTCCGGCATATGTCTCTCCTTGTCCGCTTTCTATGCTCGCGCCATCAAATAGACGGCAACGCCTCCGGCAATCAGGCAACCCGCCACAATCAGCCCGATGCGCGAGGCGCCTACCAGCCTCGAAAAGGCCGGCGCCGCCAAGATCAGCACGAGCAACAGCAGAAGCAGCAGCACCCCCCAGTGAATGGTCGCCGAAAACACCAGCACTACGAAGAGCAGCAGAAGGAAAACCGCCACGCTCCACGCGGCGGTGACCGCGGCGGCCACCTCGACCTCGCCGGAGACCAGGACCTCCAGCGTCTGCCTGGCGCTGACCCAAGCGGCCGCCAGGCCGACCAGCAACACCACGAATCGCAGAGCCGGGGGCGAGTCCTCGGGAAAGATGGTCCATGGTCCGCCTCCGCGGAGGGCCATGCCCACCGCCGTGGCGCACAAACCGACGGTCAGCGCCAGCAAAACCAGAAACCCGATCGTCGCCAGAACACGCCACTTCGATTTCTTGTTGGATATCGCCATATTGCACTCCTTTTCGCTACTCCCGATAAGTAGGTTCGTCCGGCTCCGCGGGCGTTCCGGAGGCCGGACTGCGAGCCTCGGCGAACTTCAACAGCGCCGTTCGCCGGCCAATCTTGACCATCATGGGGGTCTCACCCGAGATCCGACCGTCGGATTCCACTAGTTCGGCGCCTTCCGCCGGCACGAACGATCCCTTATGGATTACGCCGGCGGCGTCGCCATCTACCATCACCATTCCGTCTTCCCGCATTACGGTGGGGAGCGGTTGCCCATATTCCGTGCTTGCCGTGGCAACCCAGCGCTTTCCGCCTTTCAACGAACCGGCGGCCTGGGCAACGCCCCACCCGGCCCCGGCCACCACAGCCAGCGCCAGGAGCCCCAGACCCAAAGTCACAGCAATCGGATACCACGGGTATCTCACCCGGAAAGAAACCGGTATGTCCACCTTGACGTCGGTCACGTTGCCGGAAAGCAACTGGGGCAGGGTCTCGATGGCGTAGACCTTGCCACTGAGCTTGGCCGCGTCGATGGCCGGCGCGTTGTAGCGTTCCAGAAAGCTGTCCCGGAAGCGGAAATGCCCCGCCGGCACCTCCAGGTGCAGCGGCACGCTCAACGTCACCGTCTCCACCGACTTGCCTCCCCACGCAGCCTTAAACAGCGACCCGAGATCTTTTTTCAGCCGCACCTTTCCGAGGTTGACGTTGACGGTGTACACCTCGGCCGTCTCGCCCTCCGGGTCGAGGGCCTGAATCCGGTCCGGTCTGATGCCGGTGGTACGCCGTTCGGGCTGCAACAGCGATTCGGGCGCGAACACCGGCTCCACGTTGACGGGGGCAATCTGGGTGTCGACGATTCTGAGGTGCTTGAGCTTGGATCGAAATCGGATCTCCAGTGCGAGCACGATTTCGGTTCCCTCATCGTAGATCCGGCTTTGCCGCGTGGAAGCGGGCGGAGCGTCCACAGTCTTCTCGTCGAGCGGCTTCATCTGCAACGCTTCGGTTTGATACCCGCCCTTCAGCCGATCCAAGAGCGCCTCCAATTGGCGCTCATAGGCCGCCTCGGCGGAGTCCGCCAGCAGAATGCCATAGACCACCACGCCGGATTGTCCGGGCGGCTGGGTGAGCGGCAGGACTACGACGCGTTTCACGGCGTCGCCGCGCAAAATGCCGTAGAAGGCGGTGGTGTTGTAAGCGACCGGGTCGTGAGGGTCGTCCTGGATGTTATCCGTGACGATCCACACGATCGCGAGATGCTGGTCGATCATCGCCTGCAAAGCGCGGTCCAGGTAGGTATCGAACTTGGTGACGGCCAGAGCCTTCAGCGACTTCAGGGGCCGAAGCTCCACATCGAAGGAGAACAGCCGGAGATCCCCGGAATCCGCCGCCACGGCCGAAATTTCCTCGCCGAGCGAAGGGAAAAGGCCGTTCTGGTAATACGGCCGAACGCTGCCGGAGCTGTCGATCAGCAACGCGGTCTGGCAGAAGAGGGGCGCCGCGGCCAGAAGCATGGTCGTCAGGGCGGCAGCCCGGATCGCTAAACGTCCCATATGGAAAACCCCAGACTCTTATCGCCAAAATGCGCCAGCACGAAGGCCGCGCCGCAGGGGTAAAAACCGATCTGATTCTCGATGTTACCGGCTAGCCGCGCATCCCGCGGAGCGCAGCCCTCGTAATAAAACCGAATGCGCCCGGCCCCGACCGAAGAAACGAAAGCCGCTGCGAAGGGGCCGTCCAGAAACTCGGCGCCCGTCGCGCGCAGTTGCTGGTCCTTGACCCTGGTGGCCGGCGCGGGGCCTTTGAACAACTCGATGGCGCCGCTGGCGGCGCCCGAGGTAGGTGTGGTCAAAACGAACCGCCCCGCCGAGTCGCGCGAAACCGCCGAGTGCTCCGTCACCGGCAAACGGGCGCTGTCCTTCGGAAAGTCCTTCAAGCTCATATAGAGGAAGACCGATCCCTGCGCCGGCAAATACACGTCAGAGCCGAAAGTAAGCCAGGGCGATGCGCCGGGGGCGACCAGATAGCTGTGCGGCTCGCGCGGGGACAACAGCGCCGGCCCCTCCACGGCGTAGGGCAACCGGGCTACACCCGAATCGCCGAGCGCCAGGAGGCTGTCCTCGGTGTAGGCGCAGATTCGGCCTTCGACGCGAAGCGAGCCTCCGGCCGGCTGGTCCCCGGGCCGGTCTACGCCCGCGCCAGCTTGCGCGTCACCCTCGACACGAAGCGGGCCTCCGGCCGGCTGGCCCCCGGCGGGGAACTCGTCCACGGCTTCCCGGTCCAAGTGCCGGCGGAGCAGGTAGTAACCGGCAGCCCGCTTCTCCAGGGCATAGATATAGGCACCGTCGGATTCCACCGTGACGTAACCATCCTCGTTCAGATCGGAGAGCAGACGTCCGCCGGGCGACGCCGCAATCCAGGAGAAAGACCGGCCGTTGGCCAAATTGACGGACTTGACCTCGCGCGGGCTGGCCGCCAGCAGATGCGTGCCGCTGCGCGATCCTTCCGCCCCCACCAAGTTACGGATGCGAATGGGCGATCGACCGAAGCCTTCGCCCAGAGTGGCAAAGCGCGCCGCCGAACCCTCCGCCGGATTGATCCTCCAAACGATGCCGGAAAGCGAAAGTGCCCACATAAAGCCGCACCGCGACGCCGGCGCCACCCAGAACTGGTCTGCCGCAGCGATCTCCCGGGCTTCCCGGCCCAGCAAGTCTAGAACTTTCGAACCAACCGCACCCATCGATCGCTTCGGGAATTCGCCCTCGCATCGGCATCGGCGGCAGAAGCGGGCGAAAGCGCGGTTCTGGGCTCCGCACTGTTGGCAGGCAAAGACCGGCTGCCGGCACGTCAGGCAATAGCCCACCTTGGCGGACGACTGGACTTCGCCGGGGCAATCCGCGTATGGGCAGTCCGTCATCCGCACAGGTCCTTTCGCGTCCGCCGTGGGTGGCGGCCATGCAATTAGGTGCCGGCACCTCCCACGGGCAGGCTACACTCACCTTACGAATCTTGGGTTACCTATTTTCACACGTTTCGATCCAAAAATCACGGTTTTTCTCAACACAGGGCGCACGACAACCAGGTGACGAGATCGGCGGAGTGTTTATAGGCAGGCCTGATTTTTCCTATCTGACAGCTTAATATGCTGTCTGATAGGAGGCCCCGTGCCTGATTCCACAACCACCATCGAAGTTCTCCTGCTCCGCCGCGATCACCTCAGGACCCAACTCAGCGGAATTGGCGACATGCGTGCGGGGTCCTTGGTTGAGCGCTTCTGCAAGTGCGGCAAGCCCTCGTGCCACTGCGCCGGGAAGGGTTCGGCCGGTCATGGCCCGTCGTATTCCCTCACTCGTCCGGTGGCCGCGCCGGCAAACAACCGGATGGATCGACCAAGACCCGCGAAGTCAAACTCTGCACGGTGTGGAGTGCGGAAGCCCGCGATGCGAACGGCACTCCCGTACGCGATGAGGGCTCGGTCACCTATTCTGCCGCCATCGAGAGCGGCGCCACCTCCGATCCAACGCAACGGGCCGAGTTTACCGAGCGGGTTCTGCGCGAGACCACGCGACGGCGTTTCTGCAAAGCGGAACGAACCGCGGTCCTGGAGGATGGCGCGGCCTGGATCTGGAACATCGCCCACGAACTGTTCCCCGGCTCGATCGAGATCGTCGACCGGTTCCACGCCGTCATCCGGGCGTGGCTTGGCCACGTCAGCCTCGATGCCACCAATCGTTACGCTGAGATCACGTTGCGCACCAAGCAGGCCGCGGTCGCCGCATGTCTGCCACCTGCGGAAGGGCCGGTGGCTCAGCGCGCGGCGAGACAAAGCGGGAGCGCCGGCGCAGGATCGCCATGTCTTCTTCCGTGTGCTGCCTACTGGTCGATCAACAATGGACCTGGCGCGAGAATCAGGCGCTGGCGCGGCGGTTGTATGTGGCCAAGCTCAAGAGCGGTGCCTGCGTCGAAGAGATCGACTATCGCACCGCTCGTGGACTGGATAAGAGCATGGTGCGAGGGCTGGCTCAGAAGTCAGCTCGGGTCGCCGGCCGACGGCAGTCTGCGCAACTTCCTGGCCAAGCTTAGCTGCATTGATGTGCTGGTGATCGACGACTGGGCCATGGCACCGATGGCCGACGCCGAGCGGCGCGACTTCCGGGAGATCTGCGAGAACCGCTACCAGACCAGGTCGACGATCCTGACCACGCAACTGCCGGTGGCGCGCTGGCGCGAGCAGATCGGCGACCCCACCGCCGCCGACGGCATCCTCGACCGGCTGGTCCACAGTGCGCATCGGGTGGAGATGCGCGGGGAATCCATGCGCAAAAAGCGCGGTGCCCAGCCATCGGGCTGACGCCGCCGGGACCTCTGTGCGCTGAGTGGGACAAAGAGCTGCCGCCCCTTTCCCCGCACCCCTTTCTCTGCGCGGGCGCTTCCTGCGCTTCGCTCCGGATGATTTTGCTTGACGAAGCCGAACACCTCCTGCACTATCGAAGTGCCAACGTAGCTACGCTCCGAACACTGTTCGCCTTCGGCCCGGAATGCTGTTCGCGTTCCCTTTGGAATCAGTGTTCACATTAGCCGGAATCCTCAGTATGCCGCCCTATTGATCGAATCGGAGCGCGAGAGGCGTTGAATGGTGACGATCCCTCTCGCAGACGGCGTGAGGGTGAGGTTCAACTGCTGCCACGTATTCGTCGCGTCGGCGAACGATTCGGCTGCGCGGGTCGCGTGAACGCCGGCGCGCTCGGGTCCACCATGACCTTCAGCACGGCGGAAACCGCCACGCTTGACGCTTGGTGCAACCGCGCTGTGCATTGCCCGAATGCTGCCCGGAGCGCCTGTCTGTACGGCGCGTCGAAGTCCGGCTCCTTCAGCCAACAATACAACGTTTTGGGTGCTGTTTTGACGGGGCGGGCTGCGTCTTCCACACTCCGGTTCGATAGTAGCGCAATAATCGCTTCTTCCTGCTTGGGCCTTAGTTTATTGACATTTTCTGACATTTTTGCCACCTCCACCGTATACATCGCCAGTTCTTCGCCATGGTCGATTCTGTTCAGAATTGCCTTGCTTTTTCAAGCACTTCGGAGTGATCGATGTGATGACCGCGACAACCGCGGGAAACGGAGAATCCCAAATGACGTTCACCATCGACAACGAAAACAACATTACGGCGCATGGCACTCCCGAAGAGGCCGCCGCCGCAACCGCAGCCCCGTTCGATACCTTCGCGAGCCACAAGGACTTGGCGGCATTGGTCGCCGTCTGGCCCACTGAACGGCTGGTGGAGATTTGGAACGCCTTTGCCGGCGTGGCACCCTTCGGCGACCTGAAGCCAGTCAAGAAGTTCACCGACCGCAAGACGGCGGTCACGCGGATCTGGCAAGCCATCCAGAAGTTGGCCCCTCCCGTGCCCGAGGCGGCCCTGAATGCGCCGGCCACCGCCACTGCGACCACGGAGGCCAGCTTCGCCTACGACGCACCCAAGGCCAAAAAGGGCGCGAAGAAGACCAAGCCGAAGCTTGACAAGGCTGCCAAGGCGGCCAAAGCCGCCAAGAAAGCTACGGGCGCGCGCGAGGGCAGCAAGAAGACCCTGGTCCTGGACCTGCTGAGCCGCAAGCGCGGCGCGACCCTTGCGGAGATTGCCAAGGCGACCGACTGGCAACGGCACAGCATTCGGGGCTTCATCAGCGGAACTATCACCAAGAAAATGGGCTTCACGGTCGAGAGCAGCAAGAATGAGGCCAACCAGCGCACCTATCGAATCCCCAACTGAGGCACGCCAGCCTCCCAACCGCCGCCCGGCGACGGGCGGCGGTTCTGCTTCAGTGTGCCTCCCTGCCGACTCCTCCTGCCAACTCATCGAACGCGCGGCCGGCCGGACATCCGAATTCCGCAATGGGCGCGGCGATCTGGGCGACCTGCTCCGGCGAGTGCGTTCGCGCGTTGCGGTCGTAGGTGCGGAGCCTGTCGACGGACCAGATCTCGACGCGCCGCGCCATCGCAGACGTGATCGTTCTCGAAGTAGCCCAGGTCGTACTGGTCGCTGATCGGGAAATGGCAGAAGCCCGGCCCAGGCTCCGTGATCTTCAGGCGCGCGTAGAGCGCTTCCTTAGCCGCGTCGACGCCAATCACCCACAACGGGCGGTTGTCCTTCGCCTTGCTGTGCATCCGCGGCCAGATCGGACGCTGGCCGGCCGCCCCTTTGATCGGGTAGATCTTCGGCAGCGCCCTCCGGCGCATCCGGTCGCTACAAAACTGCTGCACGATCGATTGGTGAAACCCGGAATCCGCGCACGCCGCAGCGATTTCTAGTTCCTGCCCGCGCGGATGCTCGAACGTCAGCGAGAGCACCTGGTCGAACCCATCCCACAGATCACGCTGCGCCGGATCTCCAGGAAGCACGATGTACGCCAGGGACCAAGACTCCTCGTCACGCCGCCAACCCACGATTTCGATCTCAATGCGGTCGGCCTGCAAGTCCGCGCCGAGGGTAATCAGCACAACGCCCGGCGGCAGCATCAGATCCGCGCGGTACGGCCGGCGGCACCCCAGCAACTCGCTGGCGTCGGTCTTGGTGGCGCCAGCCTGCTGGAACGTCTCGGCCAGCACGGTGTTGGTGAACGTCTGCATCCGCTCCGGCGACTTGCGGGCGCGCAGAAAGTCCTTCGCGAGTTGCGACCACGTCGTCCACGGTGAGTACAGCCCGTTGAGCCAGAAGCCAGCCGTTTCGCCACCGCCCGCCCCTTCCGCCCGCCACTGCCCGCGCACCAGCATCTCCGCCTTCTGGTGGTCCGCGATACGCCCGTGGCAGCGCTCGCACTCGTACCATGCGTCGGCGGGTTTGCGGTCCGGCCACTTCACTCCGCTCCAGCGCAGAATCTGGAAGGCGCCGCAGTGCGGGCAGGGCACGTAATACTTCCGCTGGTCCGACTCCAGGTACGCCTGCTCGATCCGGCTCACCTCGGCAACGGTCGGCGTCGACACCATCGCGATCTGCCGGTTGGCGAACGTCGCCGTGCGGCGTATGGCCAGATCCACCGGGTCGCCTTCCTCCGTGCCCGCTGCACCCGTGGACGCCGACGGCGGGTATGCGTCCACCTCGTCCATCAGCAGATACCGCGCCGGCATGGACCGCAGGCCCACGGAGCTGTTGGCACCCGTGACCACCAGCACGCCACCCGGAAACTCCTTCGCCAGGATCGTGTTGCCGGAATCGCGCTCACGCGGGTCGGACACCCGTTCGGCCAGCGTGGACGTGTTCTCAATCAGCGAGGCAATCCTCTGGCGGGAAAACCGTTTGGCAAGCTCGACGGTCGGCTCCACCAGCATCGCCGGGCCGGGCGCGTAGTGGATGATGTAGCCCAGCATGTTCAGCAGCACTTCGGAGCCGCCGATTTGCGCCGGCTTCATGTACACCACACGGGAGTATGGCGAGGACGGGCTGAGGCAGTCCATGATCTCGCGCAGGAAAGGCGTCCGCGACGTGCGCCACCGGCCAGGCTCGCCGGCCGAGACGCGCGATAGGACGCGGTATTGATCGCTCCATTCGGTGATGGTGAGTTCGGGGTCCGGCCGCAACGCGCTGGCGAAGGTGTCGCGAATGCCGGCGAGGATCATGTCCGGGCTGGGCGCGTGGTCAGACGCCGCCAATGGCATTGGCTAGCGCCTCCAGTTCCCGTGAGAGTTCGGTCTTCAGCGTGACGTGGACCTTCTTCGAGTCGCTCTCGGCCGCCAGGACCGTCGCCAGGCGATCAGGAAGGCCGAGGATGCCGTCGCGGAGACTCCGCACGGCCTCGGCAATCGTTTTCCTAACCGCCTCGGCCTCGATCAGCCGCCCCTGCTTCGTTTCGAACTCGAGCCGCCGAAGCTTCGCACGGAACACCATCTCGACGGTGCGTGCCTGCCCGAAGCTGGCACCCGCCTGGCCCAGCGACTCGGCCGTCGGCCGCGGCGGGCCAACAAGCGAGGCTTGCGCGGGCGGCGGGTCCACGTCGTCGACCGGCTTGTCGTCGAGAACCGTATCGGAGGCGTGAACGTCGACCTTGCCGCCACGCAGGACAAGGACGCCATTCTTCGCCAGCTTCGTGATGTACGGCTTCGAGACGCCCCGGTACCTGGCGTATTCCGTCTTCGTCATCAGCCGTGGCGTGGTTTCGGTGGCCATTTTCTCGACTGGTTAACAATACGCGATCTCATATCGCGGCTACAAGGACTCGATCTCGCTTGGAATCAAAGGATTAGATCGGGTGGTCGGCAATCTGCTGTTAACCGAGTTAACCAGGAGTTAACCACTTTTTCGGACCTGACGGTGCGCGAATGGCGCACTATTTCTACCCGCTTTGTTTTCTTGGGTTTCAGTACCTTCGATTCGGCACGGAGGTCATGCATCACGGGCTGGTCTCGCTCCCGGCTCTTCCGCTCGGCGACGTGCGGAACCGGTGGCGAGGTAAAAGCGTGGGCGCCGACTTGTTCTTGCCATCACCGCAGTTTGTCGGTTCGGCGTTCGGGCAGGAATCGCGTCCGCCGGCCCGCGGCGCGGCCGTGGTTGGCGGGTGGACCCACAGGACCACCTGGCCGGCGTCAGGCGGCCACGCGCGCCCGTGTTGGCCACGGCTGCCAACGTGCGGCGGCCACGGCGTGTGCGACGATGTGGACATGCCGCTACCACGGGCACTGGCGCGGGAGACGCAGCACGTCCAGCTCAGCCACGCAGAAAAGAAGAAGCTCAGCAAGCTGGCGCGCGATGCCGGCCTCAGCCCGAGCAACTACTTCCGTTCCCTTATCGGCCTGCCCGAACGCAGCCCCGGCCGGCCCACCATCGAGCAGCTCGAGCGCGAACAGGATCAGGCGTGGGAGATCCTCAAGAGCCTGGGCGAAGATCCGGCAGGATATTTCCCTCCCGACGACTCGTGGATGGACGAGTACAAGTAACCAGCCACCGGCCTCCGGTGTTAACTCGTTTAGAATCTGTCTGGGGATCTCAGCCCAAGGCCGCTGAGCAGGCGGGTGGTCCACAGCATCGGCGCCCGGCAGCGACTTGCCGGGGCATATCCCATGCCGCTCTATATGGCGATTTGTGAATCCTGTCTGGGATATTTATCCCAGACAGAACTCGAAAAACGATCACCCATATGCCGGCATGACCTTGCTTTTTGGGAACTTGGTGGAGATTCGACTTTTGGACTCTGATTTCACGTTTGGTATACCACGTGCTTCGCGCGTACGCGCGCGGTCGTACCGGCGTTTGGAAAACCTGTCTGTCATATTTATCCCAGACAGGATTCAGAAATCCCTATATAGGCATGCGTGGGAAATGGGCTTGCGCTCCTGCGATGTGAAGACGTGAAAGGCGGCGGGGAGGGGATGTGGTGGGTCTTGGCGGCCATTGCGGCCATGCGGCAGCATGTGAACAAGCCGTTGCCTGTGGTGCCTGCCCGCCAGACGAAGCGGTTCCAAGCCAACCGCGCCCGAACGGAAGGTCATCAAAGGCAAAGCCCGCGAGGCCGACTACCTCCGCACCGGGCGCTGGTTTGGAAGGAGCGTTTCCGGCCGGCCCACGGTCGGGCAACTGG
>JBEKPK010000180.1:0-11031 GCA_049520795.1 Bryobacteraceae bacterium
GAGCTTAGCCGCGGCCTCTTGCACTGTGTGCAAGCGTTTCGGCGCACTCGAACCCTTAACAGAACTGGCCGTACTTTGCTGCTCGATTGTTGCGGACGGTTCAGATTCCGACATGAATCACTTCCTCTGAGCGTTCCTGTTTATCAGCTCCTCGCGGTGGCCAGGACTCAGCACCAGCCGCCGTGCGGCGCGCTGGAGATCACGCGTCTTCAGGGACGTTCTGACCTGGTGGCCGGTTTGCAGCGCCCGAGCAGCGGCGCGACCACCGGCGCGCGGCGGCCAGCGTGGGATATTTGCGGGACAAGGGCACTCAGCGCTCTCACGAGTTTTGTTTCCCGCTTGCGTCATCGTCTAAGACTCAGGCTTCGCTTTGCGCCTCACTCTGGCGCGTTTGGTCTCGCCACCCCCAATGAACTCTCAGGTTTCGATTTGCGTCTCCCTGTGGCGGGCTTACTCTTGCCACCGCCAACAAACTTTGGGGGTAATTTGGCCTCCAGCATCTTCTCCGCAGCATTCCAGTGGGCCAGGACGGTGACTGGCTGCGTGGCGGTCCAACATATCCCCGTCAAGAACCCCTTGACGGCCAGCGCCCCCCCTGGGGCGCCCTTTGCCGAACGTGACGGCGTAAGAGTCCGCATCGGCCGTTGCCGCTTCTTGAAGTGCCACTCGGCAATTCTCTGGATCCCACAACAGAAAGACCGACCTGATTTTGGCGTCGGCTAGGATCTGACTCGCTGCAGCGTTGAGTCGCAGTCTACGCCCGGCCACGGTAAGAGTCGGTTCTACGTAGTCGTGCCGGCACTTGGGAACTCGCTGATACATAGTAGGTTCAGTAAAAGGGTTCCCTGGCCTCCCGTCAATCCCTATTTTCACTAGATCCTTAGCGGGTGTTGCGGGTCATGCTCTAGACGCGATATCCCTGGGTTCCCTGACTTCCCGCCGGTTGGGCACGTCCCACTGTCCCGACGTCGAGCCCCAACTGGCGGGCGACCTTCTCGATCGAGAGGCCGGGGGTCCATAATCGGACGGCCTCGATCCGGTCGAAGACGCTTCAGGCGGCCAATGGCATCACCGCTGTTTGTGCCGTGCGGGGCTGGCGCATTTCATGAAGGCGGGCAGCCTTCCAAAATCCCTCGGAGTAGAAGGCTCAAGAGTACTCGTTCTGAAATGCTTCCCCACCTGCCGCGCTCGCCGGCCGGGCTCGGCAAAGGGTGCGCGCCGCCGGCGTCAAAGACAATAGCGGGATACGAACCAAAGCGGGCCGAGACCACACAAAATCAATAACTTAGCTGGATTACTGGACATTACAACGCGCAAATCCGATCCGCTGGACCGATGGAGACCGAAGCCACACAAAATCAATAAGTTAGCCGGGTTATTGGACATTACAACATGCCTCCTGGAGATAGAGGCGGAAAAATGGCACTCCAGCCACGCCCCGGCCCGTGGGAGCCGTACCTCACCCTCCTGTAGGGAGATGCGGACAAGGCATTCTACGGCAACCCAGTTTTGCGATTCACTTCGCTGGCTGCCGCCGCGCCTTGTTCGCCCGCGCTCCCGCCGATTTCGCCGCGGCCTTCTTCTCGATGGCGATCTCTTCTCCGATCCACGGCAGAATCACGCCAGAAAACAGGTCGCGGAGAGCGACTAGATAGGCTTCAAGAGACGCCATGCCGTACCCGACTCCGGCATGATGAAGCATCCACTGTCGCACTGCCCTTTCTCGGGCTGTCTGCCATACCACCAGGCAAGCGAGCCTTTCTTCGTGGCGGCGGGGATCCTCCATTTCCAGCTTGGACGGGTCCCCTGTTCCGGTTTCTTCCAAGGCTATGCGGATCTCATTTCCGAGCCTTCTGAACCGCCGGTTAGGCCTTCGCACGGCTTCTTCAGCCCAGAGAAGGCTCAGTTCCTCATTGATATCCACCGATCACACATCTTTCCTTTTTGCCCGATTAGCTCCCGCTCCGAGTCCGCCTCCTGCAGGGCGGTATTCAGAGCCTCGGCCATCACCGCCACATTGGGTTCCCGGAACATCTCTACGTGATTGCCGGGAACGTCTACCACGCGCATCCGGGGCGCGAGGCCCCGCCATCCGGATGCAGCGTCGGCAGTGTCTCCCGCCGGACGCGATTGGGGGCGGAAGAAGAGCACCGCGCCGGAATAGGGCTGTGGGGAATACTCTTTGGCCGCCAACGCCAGAACCTGATCGGGATGCCGAAGGCTGGCGGCGACGCTCTGGCCGGTCATGAGTTCCATGCGGTATCTGGCGCGCCAAGCCTTGGCACGGAGTCGGCCGGCCAGAGTCCGGAGCCGGTCGCGGCCGTATGCCGGAAGCGAGCCGGCGGACAGTCGCGAAGCTACGGCGAGGTGGTACCCTGCGCGCTCGCGGCTCGGCCAGGACGCGTTCCGATGCGCCGCGGCGTTGTAGGAATCGAAGAGCACAAGCAAGGGGACGTCAATGCCGCGAGCGCGAACCTGCCGCGCCATTTCATATACCAGCGCTCCCTCGGCGCACCAGCCGGCAAGCGCCAGCGGGCCGCCCGCATGGAACCGGAGCAGGACGTCCACGCACCGGGCCGCGATCTGTTGCAGGTTGAAAGGCGCCGGCAGGGCGGACGTATCGAGAAACGCGAGGCTCGATATCGACTGCTCGGCGGGCAGCCTCTGGACGAGCGAGTGAAACAGCGGCTGAGGGGCCATGACGAGAGGAACCCGCCGGGTCCCGATCCGCAAGGGAATTACTCGCGGGGAAGGATCCCGACTCGCCTCCCGGCTCAGCAGTTCCAACATGCGGGCAATCGTGGGGGCCAGAAAGAGACTTTCGAGCGGCAGCCTGGCGTCGAATGCCCTCTCGACGCGAGTGAGCAGCCGGGCGCCCAGCAGCGAGTGACCTCCGAGTTCAAAGAAGTCGTCATCCAGACCGATCGGACTGCGTCCCAGGATGTTTTCCCAGATCTCGGCCATGACGACCCCCCTGGCCGTTAACGGCGCGTGGTGGACGCCGTCGGCACCGGCCGGGAGGCAGTCCGGCAACCGCAGAGCGTTGCGGTCCATCTTGCCGCTCGGCGTCATGGGCAGGGCTTCGAGGCGGACAAGAAAGGCGGGTTGCATGTAAGAGGGAAGGCGGCGCTTGAGCAAGTCGCGCAGGTCGGTTTCCGCGCACTCGCCATCCGGACGCAGCACAAATCAGGCCGCCAGCCTGCCGTCGCCGGGCGGGGCATCCATCATCCTGGCGGCGGCCGCGAGCACGGCCGGGTGTTCGCGCAACACGCTCTCGATCTCACCCAACTCGATGCGGTGTCCCCGCAGCTTGACCTGGCGATCGATGCGGCCGAGATAGTCGAGAGTCCCATCCGGCAGCCTGCGGACCAAATCGCCCGTGCGGTACAGCCGGGCGGCCGGATCGTCTCCGAAAGGACCGGGCACGAACCGCTCGGCGGTCAGGTCGTCGCGTTTCCAGTAGCCTGGAGCGACGCCCGCGCCGCCGATCCAGAGCTCGCCTGGCACGCCGGCCGGAACCGGTTCGCCGTTGTCGTCCACTACATAAGCCCGGGTGTTGGCGATCGGCTTCCCGATGGCCGCCGCCCGGCGGGCGTCTCGCACACGCTGCCCGGTGCAGTAGATAACGCACTCGGTGGGCCCATACAGGTTCCACAATGCCCCGCAGGGAAGCAGGCGCTCCGCCAGGTCCGGCGCGAGCGCTTCGCCGCCGGGCGGAAAGGGTATGACCGTGGCGCCGGCGGCGGTTGTGCCGCGTGTCAGGCCGCACACCCCGCCGCGCGCGTCGGCGTTCCAGTGGGGTGGGCCCAGCCCGGCAAACGCGGGCACCAGGCAGCCGATCACTTCTTTCTGGGCGTTGCGCTGCGGTCGGCATAGACCGCAACCACGGCAGGCGCTGTGTCCCGCGATAGTGCCGTCGATGGCCAGACCAATGAACGGCGAATCCTGGAAGGTTTTGTTGCGCTTGCCTTGCCAGCCGACCCAACGTGCGGCGGAAGCGTGGGACGCCCTTTGTAACTGGACAAGTGCAGTAGAGCAACGACAGATCTCGGCTTTCCGATGATCTGTACTATTTTTCGTTTTTGGGCTAGAGTTGAACTTGTTGAATGCATTGGGCATACGGCTCTGGATATCGATCGCGAGGTTCCGCCCGTAACACCATACGCCAAATCACCTCACACGCAGTTTGAGGCGTTGGTCAAAGCGCTTAAGTGACGCTGGGACGCGTTGCATAACGGCACCGGCCAGAATGAAGACACTCCACGCAAAGACGTGCTTGCCACCGGGAACGACAGGGCCCCGCCTCAGCGCGAGAAGGCAGCTTCTGGGTGGAGGAGACGCATGAAGCCGGACGTAGTGCTGCGGGCAGGCTGCGCATACACGCGTCGACTCGGTACTGCCACACGCCTAATTCTAATGGATTCAGCAGCTTATGGAGGTCTTCGCGCTTTACATGATGCGCGCACTGGGTCTTCCGCAAACCGGAGCAAGCTCTTCTTCCACCAAAACCTGACTTCAATCTCACGACTGCAATCTTCAAGTCCGCTAACCTCATACTTCAAGAGGTCCGTAGCAATTGTGAAATGTGAGCGCCCCAAAAACCTTGTTCACAGCCAATGGGACGGGAACTTCTAGTGAAGCGATGAGGTATCAAGATGAGTTGCAGCAATATCGTCGTTTTGGATGGACGGGAGTCGAATTCCTTCCCCCGATCCTCGCGCGGCTTTGCGGTACTGCCGTCCAAGATCCTATTCAGGGACTACGGCTCAGCCATTCCGATCGAGCCGTTGGTTGCACCGGATCACTCATCCAGCACGGAAGCCAACGGTTTTGAAGGCATCGTGGGACGCAGCGCGGCTCTGAGAGAAGTGCTGGATCAACTCCAAACGGTAGCTCCGACGGACTCCACAGTTCTCATCGAAGGAGAGACCGGGACAGGCAAGGAATTGATCGCGCGGGCCATTCACACCCACAGCCGGCGGCGGGCTGGCGCTTTCGTGAAGATGAACTGCGCGGCCATTCCGCGGGAACTGCTGGAAAGCGAGATCTTCGGGCACGAGAAAGGCGCCTTCACGGGCGCGGTCACGCGTAAGATCGGCCGTTTCGAGGCGGCTGACCGGGGCACGCTGTTCATGGATGAGATCGGCGATATGCCGCTCGAGCTGCAGGCGAAGCTGCTGCGTGTCTTGCAGGAGCAGGAGTTCGAAAGACTTGGCGGCACAATCACGCAATCTGTCAATGTGCGAGTGGTGGCCGCCACCAATCAAGACCTGGACCGGCTGGTTTCCGAAAAACTGTTCCGGAGCGATCTTTACTACCGGCTCAACGTCTTTCCAATACGCATTCCCCCACTACGCGACAGGCGTGACGATATTCCCTTGTTGGTGGCGCATTTCGTGAGCGCCTATGCGCAGCGGATGAACAAGCAGATCGAGAAGATTCCCTCGGAAGCTATGGAGGCGCTGCTGGACCATGACTGGCCAGGGAACATTCGGGAACTGCAGAACTTTGTGGAACGCTCCGTGATCCTGACCAGTGGCCGCGTTTTGAATCCGCCGATATCGGAACTGTTTAAGAGAAGGAGCGTCGCCAAACCGACCACGCTGAAGGAATGCGAGCGCGAGCACATTATGAAGGCCATTCAGGCGGCCAATTGGGTGATCGCCGGGCCGCATGGCGCCGCTGCGCGCCTTGGAGTTGCGCGATCGACACTCATGTACCGGATGCGGAAGCTCGCGATACCGAACGAGCGGCCCTTGCCCGCCGCATAAGCGCGGAGGAGGGAGCAGGTTCGCCGCGGCGCTGCGGTGGTTTTGAACCCGCGGGACGTGTTCCTTAAATCGGAACCGCCAGCACTGGAGCGGAACTGAGTTGGATCACCCTGTAAAGGGTTGAACCGAATATCGCCAGATTCAATGCGTCGATTCCGCGCACTCCAGCGACGATTACATCCGGCCGGGTTTCTGAGGCAAATCGGACTATTTCCGGGTACGCCTTCCCCAGGCGCACCTCAAGGTGCGTCTTAGTTGCCTCGTGCCCGGCAGCCGGAAGCAGCTTCTGAAGGCTCTCCATGGCCGACGCCGTTTCCTTGCCAACGTCCGCCGACTCGGAGATGCCATCCAGTACGTGAAAGAGGGTTACCTCGGCGCCGTAGGCGTCCGCCAGCGAGAACGCATGCTTCAAGGCGCACTGCGAGTGCGCGGAGAAATCAACACAACAGAGAATGCGCTGGACTGAGACGGGGTCATCCTGTACATTCGGCCCAACCGGAGCCGGGGCTGTTCGCGGGATGACCAGCACCGGGCACGAAGCGTGCCGCAGGACGCGTTCGGTAACCGATCCCAACATGAGGCGATCGAAGCCGCGCCGGCCGTGGGTTCCCAATACAATCAAACTGATGGCGCGCTCCCGAGCCAGGAATAGAATCGCATCGGGCGCCACGCTCTCCGCCACGATACACTCGGGCTGGGGTCCGCCGGCTGTCTTTACGAACTGCTGCAATTCCTTTTCCGCATCGGATATGAGCGACCGGCGGAAGTCTTCAAGCATATCCGGCGAAATGGAATAGTCGGCGGATGGATGCTGCCACAACTCAACGATGTGCTGGACAAGCAGCTTGGCGTGATAGTGGCCGCTGATCGACTGCGCATAGCGATTCCCCGAGATCTCCGAGAAGTCGATCGGGCACAGGATTCGCTCGACTGGCGCCACCGCCCTTGCTTCAATGGACGACTCGGGGTTTAGTGCTGTATTCATCTGGAATCCTCCTTGTTCATTTGGCTGTTTGGCCGCAATTGGCTCCGAAACTCGCGCACAAGCGCCGCCAGGATGGAGACTACGACCGGTCCCAGCAGAATGCCTACTGCGCCAAACGCGCTGGCGCCTCCCAAGACCGAGAGCGCAATGAGCAGTGGGGGCTGGCGAAGCCTTGTCCCTACGATTCGCGGAACCAGCAACAGCGCCACCGCCTGTTGCACACCGAAGCACACTATGCCGACCAGCGCCGCTTTCACATAGGTTCCGTGAATCGCCAATGTGACCGTAACCGGCAGCCAGACGGCTGCGGCCCCTATGAGGGGAATCATGGATGCGAGTCCGGCGAAGGCGCCCCACATGACGGGCAAGCCGATGCCCGCAATCGAGAAGGCGATTCCGAACAATAAAGCCTCCACGAGGCTCATCGCGAGAATACCGTCCACGTTCGCCACGATCGCGTCGCGAATGGTGGCGAGGATTCGATTGGTGATAGAGGCGTCAAGTGGGAGCATCGCCGCCATCTGCGATACCCAGCCTTTTCCGTACACCAGCATCACGTAAAGAAACACCACCGCCAATGCACCGGTGAAGAAACCGCCCGCAACCTGGTTGAGGTCCGCCACCGCCTGTTGAATGGCGTGAGGGTCAATCGAGGCGCCCGCCGTCAACCTCTCCGCTGCACGCAAAATGGCGTCAAACGCACCGGATTTGATTTCGCGGTTCATCGCCATACCGGCGAGCAGAATGACCGTCAGGACCGGCCCTACAGCCACCAGGGTTGTGAGCAAGGCTGCCACCGACGGGCGCTTTACGAGGCGACTAGCCCGCTTCTGTAGTGGATCCAGAAGCACGGCCAGAATTGCAGCTAGCACCAGTGCGGTCAGGAATGGTCGGGCCATCCGATACGCGGCTGGCAACAGGGCCGCTATGGCGATGCCGAGGACCAGCAGGCCGACCCTGCGACTATCTCTCCAACGCGCCGGATCGAGCGGGCTCAGGTTTGAAGGTGTCACCGGTGTCGAAGGAGTCATCGAACCCGAACCTCATTCTTTTAACGTGAACCGCGGCTGTCCAGACTTAACAGTCCCGCGCCAAACTGCGAAATGAACAACGCGCCGCCGATCAGGGCGATGTTCTTCATGAACAGGGCCATCTGCGTCTGCGCCGCCACCGGATCGCTAATGCCCCAGAATCTGTGCATCAGGAATGTCACCGGAAGCAGGAACAGCACAATCAGCCATGCGCCGAATCTGACCCGATAGCCCAAGAGAATGCTCAAGCCTCCGAGCAGGGCGAGAACTCCCGAAGCCGGAACCGCGAAATGCGCCAAGGGAACGCCCTGCGATGTGGCAAAGGCGATCGTCCGCTGCGAGAAGTGGCTGGGACCGGCCAACAAGAAGATTAGCGCGAAGAGAAACCGTCCCAGGAGCACGACCGCGCCATTGGGACGGGGTTGAGCTTCCACCGTTTGAGGAACCGTCACAGAACTTGCCGCCATTCGATTGTCTCCTTTCCGCGACGCCTGCCGGCGCCCGTCGATCATCGAGTTCATTTGCACAACGTTAACCCAAAGCCGGCTTCTCTTCATAGTCGCGGCGGACCTCGGCGATGCGGGCCTCCTGGCGCCGGCGGATTTCTCCTTGTGACTGATCGGCCTTCGCTTTCAAGACCTGGATCCTGGCGTCCCGCTGATTCTGGCGGAACCGCATCTTGCAGTGGTCGCGCTCGATGGCGTCTTCGAGCTTCTTCCGCAGAGCGTCGATCGTGGCGTCGATCTTAGCCTGGCGGTCGGACCTCGCCTGCGCTCTTTCTGCCTTGAGTTGCGCCATTTCGGCGCGATGCGCGGCCACGTCGCGGTCGTGATGTATGCGCTTAACCTCACTGCGAGTTCGCCGGAAGACCACGCCGCCAATCTCTTCCATTCGCGTGTCCAGAGGCGTAACCCAGTCCTCGGAGACATCGGCGACCACAGCGAACTTGCCGGCTGTCATGGCCGTGTTCACGTCGTCGACGAACTCGTCGGTCACGCCGGCATGTACCAGATCGCCGATGGAACCAATTAGTCCTCCCGCCATGCCTCCGATCAGCGCTGCGAGGGGCCCGCCGAGAAGTCCAATGAAGGCGCCCACCGCGGTAGATCCGCCGATCACCGGGAAGGCCATCTTATCGCTGTTATCGAGGTATCGGATGCTGCCGCTTGGCTCTTTGGCGATCATTTGCGCCTCGTACACCGAGATCTCACCATCGCGGTCCAATTGGCGCAGGATTTCGAAGCCCGCATCGGCCTTCGTTTGGTCGTCGAAGACGACTACGATGAGTTTCTCCACGGTTGTGTTCCTTTTCTACGAAGCCGCGTCGATGTCGGATCGAGCCTTCTGCAGGGCGGTTCTAATTTCGGCGATGGCCGCTCGCGCGCTGCGGTGCAGTTCGCTGAAGGCGGCTTCGTTCGCCTGCTTCAGGGCGTGGAGTTTCTTCTGGGCGGCTCCATGCTTGGCGTGCACGTCGGCCATTTTCGCGTGAATGACGACCGTCGCAGATGCCTTCTTCTCGGTCGCCGCATCAAAGGCGGCGCCGATGCGGGCCTTCCATTCCACGAGTTCCGCCTCCATACTCGCGATCAGGAAGCGCCGTGCAGAGTCGTATTCTTCGCGGAGAACTTTGGCCTTAGCCTCGGCCGCCGCCTTTCCCTCCGCCGTCGCATGCTTCAGTTCCGCGTCGATGGACTGGATGCTCGTGTGGAGTTCCTTCAGGCGCTCTTCGATCCTGGCCTGCTGCTCTTTGCGTACCGCATCGAGGTCCTTCGTCAGTTCCGTGACGCGAGCCTTGGTTTTAGTCTTGGCTTCGTCGGTTTGTGTTTTCAACTCGGCGCGGAGTTTGTTGACCTCCGCGGTGGTGGCGTCGATCTGTGTTTGCACCTTCGCCATCGAGTCTTGAAAGGCCTTTTTATCGGCCTCGAAATTCGCAGCCACTTTGGCTGTCAGATGCTGGGGTTCGGGAATCATGAGATGCTCCTTCGTAATGTTATTAAGCAACTCGCGGGCCAAAGCCCGATGCCTATCCGAATTTCACCTAACTTGCAGTTAGGGGAGTATTTCAAGGCTGTGATAATGTCGTATGTCGGCCGCAGAGCGAACCCGCTTCTGGACTTGGCGCCCAACACTTCGTCACCCTATGAAGCTGCAAACCCCAACCTCTCGGTCCTGCGCCCTTGCCGTCGATGGAATGTGGAATACCCGGGTCAGGAGCGCCGGTAGCGCTCCTGCGAGGTCGGTAGAAAGCGCCTGCCCAGCGGATCCCAGCTCATCCGCTCGACCTCGATCTCCGGCGGTTCCACGCGGATCACATTGAAGGAGTTCGCTTCGCCGCGGCCGCGGGTCGAGGTGGCGGTGCCGGCCTGAACGATGAGCGCCGAGAGGCCCTGGATCTCGTATCGGATGCTCGTGTCGCCCGTGTAGCCCAGATGGAGGTGACCGGAGAGAAATACGTCGGCGCCACAGTCGGCGAGCCGGCGCATCGCCATCCGCGCCCGCCCGACCACGCGGCCGCCATGGCCCGGCGGAAGGTCGAACGGATGGTGGCTGACGATGACCTTGGCAACGCGGGGCGGGAAAGAGCACAGCCACGCGCGAGCCTGCTCCACCTGCCTGAGGTTGATGCGCCCGCCCTTGAAGACGAGCGAGCGGGCGGAGTTGAGGCCGATGATGGCCATTTCCTCGTCGGCATAAGTGGGCTCGAGGTCCTCGCTGATGTAGCGCCGAAAGCGGCGCAGGCCGCCAAAGAAGCGGAGATAGGCATTGTAGAGCGGCACGTCGTGGTTGCCAGGCACAACGATCTGCGGCGAGGGCAGGGCGTCGAGAAAGGCGCGGGCCTGCTCGAACTCCTCGGGGCGGGCACGCTGCGTCAGGTCGCCGGAGACCGCCACCAGGTCGGGCCGGACCGTTTCGACACATCGAACGAGCGGCTCAGGCAGTAGGGGATCGATGCGGCCGAAATGGAGGTCCGAGAGGTGGACGATGGTGCGCATCAGCCTTTCCCGGCCGGCACGCGAACCCGCAGGGCCAGCGGACGGCTGCGATACCGCAGGGGCGGCGGGTCCCTGAAGATCTCGCCGTCGAGCGCGACTCCGACCTGCTCTGGGGTCGTTTCGACTCGCAGCTCGCGAGTCTGAAAAACCTTAAAATCGCGGTCCCGGCGGTCGCGCTTGATGAGCGCCCGGAGCGTAAGGCGGACCGCACTCCAGCGTGAGGAGGGGGATGGCGCCACGAAGACCCAAAT
>JBEKPK010000181.1:0-10982 GCA_049520795.1 Bryobacteraceae bacterium
CGATTTCGAGCGAGGGGAAGCGCGTCTGGTCACCCAGGTGTTTGGCCACGATCTGGTCGCAGGAAACGCCGGCTTTGATATCCACAGTGGTCTTCTTGACCTGGACGCCGGTGAGGTACGAGCCCGAGCAGCGGCCATGGTCGCCGGCGCCATCGAGCAACGCGCGCCCGGTGTTGTGGGTCAGGTTGCCCAACTGGAGGATGTCGGCGCGGTGCGGCTCCATGGGTTTCAAGACACGAGGCAACTCGCCCAGCTTACCCTCGTAGCTGGGATTCCACTGCTCCATGATGATGCCGTTGGGCACGTAGGCGAACGCCATGCGCAACGGCGGCCGGGCGGCGCGCGCCTGGCCGATGGCCATGGCCGGGACCATGGCGTCGAGGAAAGGAAGTCCCACCACTGCGCCCATGCCGCGCAAAAAGGACCTTCGATGAAGCGCTTTTCGCATTATCGTCATTTCCGAGCTACCTCCTTGATTGTTTGCGGCCGGAAGAACGTCGGCGAGGACGCCGACGTTGCAGGCCGGAGGCCCGCTCCACGGATCGTCATTTTTGAGCTACCTCCTTGGTTCTTACCGGGGTTTGCGTCTGGATGACTTCCCCGCGCCGCATCTGAAAGGGCGCGCTGCGCACGATTTCATAAATCGCCGTCTGGAACGGGTATCCTTGGGCCGCCAGGCTGTTTGTGACTTGATCGATGGCGCGCCGGTCATAAGGCGCGATCCCCCGCCCCAGCGCGTAGATCATGAGCTTCTCCACCACCGCGCGGGCGAACTGGGGAACGGACGAGGCCAGCGCCGCGCGCATTTCCGCTGGTGTGGCGAAACTCTTGCCGTTGGGCAGCGTGCCGCTGGAATCCACCGGGAACTTGCCGTCCAGCGTCCGCCATTTGCCGACCGCGTCGTAGTTCTCCAGGCCGAAGCCGAGGGGGTCCATCTTGGAGTGGCACGAGGCGCACACTGCGTTGGCGCGGTGCTTCTCCATCTGCTGGCGCAGGGAAAGCGAGGTTCCCACGGCGGCCTCGTCGAGCGGCGGAACGTCGGGCGGCGGCGGGGCCGGCGGCGTCCCCAGAATCTCCTGTAATATGTATTTCCCGCGAATCACCACCGAGGTGCGCGTGGCGTAACTCGAAACCGTGAGAACGCCGGCCTGGCCCAGCAGTCCGCCGCGCTGATCGGTGGTCAGGTCCACCTTCCGAAACTCGGGGCCCTTGACGCCTTCTATCCCGTAATGGCGCGCCAGCAGCTCGTTGAGAAACGTATAGCGGGCGTCCAGGAAATCCGCCATCGGCCGGTTCTGGCGCAGAATGTAATCGAAGAACATGGTGGTCTCGGTGCGCATGGCGTCGCGCAACTCGGGATTCCATTCGGGAAACTTCTGCGGATCGGGCTTCACTACGTCGAGGTTGCGGGTTTCGAGCCACTGGGCGGCGAAATTGTCCGCCAGCGCGGAGGAGCGCGGATCGGCCAACATGCGCTTCACCTGCGCATCGAGCGTTCCGGGAATGTGGAGTTTGCCGGTCTCGGCCAGGTTCAGAAGTTCGTCGTCCGGCATGGAACTCCACAGGAAGTAACTCAGCCGCGAGGCCAGCTCGACGTCGGAGATACGGTGAATAGCGGCGGCGTCGGTGGGGTTGGGATCGTGCTCGATGCGGAACAGGAAATTCGGCGAGACCAGCATAGCCTGAAGCGCCAGTTGAATACCCTGGTCGGCGGATTGACCATGAGCCCGGGCGATGCCGACGAACTTCACCAGCGAGGCCACCTCAGTTTGGGACGCCGGGCGGCGATACGCGCGCCGCGCCAGGTTGGCGATGATCTTCTGCACGCAGGCCGGGCCGGAATTGGGATCGCATATCAGGATGCGGGCGCGGCTGGGCGGCGGCGTCTTGGGCTGGTAGGGGCCATCGAACAGGATGCCGTCGACGAACTTGTTGCCCTTCTTGTTGTAAAGGTCGCGCGGCCCCAAGCTCTTCACAAAATCGTCGTTGATGAAGCCCGCCCGGAAAACGTGGTCGCCTTCGGGCAGCGCGAGGCGCATCTCCTCTTCCGATTGCGGGTCGAAAAAGACCAGGCCGGAGGGCTTGGTTTCCACCATCTTGCTGCCGAGCAGTTTGCCATCCATCCAGAAACCCAGCATTACGGGCTTGGCGTCCGCCGGACGTTCGCCGGGCAGGGTGAAGCGGACGGCGTACTCGCCATCGAAATCGATGCGGTGGCTGGCTTCGATAGTGCTGGCATCCACCCTGCGGACGCGCTTATCGCGGCTCGAATATTCCACCGAGAAAGCCTTGGGCAGGGGATCAGCCGCCAATGCGCGCGAGGCGATCCGCTCGGCGGCCGCCAGGTACTTTTCCATGAGCACGGGCGAGATAGTCAGGATATCGCCGATGTTGTCGAAACCTTCGCCGGAATCGTCGGTCGGAAAATCCTTTTGCGCGCGGAACTCCACGCCCAGCAGGTCGCGGATGGTGTTGGCGTACTCGTTCCGGTTCAGGCGGTGGGCCGTGACCCGGCCCGGGTCTGGCTTGGTGTTGCGATCCGCCTTGGCGAATTCCCCCTGGACGTATTTGACCAGCGCGTCGATTTCCGCTTGCGTCCGGGGTACATCTTTGGGCGGCATCTCCCCATCGCGCAGCTTTTCGAGAATCCGTTCCCAGCCGTCCCGCTTATCGGCCAGCGATTGCGGAGCCATAAACGCCTCCGCGTCAAAACCGCCAGAGGCCAACTGGCTGTTGTGGCACATGGAGCAGGTGTTGTCCAGAACGGGAGCGACAACCTTCTCGAAAGTCGGAGCGGCGGACGCCGGAGCCGCCTGCTGCGGGGACGCCGGCATCTCCGAAACAACCGCCATAACAGCGGCCGCGGAGACGGCGAAAACCCAGTTGCTTCCTCGACGCATACCCTTCCCTCTGAACCGCATTAGTTAGATGTTATCAAACCCGCAAAGGACCCGCCTTATACGTGAGCCAAAATGCGCACCTCCGCCGAAAGTTGTGGTATTTTATCGCCCAGTGACAATTTCTGGAGGGTTTGGCCGATGAAACGAACACTCACAGGGGCGTTGGCTGTATGGATTGCAGCGGGGGCGCAGGCCTTCGCACAGGGCCGCGGACCCGCGCAAAATCAGGGTCCCGACCCTGGTCTTCTGTATCATCTGGGACCGGATTCGCTTCCCCAGGAGGGCGTGCCGAAAGGCGAGATCCGGGGACCGTTCACCTTGCCCAGCCAGGCTTATCCCGGTACCCAGCATACTTACTGGGTGTATGTTCCAGTACAGTACGATCCGGCGGTCCCGGCCAGTCTCATGATCTTCAACGACGGGCAGGCCTTCATGAATCCGGAGGGCGATATCCGCGCGCACAACGTGATGGATAACCTCATTTACCGGCGGGAGCTTCCGGTGATGATCGGGGTGTTCATCAATCCCGGCCGCCGTCCCGACCAGCCCGAACCGAACGCCAGCGAATGGGGCGACCGGACCACCAACCGGCCCACGGAGTACAACACGGTTGACGATAAGTATGCGCGTGTGATCGCCGATGAGCTGATGCCGGTGTTGAACAAGGATTACAACATTGCGAAGGACCCGGAGCGGCGCGGCATTGGCGGGGCCAGTTCGGGCGGGATCGCGGCTTTCACGGTGGCGTGGGAGCGGCCCGGCGAATTTCGCAAGGTGCTGACCATCGTAGGCAGCTTCGTCAACCTGCGCGGCGGGAACGTATATCCCGACATCGTGCGCAAGAGCGACAAGAAACCCATTCGCGTCTTTCTGCAGGACGGCCGCAACGACAATCGCAACCAGGACCAGACGCGCGACTGGTTTTTCCAGAACGTGCGCCTGATGCAGGCTCTGACCGATAAGGGGTACGACGTAAACTACGCGTGGGGCATGAACCGCCATGGCCAGAAGATGGGCGGCCCCATCCTGCCCGAGATGATGCGCTGGCTGTGGCGCGACCACGCCGTCTCGATGGACCCCAACGACATGGTGGAGCGGTCGCCGAGCGCGGCGGCGAAGAGGGCGGAAGATGCGGGGGCGGTGAAGCAGCCTTAGTCTTCTTCCGCCGGCGACTTTCGCGCTCGGGCCGGCGCCGTGCGCAAGCCTTCGGCTGCGGCCAGCCGCTTCTGGTTCTCATCGAAGGTGTAAAGGACGCTGGCCCGGGAGACGAGAGCCGCCGCCACGTGCAGGATATCGAGCGACCGGCTCCCGAGGCGCCCAGTGTGTTTCGTGGAAAGCCGGCATGCTTTCTCGAATACGGCGGCCGAGAGGGGGTGGCTGGAATAGAGGCCGGCTGCGAGGTCGCTTCTGTAAGCCTGGCCGGCCGACACCACTTCTCCGGGCGTCAGTTCCTTCCGGAACAGCCGCAGTTCGAGAGCGTTGGTAAGTTCCAGTTCACAGAGCGGCGTGATCAGCATGGCTTCACGAGCGGCGCCGCACTGGCGCGCCGCGGCGGCGGAGTTGGCGTCGGGAGCGTAGAGGGAAAACAGGAAGCTGGTATCGCAGTAGGCGGTCATTCGCGCCCCCGCTCCCTGGAGAGGAGTTCGGCTCCGCTGACGGCGAGGCGTTTGCTCCCGTAGATCCTCGTGAGACGGCCCAGGAAGTCCGGGCGCTTCTGTGTTTCGGCGTCCCCGGCGGGGACCAGCCGGGCGATCACGCGTTTCCTTCGCGTGATTTGTACTTCCTCTCCCGCCTGTAAGAGGTTCTCCACCGCCGCGAAGTTGTAGCGCAGATCGCGCAAGCTGGCATGCTTCATGTGATACATTTTAGCATCACATAAGCGCCGGCGCAAAAAAGGCCGCGCCGAGAGCGGCGGCCATTGGCGGGAAAATGTTCGTGCCCGCCGCGCCTACTTCAACGTGAAACCGGCGGGGCCCGTGCCGGCGCCGGCCGTCTGGAGAATGCCGACATTGAGACCCGTGGCTGTGAACGGGACCTCCTCCGTCACTTGCTGGAAATTGAGCGCGCCGAAGGCGCCGGCGGGAAGGGCCAGCAGCGCGTAGGGCGGAATCGTGAACGTCCCCGCGCTTGCGGGCACTGTGCAGACCGCGTTGGCGCCGTTGTTGTAGGTGTTATCGGTGGCGCCCGATACATCGATCTGAACGTTTCCAGTGGAACCATTCCCCGTCCAGTTAACGGTCATGCCGTTGGAACGCGTCACGGCGAAGTTGTTGGTCAGCGGGCTGACCAAGGTTGGCGACGCAGGGATCGTGACGGTTGCCGTGAAAGGGCCGATATCCGCGCCGCCCGTCCCTGTGACGGTGAAGGCGCCGGGAACCAGAAACGTCCCCGCCGCGTTGAGCGTTGCACTGAACTGTCCCGGACTCCCCGCCACGGGCACGCTTCCGGTCGGTCCCTTCACCGTGAAACTGGATCCGGCGTCCAGGTTAGCAAGGCTCGCGATGGGCGGGTTGTAGCCGCCAAGCGTGTTGTAAACCATGCAGGCGCCCAGCGGCTGGTCGTCGACCCAGGAGACAAAGAAAGGCTGCGATCCCGGGTTGTAAGTGAGAATCTTGGCGAACTGGAATTGCGCGTCGTCCTGATACCCAGTGCCGCTGCTGTTAAAATCCTTGCTCAGACCGATACTGCCGTAGGTAACGGGTCCGGCGGTGACCGCTTGCTCCACGTTTACCGATGCCAGCGCTGGATTGGTAGGGGTGCAATTGCGGCTTCCGTTGGCCACCGGCATCACGGTGGCGTTGCTGATCTGGTTGTTGATCTGGATCAGCAACGGCACGGCGCACCCGGTGAGAACATCGTTCGGCACCTTAAAGGCAATCTGATCCTCCCCGACGCAGCAGCCGGACCGGCCCTGGTAGACCACCGGGGCCTGGACTCCTCCGAGCCATACCGTGAGCGGGATGTTCGGCATGTTCTGACCCAAGCCCGCGCCGGAGGCGTCGTTTCCGCTGACCGGGCCCAAACCCGTGGCCCACAGGCTGAGCGTATCTCCGGGGTTGGCCGCGCCGCAGTCGGTGCCGGGCCCTCCGCATTGCGGGTCCTTGGCGGCCGAGACCAAGCTGTAATCCGGGTAGGTGACGATGCCCGGTCCCTGGCCATTCGAACCGACGGTGAAGATCCCCAGGTTGTTGGCGACGACGGTTATGGGCGCCGCGTTACTGGTCTGGCCGTTGTAGGTGACCGTGAAGAATCCCGTGCCCGTGGGCGTATTCGAGGGCAGCAAGGCGGCGATCTGGCCGGCCGAGGTGTAGTACATGGGCGCATTCACCGCAGCGCCACCCACCGTGACCGACACGGAGGTATTGTCCAGCGTACCGGACTGGAAGGGCGTTGGGGCGATGGTGATATTCGCCGGGCCCAAGCCACTCCCGAAGACAACAAACATGGCGCCTTGCGCGATGCCCGCATTGGGCAGCCCAGGAAGGATGTTGCTGGCCGCGTTCACCACCGAAGTCACGTTGGGTCCGGCTACGCCGATGGGCAACTGGTAGGTGACGGCGGCATTGACTCCACCCACACTCACGACCAGCGGCTGGTTACCTGCGAAGATATGTGGCGGAACGGTGAAGATCACCTGATCGTCACCTACGGGGCTCGACGACGGCGCCAGCGTCGCCGAGATGCCCGTGGCGTTCTGGCCGGCGACCGTAACCGTCACGGGGGCGACGACGGCAGGCAGGGGAGTCGGCGGGATGGTCCCGGTCGGCGCCACGGGATTGGTGACGCCGAATCCATTCCCAATGCACTTCACGGTACTGCCGGGCGCGGCTGGGTTGTCGGGGGAAATCAGGATGCTCGCCGCGTTGAAGCAATTGCCGAATGCCACGGCGATCGTGCTGCTTGCGCTGAGATAGAGTTCCGGCGCCGACGCCACCACGTTGACGCTGAACGGCTGCGACACCAGGTTCTGCCCGCCGGTAGAGCGGGTAAGCACCAACTGACTGCTGCCCAATGGAGCGTCGACCGGCGCCTGTATGATCACTTGGCCGGCTCCTTCGTTGCGCACTCCCGCGGCTTTGCCGGCCACTGTCACGGAGACTCCGCCACAAGAAGTGGTAAACCCGGTCGGGCTTCCGCACCCCACGGCGGTCGCGTCGCCCAGGTTGGAGCCCGTAATGTTGACTTCCTCGCCCGGAGCAATCGCGTTGCTGGAGATGAAAGTCGTGGCGTTGTTGGCGAGACTGGTGATGGTGGGCGTCTGAGCTTGAGCGACGAGACAGGCGGCAAAGACAGCCATAGCTGCCAGAATCAGTGGGCGCGTTCGCATAGGAATCTTCCCTCGACCCTGACGGGGCCAAACCCCCTCAGGAAACGAGAGCTTTGATGGCGCTGGCGGCGGGGCGGATTCAGCAGTTCAGCCGATCAAAGAGCAGTTTGTGTCTGATTTCACGGCCCACTCGGGAATTGCGCCACTGGGCGGAAACGGCATCACCGGGAAGCGCCGGAGCCGGCTGTGCTTTTGTTGACGCTCCCTTTATGGCCCGGGACCGCCTGGAAGCGCCGCCAGTCGCCCGCGGGGCTGGCCCATCGCCGGCCTTAGCCTCGATTTCCGCGGAGTCTGGTAACGTTCGCCCGCGCCCGTCTTTTCCCAAGGGCTTGGCGTCTATCATGTTAGATTTGTCATTAGGAGACGAGTTGACCCCTCAAGCCTTCTTTGCCTTCCTTCTTCAAATGAACATTTGGGACATGGCGCAGCACAGCGGGCCGCTGGCCATGGCGGTGCTAGCCATCCTGGGGTGCTTCTCGGTCTACTCTTGGACCGTGATTTTCTCGAAATGGCAGGCGCTGCGCGGGGCGCGGCGCGCCAATTCGCGTCTCCTGCGGGCTTTCCGGAAGTCCAGCGGCCTGGAAGCGGTTATGGTGGCGAGCGAGCAGTTTCGCCCATCGCCTCTGGTAGCGGTGTTCGATTTCGGGTATGAGGAAATCGAGCGGCAGGTGAAGACCAAGGGCAAGCTGAGGAACCACGCCGCGCTCGAGCGCGCGCTGCAACTGGGGGTGAGCGAGGAGCTCAACAAGCTGGAGCGCAACATGAACTGGCTGGCCACCACCGCCTCCGTGACGCCTTTCATCGGGCTGTTCGGCACAGTGCTGGGCATCATCCGCGCATTCCAGGACCTGTCGGGCCAGGGGAGCACCAGTTTGCGAGCGGTGGGCCCGGGCATCTCCGAGGCCCTGTTTGCCACCGCGGTGGGCCTGGCGGCGGCCATCCCGGCGGCTATCTTCTATAATCACTTCGGCCACGGAATCCGGGAGATGGGCACGCGTATGGACGATTTTGCCCTGGAGTTTCTGAACTTCACCGAGCGTAGCTTCGGAGAGTAGCGCCATGGCCTTTTCCCTCAACGGCGGCGGATACGGGTCCCGGAGGCGAGCCGGCGGGTCGAGCCTCTCGGAAATCAACGTCACCCCGTTCGTAGACGTGGTGCTGGTGCTGCTCATCATCTTCATGCTCACCGCGAGCGTGATGGAGTTCGGCATCGAGGTGGATGTGCCGAAGGTGCGGGCGGTGAAGGACACCGCCCAGGCCATGCCGGTGGTCACCGTCACCAAGGAAGGCGTGACCACGCTCAACGGCGTGGATGTGAACATCAACGACCTGAATGAGGCCATCCGGCGGAAGTTCCCCAGCGCCAAGGGGGTTTACCTGCGCGCAGACAAAGACGCTGTCTGGAATGTGCCGGTTCAGGTGATGGCGGAGTTGGGGGAAGGCAAGTTCCAGGTCAACGTGGTTACCCAACCGGAGGACACGGCGGCCAAAGGGCGAAAGTGATGGCCCAGCACACGGACATTCTGGACCAGCAGGAACGCCTGAAGGGGCCCTTTATGGGCTCGATTGCGCTGCACGTCTCGGTAGTGGCGGCAATGCTGGGCGCCGCGTGGGTTCAGACGCGCACAAACGAGCAATGGGGCAGCATAAAGGGGGGCGGATTCGGGTCCGTGACGGTGAACCCGGTGGCGCGCATTCCGCTGCCCACCGAGAGCGGGCCGGTGAACCCGGTGGCTAACGACACGGAATCGAGAGCCCCCACGCCGCCGCCCAAGGCCAAGGCGCAGCCCAAGGCGAAGGCCCCGCCGCCGGACGCCATACCGCTGCCCAGCCGCAACGCGGAGCGCAGTCCCTCGCCGGCCGCCTCGGCCCCCAACAAATTCCGCGAGCAGCAACAGGACCTGACCAACCAGGTGTATAGTCCATCGGGCCAGCGGCTCAATTCGCCGATGATCGGAATGGCCGGCGGCGGCGGCGTGAGCCTCGGGAATAACTCGCCGTTCGGGGCGCGGTTCGGCGAGTACGCCATGATCGTCAGGAACCGGGTGGGGCAGGCATGGCGTACGGGCGAACTGCGGATCAGCTCCGCCAGCCCGGTAGTGGTGACGTTTACCATCCTGCGCGACGGCTCGGTGCCGGAGAGATCGGTGCAGGTTAGAGGGCGGAGCGGAAATGCGGCTCTCGATATCTCGGCGCAGCGGGCCATTCTAGACGCCCAGCCATTCCCGCCGCTGCCCGCGGGATTCCCCCGCAGCTCGGCGGACGTCGAGTTCACTTTCGACTACTTGAGGCGTTGACGCTATGAAAAAGCTGGTCTGGTTGGCGATTGCAGCATTCGGAGCGCCGGTTCTTCTAGCGGCCCAGGACGTGAAGATCTACCTGCAGCAGGGGGAACGGCCCGCGCTGGCCATACCCGATCTACGCGGCGACGGGGCGGCCCAGCCGCTGATGAGCGGTTTCAACCAGACCCTGTGGAACGACGTGCAGGGGGCCGGGCTTTTCCGGATGGTCCCCAAGACGTTGTATCCAAAGGCCATCCCGCAACAACCCACTGACTGGCGCCAACCCGCCGCGCCGGTCCAGCCGCCCGCCGGGCGCCAGCCACAGCCGCCGCCAAACCCGCCCAACGGCGGAGGCCTGTTCCTAAACGACTGGGGCGGCCCGCCGGTCTCGGCCAACTACATGGCCTACGGCTACACGGCGGTGCAGAACGGGGTGCTGGTGTTGTACGGCTGGTTTTGGGACCTGGGACGGGGTTCCCAGGCGCTGGCCGGACGCTACCTGGCTTCCAACCCCGATGAAGCCGGGGCGCGCGATGTGGCCCACAAGTTCGCGGCCGACATTCTGGCGCTGTTCGGCGCGCAATCCGTTTTCGGGTCCCATATCTATTTTGTCTCGGACCGGACGGGCCACAAGGAGATCTGGGTGATGGATCCGGATGGCGGCAACCAGCGCCAGATCACGCGTTACAATTCGCTGACCATCCAGCCCGCCGTGTCTCCGGACGGAAGCAAGATAGCATTCACTAGCTACCTTCGCACCAATCCTGGTATATTTGTGTTTTCAGTGGATCCAGTCCGGGATTTGCGTTTCTATAATCAGCGCGCTTCGGTGAATTCGTCGCCGTCGTTCACTCCCGATGGAAAGCAGATTGTCTACTCCTCATCGGCGCCGAACGACCGATGCTGCCGTATTTTCGTGGCGAATTTGGATGGCAGCGGTTTGCGGCCGATATCTTCGGCCGGGTGGATCGATACGGAGCCCAAGGTCAACCCAAAAACTGGTACGGAAATTGCATTTGTAACCGGGCGATCGGGTCCTCAGCAGGTGTATCGGATGAATATGGAAGGGACTGACGTGGAACGTCTGACTCCCGGCGAGGGTGAGGCTTCCAACCCCTCGTGGCATCCCGGCGGGCAAATCCTCGCGTACGCGTGGACGCGTGGCTATGCTACCGGAAACTTCAACATATTCACCATGGACGTGGCGACCAGGAAGTATACCCAACTGACGCACAGCGAAGGGAAGAATGAGAACCCGAGTTGGGGGCCGGACGGCGTGCATCTGGCATTCATGTCGAACCGCGGCGGGTCCTCCCAGATATGGACCATGCTGGCGGACGGCACCGAGGTCCGGCAATTGACCACGCAAGGACGCAGCTACTCCCCGGTTTGGGGGAAGTAGCCGAGGTTATCAGAGGAGGCGAAGTTCATGTTCAACATACGAAAGATCGTAGTTCTGGCGCTAGTAGTCTG
>JBEKPK010000182.1:0-10966 GCA_049520795.1 Bryobacteraceae bacterium
AACAATGTCAAACTGAGCATCACCGCCGAGGGCCTCCGCATAGACCTGCTGGAAAAAGAGCACGGACTGTTCTTCGCCGAGGGCAGCCCGGCCCCCACCGAAGCCGGCCAGCGCCTGTTGCAACTGCTGCCCGGGGAGATCTCCAAATTGCCCAACGCCATCGTGATCGAAGGGCACACCGATGCGCGGCCGTACCGCGGCGTGACGCCGGCGGAGGGCTATGGGAACTGGGAGCTTGCCGTGGAGCGGGCCAACGCGGCACGGCGGCTGCTGCACTCCTTCGGCGTGGAGGCCGGCCAGGTGTCGGAAGTGCGCGGCTTCGCCGACCGGCGCCTTCTGGACGCCGAGCACCCCAGTGACGCCCGCAACCGCCGCGTTTCCGTGGTGGTCCGCTTTAACGACGGCGCGAACCAGTAGGGCAGCCCGCTCTCAGCCGCCCGCCAAACCGCCTGGCGCCACCTTCTCGCCCGTTCGGCAGGAACGATAGATGGCGTCCACCACCTCCAGCGCCTGGCAGCCTTCCTCACCCGAGACCAGCGGCTTGCGGCCGGTGGCGATGGCGCCGGCGAAATCCAGGAACTGGCGCTCGAAGGGCTCGAGCGAGATCGCCATCGGGTCGGAGGCCCCCGAGGCCACATCCCGGTCCACCGGGGCGGGCTCTCCCGAATCGTTCTCCACGTCCCACACCGCCAGTTTGTCCCCCATAATGACGGCCGTGCCCTTTGTTCCGTGGAATTCCAGGCGCTCGGGATAGCCCGGCCACAGCGCCGTGGAGGCCTGAATCACCCCCGTGGCTCCGCTGCCGTAACATACCACGGCGCTCACCACGTCTTCGGATTCGATCCGGTGCACGGCCCCCAGTTGCCAGAAACCAAACACCTCGGCCACCGGGCCTGCCAGCCAGCGCAGAAGGTCGATCTGGTGAATCGCCTGGTTAATCAGCGCGCCGCCGCCTTCGGTCTGCCAGCTCCCTTTGATCGGCCGGGAATAATAGGCGGGCGAACGATACCACTTCACGTAGCAGTCGCACTGGATCAGCTCGCCCAGCCGTCCGGCTGCCAGGGCGCGCGCCAGAAATTGGCTGGAGTCGTCGAAGCGGTGCTGGCTCACCACTCCCAATAGGATGCCCGCCCGGCGCGCGGTTTCGATCATCCGGCGCGCTGTTTCCACGCTGGTGGCGATAGGCTTCTGCACCTGGATGTGCTTCTTCGTTTCGGCGCAGATTTCGAGCGGTTGCAGCCGGAAATCCGGGAATGTGCAGACGTCCACGAAATCCACGCGGGGGTGGCGGCACACCTCTTCATAGGTCCGCACGAACTCCGCGCCGTGCCGCTCGGCGAACCGGCGGCCGGCCTCCTCGTCGATATCCGTGCAGACGGCCACGCGGAAGCCGATATTCCGGTAGGCCTGGGCGTGTTTTCCGGAGATCGCGCCCGTTCCGATGATTCCAACGTTCATAATGACAAAGCGAAGTCGCGTAGAAGATTGTCGCACACTAACCCGGTTTGACAGCGGCCAAATCCTGCTAAACTGAAAGTGGCCGTTCATCGGATCGCCTCGCCTCGCCTCGCCCTCCTTCGATCTGCCTCGTCGGTTTAGTGAATTCGATGAATACAACTCACCCTAAAGGCGTCCGGGCGCGCGTGTTGCTCTCCTCCGTGTTCGGCCCCTACGCGCAGGACGATGAATTCGGCAGCCGCGCCATCAATCCGATGGAGCTCTACCACAACCAGGTCACCCGGGCCCAGGGATCGTTTTCCGTGCGGCGCTTTCACCGCTCGTGGGGCATCCTCATGATTCAGGAGAACATCTCGGCTCCCTGCGCGGTCCTCGATTTCCCCACGCGCAAAGCCTTCGCCCGCGAGCTGACGGCCCACCATTACGACATCGTGGGCGTCTCTTCCATCATTGTGAATGTGGGCAAGGCGCGCGAGATGTGCCGCATGGTCCGGGAACTCTCGCCTCATTCCACCATCGTGGTGGGCGGGCACGTGGCCGCTATTCCGGCCATCGAGCGCATCCTCGACGCCGACTACATCGTGAAGGGGGACGGCATCGAATGGATGCGCCGGTACCTGGGCGAGGACCCCGACGCCCCCATCCGCCATCCCGCCCTGTCTTCGGGTTTCGACCTGCGGGTCATGGGAGTCAGGATCCCCGATAAGGCGGACTCTTCCGCCACCATCATCGCTTCCGTGGGATGTCCCATGGGATGCAATTTTTGCGCCACCTCGGCTTTCTTCGGGGGCAAGGGGAAAATGCTCAATCTGTACTCCACCGGCGAGGAGCTGTTCCGCCTGATGGAGGAAGCCGAATCGTCCCGCAACGTAAAGTCGTTCTTCATCATGGACGAGAACTTCCTGCTCCAGCGGGGCCGTGCGTTGGACCTGCTGGCGCGCATGAAGGCGGCCGGCAAGAGCTGGGCTTTTAACATTTTTTCTTCGGCCAACGCCATCCGCAAGTACACCTATGAGGAGCTGGTGGAACTGGGTGTTTCCACCATCTGGCTGGGCCTGGAATCGGCGCAGTCCGGGTACGCCAAGCTGGATGGCGCCGACACGCTGAAGCTGACTCGCGAACTGCGGGAGCACGGCATCGTTCTTCTGGGGTCCACCATTCTGGGGCTGGAACACCACACCCCGGAAAACATCGGGGAAGAGATCGAGCGCGCCGTCGCGCACGAGACCGATCTCCACCAGTTCATGCTCTACACGCCGGTTCCCGGCACGCCGCTCTATGACGAGATGGCGCAGCAGGGCAGGCTGCTCGAGGATGTCGACTTGGCGGATATCCACGGGCAGGACCGTTTCAATTTCCGGCACGCGGCCATTTCCCGCGAGGAATCCAAGCAGTTCCTCGAATCGGCTTTCCGGTCCGACTTCGTGCGCAACGGCCCCAGTCTGTTCCGGGTTTGCCGCACCACCTTCCAGGGATGGATGCGATACAAGGATCATCCGGACCCGCGCGTGCGCGAGCGCTTTCGCCGGGAGACCAGGATGCTGCGGCACGCCTACGCCGGCGTCTTGTGGGCCATGGAGCACCGGCTCAAGAACGCCAACCTCTCGGTGGCGCCGCGGATACGGGCGCTGCGCAAGGATATCGAGCGGGAGTTCGGATTCGTGGCCGCGGCCGCCAGCCGTATTCTCGGCCCGGTGCTCTGGTGGACCAGCCTCCGCGAGGACCGGCGGCTGGCCCGCGGAGACCGCCACGAACCGCCCACTATCATCGGGCGCCGCAACTGGGCCGAAGCATAGGATTTGTGGGGCAGGCGCTTCCGCCTGCCAACATCTTCTTGACGCTTGCTGAAACGGTTCCGGGAACCTGGTATAATGGAATCTGCAGGAAGTCGCTCGCAACCCCCTCTCCCTTCTCCGGTAGTCGGCTCGCGGATTCTCCCTCAAGACATTTAATGAAAACATTCTCTGAACTCCCTCTGTCCGCTCTTTTGAAGAGCAACATCGAGAAGCACGGTTTCACCGTGACCACCCCCATCCAATCGCAGGCCATCGAGCCGGCCCTGGCTGGGGAAGACATCATCGCCACGGCCCAGACGGGCTCCGGAAAGACGCTTGCTTTCGTTTTGCCGCTGATCCAACTGCTGGCCAAACAAGGGCCGTCCACCGGCATTCGCGCGGTGGTCCTCAGCCCCACCCGCGAACTCGCCATGCAGACCCACGAGACCTTCGCCAAGATGGCGGCGGGCAGCGGCGTCCGCGCCACCCTGGTGGTCGGCGGGCTGGGCGAAGCGGCCCAACTGAAGTCCATCCGCGCCGGCGCCCAGGTTTTGATCGCAACGGCCGGCCGGCTGTACGATTTTCTTGGCCGGCGCCTGGTGAATCTGAGCGGCGTCCGGATACTGGTTCTGGACGAGGCCGACCGCATGCTGGACATGGGCTTCCTCCCGACCATCGAGAAGATCATGGCCGCCATGCCCGCCGGCCGGCAGACGCTGTTTTTCTCGGCGACCATCGAAAGCTCGGTCAAGCATCTGGTCGAGAAACACGCGCCGCGCGGCGTTCGCATCGAGGTGGGCTCCTCATTGAAGCCCGCCGAGAAGGTGGACCTTCACCTGTACGAAGTCGAGGCCGACCAAAAACTCGAATTGCTGGAAACCATGCTGCGCCGCGAGGAAGGCTCGTTCCTGGTGTTCGCGCGGACCAAGCGCGGGGCCGAGCGCCTGGCCAGGAAACTGGCGCTTACCGGCGTGAAGACCGCCGCGATTCACGGCGACCGCAGCCAGAACCAGCGCAACATGGCCCTGCGCGGCTTCCAGGAAGGACGTTACCGCGTGCTGGTGGCCACCGACGTAGCGGCTCGCGGCATCCACGTGGACGGGATCTCTCACGTGGTGAACTACGACCTTCCGCAGGTTCCCGAAGACTTCATCCATCGCGTGGGCCGCACCGGACGCGCCGGCGCCGGCGGTACGGCGTCCACTTTCGGCGCGCGCGGCGAGCGAAGCGAGATCGCGCGCATCGAACGCACGCTGGCCATCCGCATGATCCGTTGCGGTTCGCCGGAGCGCCCTGACCAACGCAATCCAGGCTCGGCGCCCGTGATCGTCCTTCCCGCCCCCATGCAGGAACTGCGCCGTTGGCGCTCCTTTGGACCGGCGCGAAGGACCAGTAGCGTACGCATCCGCCGTGCGGTATAGACCCGGTTTGTCCTAGTTCAGGACTCTTTCAACCGCAAAGCGCTGCTGGAGATCCACTTACCAGGGGCGCCCCTTGAAATAAAAAGTACGTCCTGCCTGTCTGGAAAGGGCCGGCGGCCCTTTCCATTCAAGAAGTTCCACTTTTTTAATTGGCCAACCCGTCCGTAACGTTCTCCACATGAAGTTCGCCATGGAGTATAGATACCCATGCCCGCGCATAAAATACATCTACATCTGAGGCGACTCGCTGTCGCCTGTTTAGTGGTTACGGGCGTTTTCGCCTCGGAACACCACGGGACGGTTAAGTCCGGCGTGTTGCCCATACCGGGCGCCACCGTCACAGCCACGCAAGGCGACAAGAAACTCTTGACCACCACCGACGACAAGGGGGTCTATACGTTCGCCGACCTCGCCGACGGCATTTGGAGCATCCGGGTGGAGATGCTGGGCTTCGCGAATGAGACGCGCGACATTGGAGTTGCGCCCGACGCGCCCAGCCCCGAGTGGGACTTGAAACTGATGACGCAGGCGGATATGGCGGCCGCGGTGGCAGCGGCGAAAGCGCCGCCACCGCCCGCGCCGGCCGCGCCGGCCACGACGGCCGCTGCGGCGCCGGCGGCCCTTACGCCAGTAGCTCCGACAGCCATCCCCGCGCCGGCGGCCACAACAGCGGAAGCGAAACCATCTGCCACTCCGGCCACGCCGGCCGCGCCGGCCACGGCCGCGGCCAGCGCGCAAGGGCGCGGCAACGGCCGCAACGCCAATCAGGGAGGACGGGCGGGCGGGCGCGGAGGCGCCGCCGCGACGGATGCGTTCCAGCAGGTGGGCGTGAACCAATCGGCGGACGTTTCAATCTTCGGGCAGGAGGGCGCGCTGAGCAATGAGCAGAACAGCGAACTCCAGCAGAGCGCTAACCAGGCCATGGTGATTCAGGGCAGTGAGAGCACCGCCATGGGCCTCCCCGGCGGGAACGACTGGGGCGGGTTCGGCGGACCCGGCGGTATGGGCGGCCCGGGCGGCCTGATGGGCGGCGGACGCGGCATGGGCGGCCCGGATGGCATGGGCGGCCCGGGCGGCATGATGGGCATGACCCCCGACGCCCAGGGCGGGGCGGGCGGGGCGGATGCCTCCGGCATGGGCGGCGCGGGCGCCGCGGGCGGCATAGGCGGCATAGGCGGCATGGGCGGCGGACGCGGCGGAGGCGGCGGCGGCTTTGGCGGCGGCGGCGGGCGCGGCGGCGGAGGCGGCTTCGGCGGCGGTGGCTTTGGCGGCGGCGGCGGACGCGGCGGAGGCGGCGGCGGACGCGGCGGCGCCGGTGGTCGCGGCAACCCCAACAATCCTTCGTGGATGGCCATGAACGGCGCGCGGGCTTTCGGCAACGCCCGCAGGAATCCGCGCATGGCTTACAACGGCGGGGTAAGCATTCAGGAAAGCAACTCGCTTCTGAACGCGCAGACTTATTCGCTCAGTGGGCAGGAAATCCCCAAGCCATACTCCAACCGGACCACCACCACCATAACCCTCGGCGGTCCGCTGCGCATTCCCCACATTCTCAACCCGCAGCGCATGGGCCAATTCAACCTGAGCATCGGGCTGGGGTTCAACCGCAACGGCTCCCAGGGCAGTCTGACCACCATGCCTTCGGCGCTCGAGCGGCAAGGGAATTTCTCGGCGTCCCAGGTTACCGTCGGATCGGCCACCCAGGTCCCGGTGGTCTACGATCCCACCACCGGTAGTCCGTTTCCCAACGACATGATCCCGAGCAACCGGCAAAGCCCCATCGCCGAGGCCCTGTTGAATTACTATCCGCTGCCCATGTTTCCGACGGCCACGCGGAATTTCCAGCTTCCCCTGACCAGCATCGCCAACTCCCACAACATCAATGGCGGCATCAACCAGCAGTTGGATGTCAAGAACCGCATCAACGTCCGCGTGGGATATCAGGGCAACAGCGGCAACAACCCCAATATGTTCGGCTTCCTCGATACCAGCAACGGGCGAGCCATGAACATCAACACCTCCTACACCCACAACTTCACCAACCGGCTCATCGCCACGTTGAACTACGTCTTCAGCCGCAACCGGGCGCTGTCGACGCCGTATTTCGCCAACCGCACCAACGTGGCCGCCCAACTGGGTATCCAGGGCGTTTCGACCGAACCGCTGGACTGGGGGCCTCCCACTCTGAGCTTTACCGATTTCGCCGGCCTGTCGGACGGAACGGAATCCCTCACCCGCGCCCAGACCTCCTCGCTGACGGCCAGCCTGATGTGGATAAAGGGCATGCACAACTTTTCGTATGGCGCGAGCTACCGCCGGCAGCAGAACAACCGCGATTCGGACCCCAACGGGCGCGGTTCGTTCAACTTCAACGGGTACGCCACCAGCCAACTCGTCGCCAACCCCGTCACCGGGGCGATGCAGGTGTCGCCGGGCACGGGGTTCGACATGGCCGACTTTTTGTTGGCGACGCCCTATCAGGCGTCGGTCCGGTACGGCGAGCCATCCCTCTATTTCCGCGGCTCCATATGGCAGCTCTACGTCCAGGACGATTGGCGTCTGACCACGCGGCTTTCCCTGAATTACGGCATCCGGTGGGACTATCAGACGCCCGTCAACGAGCTGAATAACCAGCTCGTGAACCTGGCGTTCGGGCCTAACTTCACTTCCTACCAAACGGTGCTTCCGGGGGAGGCGAACTGTCCCGCCGGCGGGGTTTGCACGGGGGCTCTGATCAAACCGGACATGCGCAACATCTCGCCGCGGTTGGGACTGGCGTGGCGGCCGAGCGCCAAGAGATCCACCGTGATTCGCGCGGGGTATGGCTGGTACTACAACTCTTCGGTGTACTCCAGCGTGGCCAGCAACATGGCCCAGCAGCCGCCGCTCGACACATCCTGGAACCTGTACCTGACGGACGGCCCGCTGAGCATGGGGAACGCTTTCGTGAACCCCGCCGCGCGGGCCACCAACACGTTACAAGACACCTTCGCGGTGGACCCCAACTATAGGAATGGCTACGCCCAGCAATGGCAGCTCAGCGTGCAACAGAATCTGCCGTTCTCGTTGCAGGCCCAGGTTGCCTACCAGGGAACCAAGGGTACCAACCTGGACCGGCGGATGACGCCGTGGGTGGAACCACCGGGATCTCCGGCCGCCCCGTACCCGACGGGGTACACCTATGAGACTACCGGCGACAATTCCATCTACAACGCCGTGAGCGCGGTCCTAATGCGGCGTTTCCGCGGCGGCCTTTCTTCCACCGCCAGCTACCAGTTCGCCAAGATGATCGATGGCGGGACTACGGCGCAGAACTGGATGGACTTCCGGCCCGAGCGCGCGGTGACGGGCGCGCCGCAGACGCTGAACATCTCCTTGAACTACAGTACCGGGCAGGGACGCATGGGCGGAGCCCTGGTGAGCGGCTGGAAGGGCGTCATCCTCAAGGACTGGGGCATCGGCACCACGATTTCGATGGGTACCGGCTCATTCCTGACGGTCAACGAGGGCGGCGCCGCCGGGGCCACCAAGGGCGGAGGCACGCGCGCCGAAGCGACCGGCCAACCGGCCGAGCTGATTCCCAGCAACGAGCCGAACTGGTTCTTCAACGAGAATGCCTTCACGACGCCGATCGCGGGCACCTGGGGCAACTCCGGACGTGACGTGATTCGCGGGCCGTTCCGGACCAGCGTGAATGGTTCGGCCAACCGGACCTTCCGGTTTGGAGAGCGGCTGCGCATGACTTTCAGCATGCAAGCCAGCAACATTCTGAACTCGGTCGTGGTCACGGGCTGGAACACCACCCTGAATTCCAGCACCTTCGGCCAGGTGAGCGCCGTCGGCGCCATGCGCACCATGAGCAGCGGTTTGAGGTTCAATTTCTAGCCATGAAGACGAATAAAGCGATTCCCACCGCGTTGTTGGTTGGGCTGCTGGCGGCATTCGCTCAGCAGCCGGCGCCGCGCCCTTTGCCGGCCCCGCCGCAACCCGTGCAGCAGCAGGCCAACGCGCCGCTGCAGAAGACCATAACCAATTTCACGACCACCACCGCGCTGGTGATTGTCAACGTCTCGGTGAAGGATAAGGACGGCAAGCCGATCGAGGGCTTGAAGGCCAGCGACTTCACCGTCGGGGAGGATGGGAAGCCGCAGACCATCAAGGTGTTCGAATACCAGCGGCTGGCGGACGAGGCTCTTCCGCCGATGGAGGCGCCCGCCGTGCCCACGCTGATGCCGCGGCCGGCGGCGAACGCCGCCGACACGGCGGCAGCCCTTTCGGTGGTGGCCCCCACGGTGGCCAATAAGGTGGAACCGCCGCCGGTGGCGGCCCTGGTGCAGACGGATATCGCCTCCTCCAGGCCCGGCGAAATCAAGTACCGCGACCGCCGGCTGATGGTGATGTACTTCGATTTCCAGGGCATGCCGGTGGACGACCAGATCCGCGCGCAGACCGGGGCTCTGAAATTCCTGAAGACCAATATGACCGCCTCGGACCTCATGGCCATCATGGTCTACGCCGGCCAGTTGAATGTGCTCCAGGATTTCACTAACGACCGCGACGTGCTCAACAAGACCATCAACGGGCTGGTCCTGGGCGAGGCCAGCGAAATGGCCAATACCACCAGCGACGACAGCACCGAAGACACTTACGCGGCTTACACCCAGGACGATACCGAATTCAACATTTTCAACACCGACCGCCAGTTGTCCTCCCTGGAGACGGCCGTGAAGAAGCTGGCCAGCCTTTCCGAGAAGAAGGCGCTGGTGTACGTTTCGAGCGGCATCCAGCGCAGCGGCACGGATAACGACGCGCAGTTGCGCGCCACCATCAACGCCGCCATCAAGGCCAATGTCAACGTCTACACCATCGACGCGCGCGGCCTGGTGGCTACGGCGCCTTCCGGCAACGCCACCAAGGGATCGGGCGGTACCTCGTCCGGCTCGGGCAACGCGGGTAACTACTCCGGCGGTTCCATGCGCGCCTCATCGAGCAATCTGTCGGGATCGCAGGATACCCTCTTCGCCCTGGCGGCGGATACCGGAGGCAAGGCCTTCCAGGATTCCAACGATATCGCCTTGGGCATCCAGGAGGCGCAGAAAGACATCTCCAGTTATTACATCCTGGGCTACTACACCACCAATGCGGCCCTGGACGGCAAGTTCCGGAAGATCAAAGTGCAGATCGGCAAGAACCTGAGCGCCAAGCTGGATTATCGCAGCGGGTACTTCGCCTCCAAGGAGTTCAAGAAGTTCGACTCCTCGGACAAGGAACGGCAGCTCGAACAGGCCCTGGCTCTGGGCGATCCCGTGACGGATCTTACGATCGCGCTCGAGACCGACTACTTCCGCCTGATGCGCGACCTTTACAGGGTGCCGGTTACGATCAAGATTCCCGGATCGGACATCGAATTGGCTAAGAAGGGCGGCGCCAAGACCACGCGCATCGACTTCCTGGCCGAAGTGAGGGATGCCAAAGGCGTTCTGGCGCAGACCATTCGCGACAATATCGACGTCAAACTGACCGACGATACGGCCGCGCAATTGGCCAAGAGCACGGTGGCCTATGACACCATGCTGGCGCTTTCGCCGGGGACTTACACCATCAAGTTCCTGGCCCGCGAGAACGAAACCGGAAAAATGGGCACGTTCCAAACCAAGTTCACGATTCCGGACCTGACTACGGATAACAAGTACCTGCCGATCAGCTCGGTGATTCTCAGCAACCAGCGTGAGGACCAGGGCAAGCTGCTCGCTAACGCCGTCCGCGACCGCCGCCTGGAAAGCGCCAACCCGCTGGTACAAAACGGCCAGAAGCTGATCCCGAGCGTGACGCGCGTCTTCCGGAAAGAACAAAGCATGTACGTTTTCCTGGAGGCCTATGAGCCCAATGCCAAGGCGGCGCAGCCCATTGTGGCCAGCCTGACCTTTTACCGCGGCAAGGTGAAGGCGTTCGAGAGCGAGCCGGTGGAGATCAGCGAAGGGCTGAACGCGAACACCGGGGCGTTGCCCGTGCGGTTCGCCGTTCCGTTGGCTAAGTTCGAACCCGGCCGGTACACCTGCCAGGTGAGCGTGCTGAACCCCACCGGACAGCGGTTCGCCTTCTGGCGCGCGCCCGTAATTCTTTTGCCGTAGACCCCGATCCAGAGCAGTCCTCGGGCGGCCGGTTCTCCCCGGCCGCCCTTTTTTGTTCCATGTGGGGCCAAGCCTTCTGGATCGGGTGGAGTGACGGGGATTGCGCCCCGTCACCCTCCCACACCACCGGACGTGCGGTTTTCCGCATCCGGCGGTTGAACCCAGCCGCCTCAGGTCGCGG
>JBEKPK010000183.1:0-10955 GCA_049520795.1 Bryobacteraceae bacterium
AACCGTGGCAGCCCCCGGAGGGGGCGGAAGAAAGTTCTTTCGCCCCTGCCGGGGCTTAGTCGATTTCTATGTCTTCCCACGGCTCACGCCGTGGGCTACTTTCTTTCGCTCCTCCGGAGCTTCCCCCGAGGACATCACCTTTGTGTCGCGCACCCAGGACGGCAGAGGAGTAGCTGCCGTCCTGGGGGTATGGGGCACCGGTGGCCGCCTGCTGGCCCGGACCAACCCCGGGCCGGAGCCTTCGCCTGCCTACTGGGGCGGCGGCGGGCCGCGCCTGGCGTTGCCGGTCATTCCGCCGCCGGGTCCGCCGGGTCCGCCAGGTCCACCGGGTCCGCCTCGCCCGCCCTGGGGCATGGCATTGAAGAGCGTCTGCTGAGCGGGGGTCAGAAGGGCATAGAAGTCCGCCTGGGCGTGGCTGTTAATCGCGAGGATCTGGCCTTGCAAACCCCCTATCGTCGAGGACAGGGAGTCGATGGTCGAGGCGTTCGCCTTCACGGCCGTCATCAGAGACTGCTGATTGGTTTGCAAGCTGGTCTGGACGGTCTGGCCGGCCGTGTATGCGTTCGTGAAGATGGTGATGGCAGACGCTTTCTGAGCGTCGGTCAGGTTGAGTTGCGCGGATAACTGGTTAACGCGCAGGGTAGCCATAGTCGCCGGGTCTGGCGGAGCGGGCGGACTTCCCGACCCCGTGGGCTGGGCGTATGAGAGCGTTCCCGCAAGCGCGGCCGCGGCGCACAGCATGGTGAACTTTCCGGTCATCGAATCGAAGCCTCCACTTCTATTAACGCCCCTCGGGCGCCCGTAGTTGCCCGCCCTGCTGTAAAGTACTGTTAAACCGTGTAAAGCCGGCGCAGCGGCGGATTTGTGGTAACGCATACGATAATCGGGCCCCCGCCTTAGGAAATGCCGCTTTCGTAGCCAACCATATCCTGCTATGCTCCAATAGAAGACGCGCGAGTCTCAAGGCTATCCTGGTTTGCCTCACGAGAGGAGCGACGAATTCCCCTGGAGGAGCGATGAAGGAGTTTGCGATCGTACTCGCAGCCGGTCTGTTAGCCGCCGCCGCTCTGGTTGGCGCCAACAAGCCTGTGAAAGTGGATTTGAAGAACGCCAAAGGCGAGAGCGTCGGCGTGGCCACGCTGGCGGATGGAAAAGGCGGTTCCGGCGTGACTATCAAGCTGGACCTCAAGAACCTGCCGCCCGGAGAACATGCGGTGCACATCCATGCGACCGCCAAGTGCGAGGCGCCGGCCTTTACCACGGCGGGCGGCCATTTTAACCCCGACCAGAAGCATCACGGCCTCAAGAACCCCGAAGGCCCGCACGCCGGCGATATGCCCAATTTCACGGTCAAGCCGAACGGGACGGCTAAGGTCACGGTGGAGGACCCGCGCGTGACCCTGGGCGGGGGCAACAATTCGGTGTTCGCCAACGGCGGAACCGCGCTCATGATTCACGCCAAGGCGGACGACATGATGACGGATCCCTCCGGCAACGCCGGCGACCGCATCGCCTGCGGGGTAATCGCCAAGTAGCGTCAGCTTGGGGGTTTGTTCCCTCGCCGCGGGCCGGGCTCATGCCCGGCCACTACGGCCGCGCGAGCGGCGGCTCGCTCATCAGTACCGAGATGGTCTCCCGCACGGCGGCTCGCTGCGCATCGTTCACCACCAGGTAGCGGTGCTTTCCGTCCGCCGATTCCATGAATGAAGTAGCGCCCCTGGCGTCGGTCTGAATCGTTCCCGGAGCCGAGAGGCTGAAATACGCCGGGTAGGGGCGCACGGCGTAGAGCACCGCCGACGGGTCCCACAACGGTTCGCCATACGGCATCCGTTTGTAGGCCCGATAGGCGTCGGCCAGCGGGTGGTGTTCGGCGTAGCGGAAGTCGGCGGCCAGCCGATCCGGGTTGTACTGGATGGACGCCCCGACTTCGTAGCCGCTGGTGACGATCTCCCCCGGCCACTCCTGAAAGATCTTCCCGGCCGAAGGTATGTCCTGGGCCACGTTGTACTCCGGATTCGGGCTGGAGGGGAAATGGCCGGCCATGAGCACCAGCTTCGTCACCTTCCGGGCCACCAGTTCGCGGCCGGTCAGCGGGCTGAAGCCGTCGGGGGCCGATTCCAGCAGGCGCGCCAAGTTGGTGCTGAAGCCAACCTGCACGATGGTCACAGCCCCGTTCTCCTCCTTAGCCAGTATGCGGCGAAGCAGCGCGACCGCCTCGGGCAGCAAGGCGGGGTCTGCCACGCGGCGCGGGTAGAGCGGGGACCCGTCCGGGTTTTTCATCGAAGCGACCTGGCGAAGAAAGGCGCCGTCGTCCGGGGTCTTGCCGTTGCGAACTATGCCTATGGGGATATCGGGCCGTCCGTAATAGGCATTGAACAGCGACACGAACGGCGCGGCGAAGCGGTTGTCCTTGCTGATGGTTACCGCCAGGAGATGCGATTCGCCGCGGGTTTCGAAGGCGTGCAGCATGGCCAAGCCGATGGCGTCGTCGACATCGTTGCCAATGTCGGTGTCATAGACCACCCGAACCGGGCCGGCGGCAAACGCCGCCGTCGCCAGCATCAAGCAGGACAAAAGCGCGGTGGTGAATCTCATAGCCCAGCGCTCTCCAGTGTAACTGGTATGCGCCCCTCGGATAGCCCGGAATTGTGGGGCGAAGGAGCAGGCAGTTCCGGCCCAGTACACGATTCGCGGCGTTCCACCGGAGGTGGACCGCGCTCTCCGCCAGAAAGCGGCGCGGCGGAAGCAGAGCCTCAACCGGGTGATTTTGGACGAACTGACGGCCGCGAGCGTCGGCCTGCGGCGCAAAGCGGATTTCTCCGACATCGCCGGCAAGTGGACGCCGGACTCGGCTTTCGATGAGATTATGGCCGCCCAGCGCCAGATCGACTGGGAGAAGTGGAAGTGAGGGTCGTGCTCGATACCAACCGCCTCACAGATCTTTTTCGGGGCGATACGGAACTGGCGGAGCGGCTCGGGAATTGCGACGAAGTCTGGATTCCGCTGGTGGTTCTGGCGGAGATCAAGGCGGGCTTTTGCGGAGGCAGCCAGCAACACGGCAACGAAATCCTGCTGCGCAAGTTCCTCGCCAAGCCCACTGTTGGCGTCTTGCTGCCAGGCCGCGAGACGGCCGAGCAGTACGCCAGGCTGTTCGTGCAACTGAAGCGAGCCGGATCTCCGGTTCCCGACAACGACTTGTGGATCGCCGCCCTCGCCCTGGAGCACGACCTCACGCTCATCACGCGCGACCGGCACTTCAAACGCGTTCCGCAATTGCTGTGCGGGTAGCGCGCTACCCCACCGTCATCTCCACCACCGCGCCGCTTTCGCAGCCGATCTGCTTCGCCGCCGAGCCCTGGTTGACTGATACCTCCAGGTACCCCGAGCTGCCCTCGATGGCGAACAGCTCGCCCGCGCCGCACTGGGCGTAATTGCGCGCCAGCACGCTCACATGGTGCGGTCCGAAAATCAGGGAGAAGTTCTGTCTTTCGAGATTCGGGAAATCGGCCGCCTGGAAATTGGTGACCACGTTGCCGAAGCGGTCGATGTTGAGGATGCGGCCGGACCACGTCCGCTTGCCCGTGCGCTGCGGCTTTTCGAAACCGGGGCGCAGGTAGTCCTCTATCAGGCGGCCCATGCGCGAGGGCGGCACACCGGCGGCCACGTGGGCCGCCACGGGCGCGAAGATGTCCCGCCCATGGAAAGTGGAGCTGACCGGCCGGCGGAAGTATTTGTCGTTCGAGATCAGCCGGATTTTGCACTTCTCGCGGGCGTACACCATGGCCAGCGCGCCATTGTCCGGGGCCACGAAGCATTGCCCCGCGGCTTCCATCAGGATGGGCCGGCGCGCGGTGCCCACGCCGGGGTCCACCACCACCACGTGCACCGTCTTCCTGGGGAACTGGCGGTAGGCCTGGGCGATGAGATAGGCGGCCTCGGCGATCTCGAACGGTTTCACCTGGTGGCTGATGTCCACGATTTGCGCGCGGGGGCAAATTCCCAGGATTATGCCCTTCATGACGCCCACGTAGTGGTCGGAAAGGCCGAAATCGGTGGTCAGGGTAAGCAGAGGTTGGGCCATTGTTAGAATAGATTGCAGTGCAGCGTTTCTATTTCGACCATAACGCCACCACCCCCGTCGCTCCCGAGGTTCTGGAGGCGATGACGGCGTGTCTCGGACAAGTGTATGGTAACGCTTCGAGCATTCATCATTTCGGGCAGGCGGCCAAGGAGCGCATGGAGGCCGCGCGCCGCCAGCTTGCGGCGCTGATGGGCTGTTCGGCGGCGGATATCGTATTCACCAGCGGGGGCACCGAATCCGACAACATGGCGATTTTGGGCGCGGTGCGGGCGCGCGGGGGGGCGCGGCACGTGGTCACCAGCGCCATCGAGCACCCCGCCGTGCTGGGTCCCTGCCAGCAACTGGAACGCGAGGGCGTGCAGGTGACCCGCCTGCGTGTCGGCCCCAGCGGCGTATTGGACCCCGCGGAGGTGCGCCGCGCCCTGCGCCCCGATACGGCCCTGGTCTCCATCATGCACGCCAACAACGAGCTGGGAACGGTGCAGCCCATCGCGGAGATCGCCGCCATTGTGCGCGCGGCCGGCGTTCCGCTGCACGTGGACGGAGTGCAGGCGCTGGGCAAGATTCCCGTGGACGTGACGGCGCTGGGGGTGGACCTCTACAGCGTGAGCGGCCACAAGCTGTACGCGGCCAAGGGCGTCGGCGCGCTCTACGTGCGCAAGGGAACCACGCTCGCGCCCATCGCCTTCGGCGGGCATCACGAGCGCGACCGGCGTCCGGGCACCGAAAACGTCCCCGGCATTGCGGCCTTCGGAGTGGCGGCCGAGCTGGCCGGACGGACGCTGGCCGCCGAATCCACGCGGCTGGGCGCTCTGCGCGACCGCCTGGAGGAAGCCATCCTGCGCCGCATTTCCGGCGCCACCGTCAACGGGTCGCGCGCCAGTCGAACGCCCAATACCAGCAATGTCTGTTTCGATGGGATCGATGGCGAGGCGATGGTGATCGCGCTCGACCTGCGCGGGTTCGCTGTATCCACCGGGGCCGCGTGCTCGAGCGGAGCGCTGGCGCCCTCCCACGTACTCACCGCCATTGGACTTTCCCCCGACCGGGCGCGCGCCAGCATGCGGTTTTCGCTCGGCCGCGGGACCACCGCCGATCAGGTGGACGCGCTGGTGGACGCGCTCGAAGGCGCCGTGGGACACCTGCGCAGAATTTCCGCGCATGCCTGAGCAGCCTCCCATTGCGGTAGCCATGAGCGGAGGGGTGGATAGCTCCACCGTGGCCGCCATGCTGGCGCGCCAGGGCCGCGCCGTAATCGGCCTCACCATGCAGCTTTGGAACCAGCGCCGGCTGCCCGGGCTATCGAGCGATGGCGCCACCGGGCGCTGCTGCTCGCTCGACGACGTCTACGACGCGCGGCGGGTGGCCGAGCAGATCGGCATTCCGTATTACGTGGTCAACTTCGAACGGCAGTTCGAAGAAAGCGTGGTGAAACCGTTCGTCGAGGAATACCTGGCCGGGCGGACGCCCATCCCGTGCACGCTGTGCAACAACTTCATCAAGTTCGATCGCTTTCTCGAGATGGCCGATTCGGTGGGCGCGCATGAGATCGCTACCGGCCACTATGCGCGCATCCGCTACCACCAGGCCAGCGCCCGATGGCAACTGCTGCGCGCGGTGGACCAGACCAAAGATCAGACGTATTTCCTGTTCGGCCTGACGCAGCGGCAATTGGCGCGCACGCTGTTCCCGCTGGGCGGCCTGGCGAAACTCGAAGTACGCGAGTTGGCGCGGGCGATGGGCTTGGCGGTAGCCGAGAAGGGCGATAGCCAGGAGATTTGCTTCGTGCCCAACGGGGATTACGCCGCCTTCCTGGCAGCCTACCTGGAAGAGACCGGCGTGCCAATGGAATCGGCGCATGGGGAGATTGTGACCTCCAGCGGCCTTAAGCTGGGCGAGCACGAGGGCGTGCACCACTTCACCGTCGGGCAGCGGCGCGGCCTGGGCGTGGCCACCGGCGAGCCGCTTTATGTAATCGCCACCGACCCACGGACGCAGCGCGTCACCGTGGGCGGCAACGACGAGCTATTGCGCGCCGGCTTCACGGCCAGGAACGTGAACTGGATTTCGATTGCCGGCATCGAGGGCTCCGCGCGAGCCCGGGTCAAGATCCGCAACAAGCACGCCGCCGCCCCGGCCACCCTGCACGCCACGGACGACCCCGCCCGCGTCGAGGTGCGGTTCGACGCCCCGCAGCGCGCCGTCACTCCCGGCCAGGGAGCCGTGTTCTACGACGAAGACGTGGTTCTCGGCGGCGGGTGGATCGAGTAATTCCGAAGGGCAGGACTCCCGGCCTGCCTGGTTCCATGAAGGCAGGCCAGGAGGCCCGCCCCACTACCAGCAAGCCGGGAGGCTTACCCCACTACCAGCAAGCCGGGAGGCTTACCCCACTAGCGATAGCGGTACAGCGTCACGCGCTGGATGCTCTTCGTGCTTCCCGGAGGCGCACAGCATCCCGAGGGCCGGCGCAGTATGAGGTATTGCCCTTCATCGCTTTCGTCGCCCGCCAGGCCGCGCCCGGGAACCCAGCGGCCGTTCACAAATACGCCTTCCTCCACGCTCGCCAGCCCGGCCAGTGGGGGTCCCGGCGTGTTCGGAGAAAAGCTGACGGTCACCCCGCTGCCGGCCGCAATATACTCGTCCGGCCCGGTGGCAATGAAGATCGCCGATGCGGAAGGCGCGCTTGCCTGCGGAGGTTCCCCGCTCGCCGCTCGCCTGGGGCTCAAGAAGGCGACCTCCAGGGTGTAATTCCCCACCTGGATCTTCTGCGGCGGGTCGCTCGGACCCAGCAGGACGGCGGACATCGTCCCATTGCCCTGGTGCTCGGCAATCTGCGGCGCCAGTTGCGTAATCAGGTCGTAGCTGCCCATCAGGTCCTTGTCGGGAGTGGCCGACCTGTCGACGCCCATGGGCGAGAAACCGATGGCGTCGTGGCGTCCGAAGACGTAGAGCGCTCTGGCCGCGCCCTCGGCGCCTCCTCTGGTCTCGGGTATGAGCAGCGGATTGCCGTTGCGGTGGTACTTTTCGCACCACGCGATGAATTCCCGGTCGCTATAAATGTCGGGCGAGAGAATGTCGATTTGCGGCCCTCCGGCTCGCCAGACGTCCAGCATGTCGGCCATGGGGCCGCCGACGGCGAAATACCTCGGGGTTCCCGCTGGTTCGCGCCCTTTCCTGGCTACCTCCGCGATGGTGGCCGAGCGGGGCAGCGCCGCGTTCGCGAAAATCGGTATGGGGTATTCGGCTTTGCCCGCCGCGGCCACCCGGCCCATGTAGCGCGCATAGCTCCAGGCTTCGAAGATCTCATCCGTTGCCGGGCTCTTACCGAACACCTCTTCCCAGGCTCCGGAGGTCTTGAAGCCGGCCGCCTCCCATACCTGGCGGAACTCCGGAATCAGGGTGTCCTTGTGCTGCTGAAGATAGTCCATCAGCTCCTTCGGAACCGACCCCGCGAAAGCCGTGTTGGCTAACGGCGAGCGGTCGCGCGAGCCTCCCTGAAATCCCACTTCGTTCTCCAACTGAATCAGGATGACCGTGTGGGCGCGGCCATCCACGTCCTTGATATGCCGCATCATGGCCGCGAAGGCGTGCGCATCGGCGTCGCGGTTGGCATCGCTGAACGTGCTGAGCAGCTCGATGCTCAGATTCCCCGCCACCGGGATGCGCGGCACCTCCGAGATTGTGAGCACGGGCCAGGGCGTCTCGCCGCCTGTGATCTGGGCGCGCGGGAAGCGCTCGAAATCCTTCTTCACCCATCCGGGAGGGTAGCTCGACAGGCCGTTCTTCCAGCTTGCGAACCACAGCAGCGCGAGATGCAGGTGGCTGCTGCGCGCGTCCCGGATGATGCCATCGAGCACGCTGAAATCGAACTTGCCCTCCTGGGGCTCGATCTGGGCCCAGGAGACGCCCGCCAGGATGGTGTTGAATTTGGCTTCGGCGAGTATGCGCCATGCCGGCCTCATGCACTCGACGCTGGTGGCGCTGTTGTTGCCCAGTTCTCCCGCCAGCGCCAGGAACGGCTTGCCATCGACGATCAGTTGGGTGGCCGTCCCGTGCTTTTGCAAGTGAGGAATGCCCGACGAGTCCGAGCTGGCGGAGCACCCGCCAGAGATCAAAGCGAGACCGCAAACCAGGGTGAAGCAAAACAGACTCCGCGCTTTCATGGTGATCTCCTCCGCAGGTTCCACAGAACCCAAGCCATCCGTGGCGCAGCCTGAACGGGGCTTTCGATTTTGGAGTTCCGTGTCCGGTTTAGTATACACCGAGCCGCCACCCTCACGGGGCGCGCGGAAGAGGTCCGAGTCCACGATTGCCGGCGGTTCGCGCTAAGGCATGGAGCGCCGGTGCGCTTTTTGGCTGAGTCGCGCCGCGCACCCTGCCAACAACAGCGCCAGCATGACCAAGCCCCAGGTCGAGAGCGTTGGAACGGTCGAAGGCACGGACACGGTGGCCGTTGAGGAGTTGTTAGCTATGTTCGGGTCCGTGTTTGCCGCGGAAACAAGGGCCGTGTTAACGACTGGCCCAGCCGTGGCCAGACTGGTAACGACGAGCGCCACCGTGGCCGAACCACCGTTCGGCACGGAACCCATGGAGCACACCACCGCGCTTGTGCCGGAGCAGGAGCCTTGGGATGGCGTGGCGGAAACAAAGGTGACGCCCGCCGGCAGCACGTCGGTGACGGTCACGCCGGTCGCGGTGTTGGGACCGGCATTCGCGACAGCGATGTTAAAGGTGATGTTCGAGCCCAGTCCGGCGCTTGCCGGCCCGCTCTTGATAATCGAGACATCCGCCTGGTTGGCCGCGGTGGTGTTGATGGCGCAATTACTGGTCGCGGCGCCCGTGGCGGAGTCCAGGACGTTGGCGGCGAAGGAGGCGCTTCCGATGGTCGTCGGGGCGCCCGTGACCGCTCCAGTGGCGGCGTTCAGGAGCAGACCCGGCGGCAACGCTCCGGTGGTGGAAAACGTGTAGGGCGGCGTGCCGCCAGTGGCCACCAATAAGGAAGCGTACGCTATGCCGGATTGGGCAATGTTCAGCGGACACGCGACGCTCAGCGCCGACGGCGTAGTCGAGGTCGGCGGTCCGGGGTTAACGGCCAGATTGCTATCCAACGTGACCGCCCCTGTCCGCGCCAAAGCCCGGCCGTCCAGCGCCGCGCCGGTCGCAATCGTGACGGATGCCTGGGCCAGGATGGTTCCGTTGAAGATCGAGTTCGTTCCCAGAGTCGCCGAACTGCCGACCTGCCAGAAGATGTTGGCGGCATTCGCGCCGCCGATGAGGACCACCTGGCTGCCGCTGGCCGTAGTGAGGGCGCTGGCAATCTGGAAAATGAAAACGCTATTTGGGTTGCCCCCTCCATCCAGAGTGACAACGCCGGTTATGCCCAACGAAGAGGTGGATTTGTACAGGCCGGCCGGCAGGGTCTGTCCGCCGAGGTCGCCGGCCACGATCACGGGCGTCGCCCGGCCCGCTGCGTCGTTATAGGCGGTGGTCAGGTCGCCTTGGGCCAAGGCCGCCGGGCCGTCCGCCGCGTGGATCGCCCCCCCAACCACGCTTCCGGGCGGGAATCCAGTCACGGCGCTGCCCGGGCTCACCCCTACGTCTCCGTTGACAATCGTCGGGCCGGTGTTCGTCACAGTGGAGCCGGCCAAGGCGGTGAACGTGCCGGCCGAGCCGAGGTTTACAGGCAATTGGGCCGCTTGCAGGCAAACGCTAAGCGCCACCCAGCCGAGGAGTGGACGGAACTTCTTCATCAATCATCCTTTCCGAGTGCAACGAGACTCGCGGCCCATCCGGGCCGACTGACGGAGCCAGGCGCTCCGATCCTCGTTTCAGGACTTTTTGAGTCCTATTTCAGGACGCCTAATTCTAATAACAATTCAAACAATAAATGAATGTTATCATATAATTTCCAACTTTACGAGTAACTTTGCAGGCTACTATCGAGCTCTTTGACTATGTCCCGGTCTTAAAAACATTAGAAATGCCGCTCGGCGAGTTGCAATTTCCCTCCGGGCGCCGTCTTGGCCTTGTCTTCCATGGCGTCCCGCGCCCGCCTGGCGGCATTTCGAGCACCTCCAACGTCTTCGCGGCTTTGTGCTATCCTCGCTGACGATATGCGCCGCCTTGGCGTCGTTTTCCTCCTCGCTGTCTGTGCGTCGCCGCTTTTCGCCCAGACGGATCGCGTTCGGGTGTGGCAGGATACCATCACCCTCCCCACCTATCGCGAGGGGCCCCCCAGCGCCGTTCCCCCGTTCGACCAGCTCGAACCAGCCCGCGTCTACCCGTATCCCATGCGTCTGAATATGGCGGTCGAGAAGCACGATGCGCCGTGGCGCGTTCTCCACCTCGAAAACCAGTACCTGCATTGCCTGGTACTGCCCGACTTGGGCGGCCACCTCTATACCTGCCGCGACAAGTTGTCCGGCACGGACGTCTTCTACGCCAACACGGCCATTAAGAAGGACAACGTCGCGCCGCGTGGCGCCTGGGCGGCCGGCGGGATCGAGACCAGTTTCCCCATAGCTCATAGCCTGGTCACTATATCGCCCGTTCATTTTGCCGCCACCCCCAACGACGATGGCAGCGGGACCATCTTCGTAGCCGCCGTGGACCGCGTGACGGGGATGGAATGGCGCGTCGCCTACACCCTTCGTCCCGCGAGCGCCCTGTTGCAGCAACGAGTCTGGCTCTACAATCCGGGCGCCGTGCGCCAGCCCTATCAGTGGTGGACCAACGCCGCCATCCGCCTGCCCGATAGTGGGCTCCAGTTCATATATCCCATGCGGGTGACCGCCCCTCACGGCGCCGGCGTGCTCGATTCCTGGCCGGTCGATGCCGCCGGAGTGGATCGGACCCGCACCGCCAACTACGCCGG
>JBEKPK010000184.1:0-10882 GCA_049520795.1 Bryobacteraceae bacterium
CTCCCCCATCGAGCTCATGCGGCGGTGATCAACCAGCACGAATAAGAAGTTCCGGATCGTGGGGGCCAAGCCCAGAATTCCGGCGATGCGCCCCACCACCGCCTTCTTGCGGCTGTTGGGAATGGCGGGCGTGACGAGGGCCTCGCGCAATTCGAGGGAAGTCAGGAGCGTGGCTTCAAAAGCGCGCAACTGCGCCGCGGCTTCCTCCGGAGGCAGGCCCGATCCCGCGCGGGTGACCACATCGGCGAGAGCTTCGGCATATCTCTTGGCCAGGGCTGAGAGTGTCATTTCAAAAAGGTCCGAACCTTCGGCGAGGGGTAATCCAGATCGCGCACGAAGCCCGCCACCAGGGCATCCTCGATGGCCGGCGTCATGCGCGCGCGGATTTTCCCCTCTGCCTGTCCCACCGCCAACTGCGCGGCGTAGCGCTTCAGTTCGGTGCGGGCCGCTTTGGCGGCGGCCGCGATTTCCTGTTCGGCCTGCGCTTGGATCTTGCCCATTTCGAGGGTGGTCTGTTGCGACATGCGGCTGGTCTCGGCCTGCGCTTCGGTCTGCGCTTCGGCCCGCAGCGCGGCGATCTCCGACCCCAGGTCGGCCAGGCGCCGCTCCACTTCGGCCACCCGCTCGTCGGCTTCCTTGCGCTGCTCGCCGGCTTCCACCATGTCCTTGCGGATCTGTTGCGAGCGCGCGGCGAAGAAGGGCCCGGCATTCTTGCCGATCACATAGCCCAGCGCCCCGGCCAGCACCACGAAGTTGGCCCACTTCCAGCCCGTCAGGTTGTCGGCCTCGCCGGGCCCGGCGGCGTGCGCCGGCGCCCAGGCCATCAGGCCAGCCAGCAGAATCAACCCGCCGAAACGCCTCATGCCGCCCTCCGCGCCAGAATGGCGTCCGCGATCTGGCTCGAAAGCGCCTCCGCGTCGCGGGCCAGCGATCGTTTGGCGTCTTCCACGTCGGCGTCTAGCTGCGCCTGGGCCTGCCGTACCGTGGCTTCGGAGCGATGCCGCGCATCGGCCAGCTCAGCCGCTCGCCGCTCCTCAAGCTGCGCGCGGATCTGCTCCTGCGCCTGGTATAGCTCGCCGCGCGCCGCCCGCAGGGCCGCCTCGTACTCCGCCGCCCTGGCGGCCGCCCGCGCCACGCTCTCAGCGGCCAGCTTGCGCGCGCCCTCGGTGGCTTCGTACCGCTCGCGCAGCATCTTCTCGAACGGTTTGAAGAACACCGCCTTCAAATAAAAATTCAGCAGAATCACCAGAAGAAAGGTAGGCAGCGCCTTCAGCAGTATCCCGCCTAACGCGAGCAGAGTGGCATCCATGCGATTTTCAGGAGAGACTATGAGAAGCTCTTTTAAAACAAGAGACTAACATTGTGGGCCCGACGCGTCAACCGCGCGCTGAATGCGCCCGGCGCGGGCCGGCTCCTGGCCTGCTGGTTCGATTCCAGACTGGCGTAGTCTTCCACCTCCTGCCGGCGCTTCGAGAACTGTCCGCCTGTCCCTGCGGTCCGCCGCCGACACTATATCCATCGGCGCTTCCCGGGTTTCCTCCAGCCCCGGCCGGGGGAAACAGGACGAAGCCCCGCGTCTGCCCGCCCATGTGTACGCCCCCACGCCGTTCTCGTACTACCCTTAAGGTATATGCCGATCGGATGGTGGCGGCTTGGCGCGGTCTTATGCGCCGCGTCTCTCGCGGCTCCAGCGGCCGACCCGGCCAAAGAACTGTTGGCCGCGGCCCGTATCGGCAATGCGGCCCAGGTGCGGATACTCCTGAAGGCCGGCGCCAGCCCCGACGCCAAAGACAAGAACGGGCGGACTCCCCTCATGCTGGCGGCAGCCAACGGCTACATCGACGCCGTGCGCGCGCTTCTGGAGAAGAGCGCCAACACCTCCGTGCAAGACAAGAACGGCCGCACCGCCTTCGACTGGGCGATGTTCTCTCCCATGTCGGAGAAGGAGCGCGCCGCCCTCCTGGCCGCCCTCCCCAAGCCCCCGCGCTTTCGACTTTTCGTGGACGCCGTGTGGCTGGCCGACAGCCTTGCCAGCTCCTGTTTCCTCAGCCGCGATGAGTTGGCCAGGCTGATCAACAGCCTCCATCCCGACGCATTGGTGGCCGGAGCGCTCGTCGAGTACGCCCGAACTTCCGGCAAGGACATGGTGGACATCGTCCGCACCGATACCCACTCGGCGACCGGCGATCCTAAATCGCCACCGCCGCCCGCCGCCGATGTGGACGCCGCCGTCCGATTGGAAGTGCGGCCGGGCGCGTCCTGCGCCGGCCAGTTCGATAACCTGTACCTGGCCATTGACGTGCACGTGATTACCCCCACCAGTCCTGGCCCGGTCCTGGTGAAGACGTTCGGCGGCGGGCTGAAGGGTCTCCACGCCCAACCCGTGGAAAATCCGGGCCAGTACCGGCCGTTTTTCGAGAAATGGTCCCAAACTCACGCCGAATCCATTTATTGGGAGGTGGTGAAGGCGCTGTTGCGGGCGCGGACGTAAAGGCTGATGCTCTGTTCCATGGGGCCTTGGGAATACGGCCACACTGAACTAATCTGCTATAATGAAACTAAGATTTCTGGGCCTCGATCACTATGCCGTTATACGAATACCATTGCCATCGTTGCGGAAAGACCTTTGAACTGCTCCAGCGCTTCTCGGACGAGCCTTTGAAGCTGCACGAAGGTTGCGGCGGCGAAGTCGAAAAGCTGATTTCGCGGTCCGCAATTCGGTTCAAGGGGTCGGGATGGTACGTCAACGACTACGGTCACGGCAAAGGCCCGGCGGAGAACGGCGGCGGGAAAACGTCCTCGGAAAACGGTGGCGGGAAGACCGAAAAGAAAACGGCGCAACCCGCGGCTGAGCCCGCCGGCAGCGGCAAGACGGAGGCCAAGACTTCCAAGGATTGATGGGCGGGGCGGTCGTCGCCGGCCCTCTGCTACAATCGAGGGTCCGCCGGCAAGTGGCCGGCCGGGAGCTGTCATGATCCTAGCCCGCGTGGTTGGCACGGTCGTCGCGACCCGCAAGGACCCCCGCCTGGAAGGCAAGAAGCTGCTGATCCTCAAGCCGGTCACTCCCGAGGGGAAGGACGAGGCCGGTTACGTGGTGGCCGTCGATACCGTCGGGGCCGGCTGCCGCGAGCGCGTCGTCGCCGTCGCCGGCAGCTCCGCCCGCATGGCCGAGGGCTGCAAGGATACCCCCGTCGATACCGCCATCGTCGGCATTGTCGACGAAGTGCGGCTGGACTGATCCCATGTTCCTGGGCCAAGTCGTGGGTTGCCTCTGGTGCACCGTCAAGAATCCCGGCCTGACGGGCCTCCGCCTGCTCCTGGTGCAGCCGCTCACCCCCGAGCTGCGGAATACCGGCAAACGCCTGGTCTGCACCGATTGCACCGGCGCGGGGGCCGGGGAGGTGGTCTACTGGGTGCGCAGCAAGGAAGCCGCGGCCCCATTCCTCCCCGTCGAGGCGCCCACCGACGCCACCGTGGTCGGGATAGTCGATTCCGTGCGCCTGAACCGGCCCGCCTCCCTGGAGAACGCCCCATGCTGATCGCGCGCGTCATCGGGGACTTGGTGGCTACCCGCAAACATCCCGATCACGAAGGCCGCAAGCTCCTCCTGGTCCAGCCGCTCAACCTGGACGGAACCGACCGCGGCGACGCCGTCATTGCGCTCGACGCGGTGGACGCCGGGGCCGGCGACCGCGTCCTGATCGTCACCGATGGATTCGCCGCCGCCACCGCCGTGGGCCGCCCCTTGCCGTCGCCGATTGACATGGCCGTGATCGGCGTTATCGACCACATCGACCTCCCGCCGGACATACTCTAACCGCCGGGCCGTAGAGCGGGCTTCCAGCCTGCCATGCCGGCATCCTCGCCGGCATTCTTTCACCCGGCATGCTCCGCTTTGCCCCATCCCCTAAAGTTCCCGGCATCGCCCGTCGATATGCCAAATGGAGGGCGCTCTATGCCGGTTTTCGAGAGCCAGCGGCTGGGAAGCCTTACTTACGATTCCGATTCCACGATTGAGTTTCCCCACGGCCTTCCGGGCTTCGACCACCGGCGCGCGTTCCTGGCAGTCCACCTGCCGGGCAAGGACCCGCTTATCTTTCTGCAGAGCCTGGAAGATCCCGCCCTGTGCTTCATCACCGCCCCGGTGGCGGCCATCGACCCGGCGTACCGGTTGGAAATTGGCGAGGAGGATCTGGCGCTGGTGGGCTTGCCCGTTTCGCGCCGGCCCGTGATCGGCCGGGAGGCGCTCTGCCTGGTGGTCCTGTCGATGCGGGAAGGCGGTCCCACCGCCAATCTGCTGGGGCCGGTGTTGATCAACCTGCGCAACCGCAAAGCCGTGCAGGCGGTGTCGATGGCCCCGGGCTACTCCCATCAGCACGCGCTCGAAGGCAAGGGGGACCCCGTATGCTCGTGATGGCGCGCCGCTGCGGGGAATCCATTCTGATCGGGGACGAAATCGAGATCGTCATCGCGCACATCGGCCGTTCGCGCGTGAAGGTAGGAATCCTGGCGCCGCGGAGCATGATCGTCATGGCGCGCGAAACCCGGCTGGTGCGCGATGAGAACATGGCCGCCGCGGCGGCCGATGCGGGGGCCTTCGCCGGGCTGCTGGAGCGCCTGCGCCATCCTCACGTTTCTCCTGGCGTGGTCGAAGAGGAAGTCAACCGGCAAGATGCCGGAACCGAAAACTGAAAGGATTTCAGCATGTCTTTTTCGATCCAAACCAACGTAAACTCCCTCATCGCGCAGGAGAACCTTCGCGTAAACAGCAACTTCCAAAGCCAGACCATCCAGGAGCTCACTTCCGGATACCGCATCAATTCCTCCGGTGACGACCCGGCCGGTTTGGCTATCGCCAACTCCTACCGCAGTTCGGTCGCCGAGGTCACCCAGGGCGTCCGCAACGCCAACGACGGCATCAGCACCCTGCAGATCATCGATGGCGGCATGAACAATATCTCCCAGATGTTGGATCGCCTGCGAACTCTGGCCACGCAGTCCGCCTCGGACACCTTCACCGGCTCCCGCACCGTGCCGAATGGCGAGTTTCAGAGCCTGCTGGGTGAAATCGACCGCCAGGCGCAGGCCATCGGCCTGAACACCGGCGGGCAGTTCGCCACCTCGCTCGCGGTGTACGTCGGCGGCGGCAAAGCGGCCGGGACGGGCGCATTCAACACCGCCAACGGCACGGTCAACATTGGCCTGACGGGCTCCGCAGTGGACGCCCGGGCACTCGGACTGACGGGCTTCCAGGCCGTCGGCGGGACGGCCGACATCGGCGACGCTTCCACCACCTCGACGGTTTCGCAGATTGTACTCAACTCGGCCAACACCACCCAGGTAGGCGGCGCTTCCACCCTGTACTTCGCCGGGCCGGGCTTCTCCGACGCCAACAAGGTGGCGGCTTCCATCAACCTGAGCGGCGTCACCGACATGGATACCCTGGTGGCCGCCGTGAACGCGGGCATCCAGGCCGCCGGCAACGGCAACTCCCCGGCCGCCACGGCGTTCAAGAACGCCAACGTGGTAGCCTCCGCGGTCACCGACGCCAACGGCACGCACCTGGCATTCACTTCCCCCACCACGGCCTTCCAGGTCCAGGCGGGCGACGTGATGGCCAACGCGTTCCTCGGCAATGTCACCGGAACCACGGGCAACGCCATCGCTTCCACCGTGACGGGCGGCGCCACCGAGGCCGCCACTGCCGCCATCGTACTACCCGTCGCCAGCGCCACCAACGCTCATGGCCAAAGCCTCAATGTCACGGTGAATAACGTCACTACGGCCGTCACACTCCAGGCCGGCAGCACCACCGCGGCGGCGGCGGCGACCGACATCGCCGCCGCGGGGGTAGGGAATGGATTCACGGCGTCCTATGACGGCACGAATCTAACCATCAACGCCACCGGAGCGGGCGCGCAGACCGTAACCGTAAGCGATGGCGCGGGCCAAACCGGGGCCGCCACTCTGGGAATCAACAACGCGACGGCTTCCAACGCGTTTAACCCGGCCAACGTGACCCTCCAGATCACCGGCGCGGGTCTCACCGCGCCGCAGAATATCACCTTCTCCACCGCGTCCACCACCGCGGCCGCGGCCATCGCCGAACTGCAGACCAAGGTCAACTCCAATGCCGCTCTGCAAACGGCCGGAATCACGGTCGGCGGCTCGGCCGGCAGTCCGCTGGTCTTCACCAGCTACACCGGCGAGACGTTCGCGGTGCAAGTCACCGGAGATACCCAGAACGCGCTGGGACTCGGGGCATTCACCACCAACACCAGCACCACCAATGCGCCCGACTACACCACCATCACCGGGAACACGGCCTACACTCCGGGGACCAGTTACGGAAACGCCAACCTGGAGTTCTCCGTCAACGGCGCCGGGACCACCGGCAACCAGGTCGCGCTCAACCTGAGCGGCGGCGATGCCACGGCTTCCACCGCCACCGCTACAACCGCAGCCGACCTCGAGGGCATGGCCATGACCATCGGAGTAGCCGGAGGCAGCCTCAACAGCGGCCCTGTCGCGGTCGCTTTCGGAGCCGATACCGCGGCCACGCTGACCGGCACATGGGCGAACGTGGCCGGAACGTCCCTCACCATCAACAACGGCGGCGGGGCGCAGACCGTCAATTTCGCCGCCACCACCGGCGCCAGCGCCACGGCCGCAAGCGGCTCGACCTGGAACAACGCCGTGGGCCAGACGCTCACCTATAACACCGGAGCGGGCGGCAGCGTTACCAACCAAACCGTCACCTTCGCAGCGTCCCCCGCCGCCACGGGCGCGACCGCCACGGCCACGGCGGGCTTTGGCGGCGTTACCAACGGCCAGACCCTCGACTATAACACTGGCTCAACCGGCGCCCTCGCGCACACCGGCGTTGTCACCTTCAGCGCCGCCGCCGCCACGGGCGCGAGCAGCGGCGCGCTCGCCTACAGCGCCGTCACTACGGACGCTCTCACCTATGACACCACCGGCGGCGGCGGCGGCGGCAGCGGCACCATCACCTTTACCACCCCGGCGGATGTCTATGCAGCGGCGGCGCAAATCGAAGCCGGGTCCGCGGGAGCGCTTAACGCCAGCGTCGTGGGCGGACAACTGGTCATCACCTCCACCAACTTGGGCTCTGCCCACAGCATGGTCCTGGGCGGCGCGGCCGCCGTGGTCCTCGGTATGACGAACCCGCAGACCTTCAACAACGGAACCGCCGCCCAGGTACTTACGGCCAATGACGAGGCGGGGCAGATCACCACCCAGGCCGGCGCGTACCTTAACGCCAGCGTCGTCGCCGGAAACCTGGTAATCACCTCCAGGAACGTGGGCAGCACAGCCACTACCGGGACCCTCCTTAGCCTGGCTGGCGGGAGCGCGTCCCTGACAGGCCTTGGCGTAGTCACCGCCGGCGCCGACTCCGTCCCACTTACGGCCTATGGCGTGGCGGCGCAGATCACCGCCCAGGCCGGCACGTACCTCAACGCGACCGTCAACGGCGCCGGAGCCCTGGTTATCACCTCCAAGGCCCTGGGTCTCGCTAACACCATGACCGTGAGCGGCGCGGCGGCCCTGACAGGCATCGGAGTCGTCACCGCCGGAAGCAATGGCGACAACACGGTGGCATTGGTCAAGGCGGCCATCGCGGCCCAGACCACCGGTCTCACCGTTGGCGGGACAAGTCCGGTTATCACCATCACCGACGCCACGGCCATCACCGGGACGGCCCATACTCTGACCATCGCCGGCGCAGCCGCCGGCACCCTCGGCCTGGCAGGCTCCAATACCGGCGTGGCCGGGGCCGATACGGCCCAACAGCAGGCGACGGTAATTAACGGCACGGTGGGCATAGAGGTCAATGCCAGCGTCAACGCGTCCGGAAAGCTGGTCCTCACCGCGCTCGACAAGGGCGGGCACGCCATCACCATCAACGATGGGCCTGGCGCCACCAACCTCACCGGGGCCGCCAAGGCTCTGGGCTTCACCACTGTCCTCGATACCGCTGTCACCACCAACACCGGGACAGCCACCAGCGCGCAGAGCGTGGTGAACCAACTGAATAACGCATTTTCCCAGGATGCGGCCTTGCAGCAGGCCGGTCTGAATGCGGTCAACAACTCCGGCGTTATCACCATCGCATCCGCCAACAACACCTTCTTCCGCATGGGAACCGCCACCAGTGGGGCCAATGCGAATCTCGGGTTCGGCGTGGCCTACTCGACCGCGCAGTACGGCGCCGGCACAGTCGCGGCCGGGGCGAAAATGTCCACCGTGGATGCGCAAGGCGTATCGAGCACGCATGCCATCACTTTCGCGGCGCTGGCCGACGGCAGCGACGACCAGGCGCTCACCATCTCGGCCACCGATTCGAGCGGGGCGCTGCAGAGCAAGACCATCACCCTGGCCAACGACGCCACGGCGGTCCGCAACGGGCGCAACATCGACGAAACCGTCGCTTACATCAACACCCAGTTGCAGCAGAGCGCCAACCCGACGCTGCAACAGATCGTCGCGGTGAAGGAAAACAACGGTTCGGGGGAGGAAATCAACTTCCTTAGCGGGCTGGGCTCCTTCACGGTCGGCGTGGGCAGCTCGGCCAACGGCAACGGCCTGAACACCGGCGCGGCGGAAACCGCTGCCGGCAACATCGTTGGAACCGGCTCCACCATCTCGGTCGATACGCAAGCCAACGCCCTGGCCGCGGTTACCGCCCTATCCGCGGCGGTCTCCCAGTTGGGCTCCGCTCAAGCTGCGGTCGGCGCGGGCGAGAACCAGTTGAACTACTCGGTCGGTCTGGCGCAATCGCAGATCGACAACTACTCGGCGGCCGAATCGCGCATCCGCGACGCCGACGTGGCGGCCGAAGCCGCCAATCTCACCAAGGCCCAGGTTTTGCAGCAGACATCGCTCGCTGCCATGGCCCAGGCCAATTCCGCGCCTCAGGCAGTACTTGCTCTCCTGAGGGGCTAACCGGTAACCCTAGTCTAGAGGAAAGCGGGGCCGCCTGAACGGCGGCCCCGGTGGGGCAGGCCTCCTGGCCTGCCTGGTTCGGAGTCGGGCTGGCCGGACACCGGCCCCACTGGCAGGATTTCTTTCCGGCCAGCGCTGAGGCATTTATGAGCACATCCACCAGTTCGGTATTCACCGGCACCAGCAGCTTCTCGGCGGATTTCCAGAACGTCATCACGCGAGCCGTCGCCATCGCCTCCCTGCCCCTCACGGAGATGCAGACCGCTCAGACCACGTACAACGATCAGGCCACGGCCCTGACCAGCCTGGACACCACGTTCACCACGCTTCAGTCCTCCATCGCCGCCGTGGATTCGGCCATGGGAAGCGCGTCATATACGGCCGACGTTTCCAACCCCACGGCGGCCAGCGTCACCGTGGGAGACGGCGCCCAGGAGGGAGAATATTCGATCGATGTGCAGAGCCCCGGGGCCTACGCCACCAGCCTGAGCAAGGCCACCTGGAGCGATTCGACCACGCCGCAGACCTACAAGGTCTACGTGGGAACCCAGGAGTTCGACATTACCCCCACCGACGACAGCGCCGCGACCGTAGCCGCGGCCATCAACACCACCGCCGGCTCCGCGGTGCAGGCGACGGTGGTCAACGTGGGCTCGGCCACCACCCCGGACGACCGCATCTCCCTCGAAGGCGTCGCCCTGGGAAACCTGCCTGTGGACATCCAGTTGAACGGAGTCAGTTTGCAAACCCAGCAGACTAAGGGCGTATGGGCTTCTTACGTGGTGAACGACTCCGGGAACATCGTACAGAGCAGCTCGCAGTCGGTCGAGATATCCCCCGGAGTGACGGTGACCATGCTGGCCAGCGACGATGGCACGCCGGTGAATATCACCCTGACGCGTTCCACGGAGGCCGTGTCCGACGCTCTCAGCACATTCGCCACCGACTACAATGCCGCCGTTGCGGCGGTCAGCGCGCAACGGGGAAGCGCGGGGGGCGCGTTGGCCGGACAACCCGTCGTTTACTCGCTCGGGCAGACGCTCAGCTCGGTGGGAACGTACTCCTCTCCCGGAAGCGCCGTATCGGACCTGCACGACGTCGGTCTGGATTTGCAGCAAGACGGGACCATGACCTACACGGAAGCCAACTTGATGTCGACGGAATTGAGCAACCCGGCCGGGATGGCTGCGTTTCTGGGAAGCGCCACGGGCGGCGGATTCCTGCTGGCGGCCACCAATGCGCTAAGTGAGGTGGAAACCGCGACCACCGGGACGCTCAAGGCCGCCGAGACCGGGACCGAGACCCAGATCACCGACATCGGCGCGCAGATCACCACCAAACAAGACCAGATCACCCAACTGCAAGCGCAGCTTACCTCGGAGATGACCACCGCCGACGCGGCCATCGCCACCATGGAACAGCAGTACGATTACGTGACCGGCCTGTTCTCGGCCATGCAAACGGCCGATCAACAGTACAGTGGCCAGTGAGCCCAGTATGAACCCGGCCCAAGAGACCGCCATACGAAAGGCGTTCGCCTCCCGCGAGTTCGAAAAAGGGCGGCGGCTGTGGACCCAATACGCCGAGGGACTGCGCGCGGCCATCGAAGAGGGTTCGGCCACCCCCGCCATGATGGCCGACGCGGGGCGGCTGCTCGAATGGGCGCGCCTGGTGGTGAAGTGCTTCCGGTCGCACGCCCAGGCCCGTTTGAACCGAACGTACGTAGCGGCGGCCTACGCCGGCGCGCCGGCGCACGCCTCCAGAACCAGGGCCTCGCTGTAGCAGGCGCCGGCGCGCTTGTGTGGGGCCAAGCCTTCCGGATCGGGTGGAGTGACGGGGATTGCGCCCCGTCACCCTCCCACACCACCGGACGTGCGGTTTTCCGCATCCGGCGGTTGAACCCAGCCGCCTCAGGTCG
>JBEKPK010000185.1:0-10845 GCA_049520795.1 Bryobacteraceae bacterium
CTTCGACAACGGCGGCGAACCCATCCGCCTCTTGAACACGGTCATCGCCGGCGACGGCGATATCGAAGTCACCCGCGCCCAGATCCGCAACTACCTGCTGGGCGACGGCTTCCATCGCTTGAACCGCCAGGCCAACAGTTTCAGCCTCCTGCTCCGCTATCAGGCGCAGGCCGAGCGTCACTACCGCCGCGCCATCGAGGAGTTCGACCGGCTCAAAGCCCTCCGTGAAGAATTACCAATCGAACCCATTACCGAGCCCGATCCCGAACCAACAAAAACCACTTACCCCGATTCCCGATCAAACCCAAACGGCCCCGGTGGGCCGGCTGAAGCGGGCGCCCGGACGGGCGCATGCCCGGCCCGAAGCCTCAGGGAAACAAATCACGCCGTTCCGAGAGAGAATGAGGGAGGCCAATGCATTCCGATCCCCGTTCCCTCTACCTCCAGCGCCTTTCCGAGAGGCAGGCTGAGATCGCGCGGCGCGAGCGGCGCCACCGGGCGCTGGGCAACTGGCGTCTGGCAGCCATGGCGAGCGCCGTCGTTATCGTCGGACTGGCGCTGGCGGATGTCCTGCCGGTCCTATGGGCGGCGCCTCCGGGGGCGGCCTTCGTGCTCCTGGTAGTGGCCCATGAGCGCTTGTTGCGTGAGATGGAGAGGCGCCGCAGGGCGGCGCGGTTCTTCGAGCGGGGGTTGGCGCGCCTGGATGGCGCATGGGCCGGCGGCGGCGAGGGCGGGGCGCGGTATCTCGACCCGGCCCATCCTTATGCGCGCGATCTGGACCTGTTCGGGAAGGGCTCGCTGTTCGAGCTGCTGTGCACCGCGCGCACGCACATCGGCGAGGATACGCTGGCGCGCTGGCTGCTCGCTCCGGCGCCGCCGGACGCTGTGCGGGCCCGCCAGGAAGCCGTCGAGGAGCTGCGTCCGCGAGTGGACCTGCGGGAGGAATTGGCCATCCTCGCCGAAGAGGCGCGCGCGGGGGTGGACCCGGCGTCGCTGGCGGCCTGGGGCGAGGCCCCGCCCCTGCTGGCGGCCGGAGGGCGCGCCGGCGTGTGGGCCCTTACCGTGGCCGGCCTGGCGGGAGCGGCGGCCTTTCTGGTTTCCAACGCCGCCTCGCTCGGCCTGGTACATCTGCCCGAGGCCGCCATTGTGGGACTGCGGGATTTCTTCTTCGTGGCCCTGGTGGGTAACGCATTTTTCCTGTATCGATTCCACAAGCGTGTGGGAGCCGTGGTGCAGGCGGTGGAGGAGGCGGCCCACGAGTTGAAGCTCATTTCCGAAACGCTGGTGCGCCTGGAGCGGGAAACCTTCCAATCGCCTCTGCTGGCCGCCCTGCGGGCTTCCCTCGATGCCGAGGGCGATCCGCCTTCGAAACGGCTGGCGCGGCTCGCCCGGCTCACCGATTCCCTGGATTCGCGGGATCACGTGCTGGTCAGAATGGCCGAACCCTTCGTGTTCTGGTCCACCCACCTGGCCTTCGCCGTGGAGAACTGGCGGCGCGCTTCGGGGAAGGTTGTGCGGCGCTGGTTGACCTCGCTGGGCGAATTGGAAGCCCTGTGCTCGCTGGCGAGCCACGCCTTCGAGCACCCCGCCGACCCCTTCCCGGAGTTCGTTGAAAGCGGGCCATGGCTGGAGGCGGAGGGCGTGGCCCATCCGCTGATCGCCGAGGACCGCGTGGTGCGCAACGATGTCCGCCTGGGCGGCGAGCTGCGCGTGCTGATTGTGAGCGGCTCCAACATGTCCGGCAAGAGCACCTTGCTGCGCACCCTGGGCGTCAACGTGGTCCTGGCGCAGGCCGGCGCCCCGGTGCGCGCGCGCCGGCTGCGGCTTTCGCCGCTGGCGGTGGGCGCCTCCATTCACGTAACCGATTCGCTGCAGGGCGGCATCTCCCGTTTCTACGCCGAGATTCTGCGCCTGCGGCAGATTCTGGACCTGGCCTCCGGCCCCCTGCCAGCGCTCTTTCTGGTGGACGAATTCCTCCACGGCACCAACTCCCATGACCGCCGGATTGGCGCCGAGGCCCTGGTCCGCGGTCTGGTGGAGCGCGGCGCGGTAGGTCTGATCACCACTCACGATCTGGCGCTGGCGGAGATTGTGGAGACCCTCAAGGGGCGCGCTGCCAATGTCCATTTCGAAGACCGCATCGGAGAGGGCCGCATCTGTTTCGACTATGTTCTTCAGCCGGGCGTGGTGCGCCACAGCAATGCCATCGAGCTGATGCGATCGGTGGGGCTGGAGATTTGACTTCGGAGGATGTGCGGCGCCTGGCGCGCGATTGCGGCTTTGAGTTGGCCGGGGTTGCGGCGGCCGCGCCGGCGGAGGACCGCGTTCGATACCGCCATTGGCTGGCCGCCGGCTTCGCGGGCGAAATGCGCTATCTGACCGATGCCCGGGCGGATGCGCGCGACGACCCACGCAATCTGCTGCCATCGGCGCGCTCCGTGATCTGCGTCGGAAAGCTCTACAACCAGCCGCTGCCTTACTCGACGAACTTCACCGCCGCCGAGCGGGCGTGGATTTCACGCTACGCCTGGAGCGCCGACTATCACGCCGCCGTAAGACGCGGCCTGGAGCGCCTGGAGGCCGCGTTGCGGGCCGCGGCGGGCGGGCCGTTCCAATCCCGCATTGTGGTGGATACGGCCCCCCTGCTGGAGCGTTCCTACGCGCGCCTCGCGGGCCTGGGATGGATTGGGAAAAACACCTGCCTGATCCACCAGGGCGCCGGGTCGTGGTTTTTTCTCGGGGAGTTGCTGGTCTCGCTCGAAATCCAGCCCGACGCTCCGCCGCCCGACCGCTGCGGCACATGCCGCCGCTGCATCGACGCCTGCCCCACGGCGGCCCTGGTTCCGGCTCCCGGCGGCGAGGGATGGATGCTCGATGCGCGCCGCTGCATCGCCTATCTCACCATTGAACTGCGGGGAGCCATACCCGAAGAATTGCGCCCGGCCATGGGCGGGCACGTTTTCGGCTGCGACATCTGCCAGGATGTCTGCCCCTGGAACCGGCGCGCGCCGGCCACCGCCGACCCGGCCTTAGAAACGCGCAATTTCGCGCCCCCGCTCGAGAAACTCGCTGGGATCGGCGAGCCCGAGTTCCGCTCCCTGTTCCGCGGAACGCCGGTGACGCGCGCCCGCTACTTCGGTTTTCTGCGCAACGTGGCCGTGGCCATGGGCAACCTCGGCCTGGCGGAGTTTCGCCGGCCGCTCGAGCGGCTGGCCATGTCGGACGACCGCATGATAGCGGAACACGCGAAGTGGGCTCTGGGAAGGCTCGACCGGTTGGGTTAGCCCCTGTGTACGCCAATCTCCCGATTGGCGCGCCTGCCCCGCGTCGCGGCAACCCGCAAGGACCGCGGAGGGGTGAAAGACAATAGCCCATGGCGTAAGCCATGGATCGGGCCGGCATCACACCAGCCCCGGAGGGGCGAAAGATCTGGTCGCGAGACGCCCATCCGGCTTAGCGCGCCGCATAGACCGTGGAGCGCCAATTCCGCCTACCACTCCACCGCTTCACCCGGCTCGAGCGCCCATACTTCGGTGGGCAGCTCACCCAGCAGCTCGCCCAACTGCTCCGGCCGTCCCGTGAGCGCCGGGAACGTGCCGAAGTGCATGGGTATGACGCGGCTCGGCTTAAGCAGCCGGCATGCCAGGGCGGCCTCCACCGGGCTCATCGTGAATAAGTCGCCGATGGGCAGGAAGGCCAGCTCCGGATGATAGAGCTGCTCGATGAGATGCATATCCGAGAACACATTGGTGTCGCCCGCGAAGTAGAGCGACCTTCCGTCGGGGAAGCGCAGCACATAGCCGGCTGCCTCGCCGCCGTAAACGATCTTGCCATCGTCGAGAATGCCGCAGCTATGCACCGCGTGGGTCATCGTCACGGTGACCTCGCCGCACCGCTGCGAGCCGCCCTTGTTCATGGGGCGGAGGTTACAGACTCCCTTCGATTCCAGCCACTGGCAGGTCTCGTAAATAGCTACCACCTCCGGGAAAAAGCGCTTCGCCAGCGGTACGGCGTCGTGGACATGATCGAAGTGTCCATGGGTGATGCACATGGTGTCCACGCGCGCCATTTCGTGCCCCGCGGGGTAAGCGGGGTTGCCGCTGGTCCATGGGTCCATCAGGATGACCTGTCCCGACGGAAGCTGAAATTCGAACGATCCATGCCCTAGCCAGGTGATTCGCATACCTGAGATTATGCCACGCACTCTGCGGGACCGCAGCCGGTTTCAGCGCCCCTCGACCAGCTTCCTGGCCTTGAGCGAGCGGGAGGGGCCGTCCTGCGCGACCAATCTGATCGAGGAGAGCTAATGCCCGGCGCGGAATCCGCCGATAGGAACATTGAGGCGGCGTTACGCGAGCGTCGGAACGGGTTTCCACCTCTGACGCGCCGCGGTTGGCGGCGCCGTGCGTGCCGCACGGGCTTCGACGGCGTTCGGGGTTGCGGCGAAAACTGTTGAAAAGGAGCATCACATGAACAGGCAGTTGCGGAAGACAATGTGGCTGATGGTGGCTTGCGGAGCGCTGACGGCGCTCGGGGCCTCATCGGCCGTGATCGGGGCCGCTCGCTCCGAAGGGACGTTCTACGTCGATGGCGCATCCGTGCCCGGCGCGGCCACCGTCTTCGACGGCGTCGCCGTGCGGACCACCTCAGCCTCCTCCGAGGTTATGCTGAAAACCGGCGAACGGGTTACCCTGGCGCCCAATTCCTCGGCCAGACTCTACCACGACCGGTTTGTGCTGCAATCCGGCTTGGCGGAACTGCGTCAGGCTTCCACCTACCGGGTGGAAGCGGCTGGCCTGCGCATCGATTCGGCGGAATCCGGAACGCGGTTGCGCGTGGCCAGCGCGGATGGCAAGCTGGTCAAAGTGGCGGTCGCCGCGGGGAGCGCGGAAGTGCGCAACGCCGGTGGCCTGCTGGTGGCGCGGGTGCTCCCGGGCGTCCTGCTGCAGCTCCAGCCAGCGCCCGCGTCAAGCACTACGTTGACCGGTATTGTCACGACGGACGGCGATCGGTTCTTTCTCACCGACGAGACCACCAAAGTGAAGGTGGAACTCCGCGGCGACAAGCTCGGCGGCATGGTGGGTAAGCGCGTCACCGTGGTCGGAACCCAGGTCGATGACGGTAAACCCTTGCCCGCCGGCGTGACGCAGGTTCTGGCCGTCAGTGGGATCACTGCAACGCCTGCGGCGGGCTCCTCGGCCGGGGCCGCGCGCGCCACTGGGGTCTCCGGCGCCAAGCTTGCCATCATTGGGGGAGTCGCCGCCGCGGCTACCGTCGGCGGCCTTGCGGCTGCCGGCACGATTGGCGGAGGCAGCAGCGCCACCGTAAGCCGGTAACGGGACTGTCGGCGCCGGGAAGAGCGTGGAGACCCGAAACAGCCGGCCTAAAATCAATTCGCCGGCCGGGTTGGCCGTCTTTTGCGCGCCTGCCGGCCGGCGCACCTCGCGGCGGGGATATTGCTTTCGACCTCAAGGAACAGCCGGGAATGCGCGGCGGGTGTTCGCAATTGCCGGTGGCCGCTGTTTCAGCGGGGCGGGGAACCAGGCTTCACCGTGGCGGGACGCGGGGGAGATGCATGCTTGCGATCGGGGCTCACCGGCTGGGCGGCCAACTGAGTCAGCAGGAGGAAGAAACCGTCGCGCGTCCCGCCGCCGTAAAGCAGCGCCGAAGCGCCCATCGACGGAAGACCCACGGTGGTAAACCCGGCCACATAGACCGTGCCGTTGCTTGCCACTGCGATGCCTTTGGCGACGTGGAGCCCGAAGGTCCCCAGGTAGGTGGAGAACTCCAAGCCGGGGCGGCCCGGCACGCCAGGCTGGAGCTTGGCCACGAACACTTCGGTCCCATCGCCGAACTGCAACTGGGGGGCGTCGTAGGTGATCGGAAAATCGGGAGAGTTCGTGTAGCCGGTGACCAGCAGACTGCCCGTTGCGTCGGGGATCACGTCATAGGCCACGTCGGACTGCCCGCCGCCCAGGTAGGTCGAGTAGACCAGGAACGCGCTCGGCTGCCAAAGATTCACTACCGATACAAACGCGTCGCCGTTGCCGCCGGCCACTCCCTGAAAGGCGTCGTAGCTGATCGGAAAATCCGTCGAGAGCGTGTAGCCGGCCAATAGCACGCGGCCGCTGTTGTCGAACGTGAGCCGGCGAACGATATCGTCGTCCGACCCTCCAAAATAGGTCGAGTACACCAGGGAATTCACCCCGGACTGCGTGAAGTCCATCGCCCCGATGATGATGTCATCCCCGCCTTGCAGGGTGCTGCGGTACGAGGCGCCCGCCAGCGGGAACTGCGTTGAATTGGTGGTTCCGGTGAAGTACGCCAGGCCGTCGGAGCCCACCGCGATACCGACTCCGCTGTCCGACAGCTCGCCGCCCAGGAAACTGGAATACGCAATATTGGCGGAGTTCGGATCGAGCTGGCACAGGAACATGTCCTGCAGTCCCCAGAGGACCGCGGCGTAGGCGCTGTCGGTGACCGGAAGGTCGGTCGCCTGGGTGGTTCCGATGACATCCATCATGCCGTTCTGGTCCACCGCGATTCCGGTTCCGTAAGTCGCATTGGTCCCGCCGAAATACGAGGAGTAGGGCAACCCCCCTCCGAGGAGGTCGAGTTCCGTCACGAACGCGGTCCAGGCAGAGCCGAGCGGCGCGGTCTGTACGGCGTTTCCCTGTATGGGAAAGTCGGGGGACTTGGTCTGCCCGGTGATGTAAAGGTGGTACTGCTGATCCACATCGATGCCCGAGGGGAGATCGTCCCCGGACCCTCCCAGATACGAGAGGTAGCGGAGAGGGAACGGATCGGGGGCGGTGGTGTCCAACACCACGATGAGCAAGTCGGCGGTGCCCGCCGCGCCGAAGTTCGTGCTCCACCAGGCTCCGAGGGTGGCCACCAAGTCGCTGGTAGTGGTGTATCCGACCATGTAGAGGTAGCCGTGCGAATCAGTCTTGATGGCGTCGATTTCGTCCGTCCCCGAGCCCCCAATGTACGTGGAATAGACTAGAAAGGGGTCGATCACCAAAGGCCGCGTGGCGTCATACCGGCCGACGCTGAAACCAATCAGGTTGTCCCCCAGCATGGCGTAACGTCCGGGGATTTCGCTTCGGGCCGCGCCGCTCACGCCAGCCTGGTAAAGCAAAGGGCGCTTCTGCACCATCCGGCGTCCGGCGGCTTCCACAAGTAGGTCGCCTTCGGGCGTGATGGAGACGCGATCGGCGCCTTGAAACCGCAGCCTGATGTTGGAGGGGTCGGCCCCGGGGGCCACCGTGAAATCGTATTCCAGGCTTTCCCGGGTACCGTAGTAGACCACGTCGATTCCGGGGTAGACCTGCCGGTATACAACCCGCGAATAGGTCGGCACATCGCTGCGCCACCGCTCCCGTGCGCCCACGAAGTAGTTCGTGTGGACGGACTGTTTTTCGAGGGGTTGGATCTCCGCGGCGGGGTTGGAGCCCAACAGGGAGATATCCACCCTTTGCGAGCCGCCGATGGCGATGGTGGGTCCCGCGCCGGTGAACAGCAGGCTATAGCCGGACGCTCGCGCGGCATAGCGCACGGTGGGAATCCACTGCCCGAGGTTGGCTTCGAATCGCAACGGCAGCCGCTCCAGAGCGGCCTGGGCCTTCGCCAGGCCGGGATCGCGAACCGGCGCCGCGCAAAGAAGGGAAGCGGCGCAAGCCATCAACGCAAAGCGAAACACGCGCATATTATGAAGTAACCCCAACAAACCCGTGAAAATATATTAGAACACGCATCGCACCTGCCTGAAAATGCGCCGCTCGTTCACAGTGTGCCGCAATCCGCACGCGGTCCTTCGCGGTAAAGTGGTAAGCGGATGAAACTTCTGGCGATTGGCTTGCTCGCGGCGTTGCTTGCGGCGCTGGCCGCGGACATGTCCCTGGCCCGGCCCGAGGAACTGGCCGCGCGACTTCGGGCCAAGGGCGCGCAACCGGCCCTGATTCACGTGGGTTTCGCGGTGCTGTACCGCGAAAAGCATATTCCCAACTCCATCTATGCCGGGCCGGCCAACACCCCGGCCGGCTTGCTGGCGCTCCGCGCGGCCCTGGCCAACCTGCCGCGCGACCGCGAGATCGTGGTCTATTGCGGGTGCTGCCCCTGGGACCACTGTCCCAACGTCAAGCCCGCCATGGAAGCGCTCAGGCAGATGGGGTTCACGCGGGCGAAGGCGCTCTACATCCCCACCAACATGGCGGCCGACTGGTTCGACCGGGGATACCCCGCGGAGCGGGGAGAAGCGGCTAAACAGTCGAAATAAACCGGATCAGCCCCGCGCCGGGGCTGCGGCGGAGCGCAGCAGGGCCACCGTTTCGCGCGCCTTTTCGAGCAATAGTACGTGCTCCGAGCTGGCCCCCACGAACCGCATTCCTCGCTCAGCCCAAGCCTTCGCCATGGCGGCGCTGCGTGTCTGGATGCCGGGCACGACGTTATGTTCCCGGCACTTGCCGATCACCCGCTCCACCGTCGAGATCAACAGCGGATGGTCGAACTGGCCAGGGATGCCGAGCGAGATCGAGAGATCGGCCGGCCCTACCATCACGACATCGAGCCCCTTTGCGGACAGCAGCTCGTCCGCCCGTTCGACGGCGGCCAGCGTCTCGAATTGCGCCACCGCCAGCGTGTGCCGGTTCAGGTGTTCGATGATCTCCGTGAAGCTCCGGGGCTCATAGTCCACCATGAAGGAGTTCACCCCGTACCCACGCTTGCCTTCCGGCGGAAAGCGCATCCAGCTCAGCGCCTCGCGAAGAATGGCGGGATCCTCCACCCGCGGCAGGATGATGCCCTGCGCGCCCGAATCGAGCAGCCGCGCCACCAGCGAATAGGCCACCTCGGCCACCCGGACGATGGGCGTGATGCCGGCCCTCACCGAGGCGCCGATCATGTCGTAGGCCGTCTCCAAGTCGAAGGCCCCGTGCTCCATATCGATAAAAACGTAATCGAATCCGGCGGCTGCAAACGTCCGCGGAACTTCGGCCGAACGATAGCTCTGGAGTCCGCAACCAAAGACCGTTTCGCCTTTGGCCAGCCGCTCCCGGGTGTGGTTGACGCGCATATACCCAGAGTAGCGCGCCGCCCTCGGGACTCAATCTCTCCCGATTGCCGTTTTGCGGCTTCTGAGCCCCGCGCGTGATCCTCACCTTCCGGTGAGCGTACGCAATCTTCCGAATGCCACCCAGCCGTCCGAAGAATCATGTCGAAATGGTAATTAGCTCCTTGACAAAGACTAGTTTGTTATGCAAACTAGATTACATGAAAGAAGATTCTGCGGATCCGACAGTTTCCTATGGGCAGCGAGCCGCTTCGTACTGGTCCGTCGATGGGCTTCCGGAGATCTCGCGCCGTCTGGCGCTCGCCATCGTAGGAGCCTTGCCGTGGCTGTGGCGACTCTATGCGACCGGGCCCTGGCCCAGGGCCGGCGCCATGATCTCGTTTGCTGGGCTGTACCTCTACTTCTTCCTCGGGGAGAGCGTAGTCCTCGATATATTGAAATCTCAAATAACCTACCCACGCACGGGATACGTACAGCCGCCGGATCCATCCTGGTCGATCCGCGAGCCCCCGGTCCCGCTTTCCTTGCGGCTCGACGACCGGCCCTACGTTCTCTCTACCATCCCCCTTTCCGTCAGCGAAAATGCGACCTCCTTCTGGCCACGGACTGTCCGGCCGCTTCTGGGGTTCGTCATCCTATGCATGTTCGGCCAGGACCTCCTGGGACATTGGCTCGTACCAATCGCCATGCCCGCGCTGGCCGTGACGCTGTATGTGGTGAATCGCGGCTCGGAACGCCCTTACCCATGGTGGTCCGCTCTGATGCTTGCGGTTACGGGGCCGGTGTTCCTCTGGGTGGACGTGCCGCAAGGCCTCCAGCGGTCCCTGCCATACCTGCTGGCCGGCGGGTGGCTGGTGGGGCTGGGCGCGTACACGCTGGTCAATTACCTGCGCATGAATCCGTATCCAGTGGCCGCGGAGGGGGTGAAGGCATGAGCGAACGGGACCTGAAAAACGATTCCGCTAAGCAGACTACCTCGTACGGGCAGCGGGCAGCCTCCTATTGGTCCGTCGATGGCCTCCCGGAGATCCTTCGCGGGCTGGCGTTCGTCATCTTGTTCGCCGTGCCGTGCTTGTGGCGAATCTACGCACCCACGCATTGGCCCAGGGCCGGCTCCCTGATCTCATTTACGGGCCTGTTCCTGTACTTCTTCGGCGCGGAGCGCGTCGTCCTGGATTTCCTGAAATCTCGAATCACGTATCCACGCACGGGCTACGTGCAGCCGCCGGAGCGAGACTGGTTTGGTTCCCGAACGCCGGTTCCTCTTTCCTTGCGGCCCAGCCAGCCGTACTTCCTCTCTACCTTCTCCCCTTCCCCTACTGTCAGTGAGAATGCCACTTCTTTCTGGCCTCGGAATGTGCGACCGCTCCTGGGATTCTCTGTTCTGTGTCTAGCCGGTCGGGAACTCCTGGGACATTGGCTCGTACCACTCGCGATGCCCGCGCTGGCAGTCACGCTTTACGTGGTGAACCGGAACTCGGAGATCCCCTACTCATGGTGGTGGGCGCTGATCCTGGCGCTCACAGGGCTGCCGTTCCTTTGGGTAAATGTCCCGGCGGCTCTTCTGGGCGGGCTGCCATTCCTGCTGGCCGGCGGGTGGCTGGTCGGGCAGGGCGCGTACAGGCTGGTCAATTACCTGCGCATGAATCCGTATCCAGTGGCCGCGGAGGGTGCGCACGCGTGACCCCGCGAGCCCAGGAAATCGCCCAACTGGATCGTATGATCCACGAACCGGCCCGCTTGACCATCATGCTGATCCTCGATGGCGTCAGCGA
>JBEKPK010000186.1:0-10841 GCA_049520795.1 Bryobacteraceae bacterium
CCGACGAGATGCACCGCATCGCCGAAGAGGGCATCGCCGCGCACTGGAAGTACAAGGAGGGCAAGAAAGGGCCGGCGGCCGACGATCAGCGTATGGCTTGGCTGCGGCACCTGGTGGAATGGCAGCGCGATATGCAGGACCCGGGGGAGTTCATGTCCACCCTGAAGGTGGACCTGTACCCGGAAGAGGTCTATACGTTTACCCCGCGCGGGAAGGTGATCGTGCTGCCGCGCGACGCCACCCCCATCGACTTCGCCTACGCCATCCACTCCGACGTGGGCAACACCTGCGTGGGGGGCAAGGTAAACGGGCGCATCGTTCCCTTGCGTTCCTCGCTGCGCAACGGCGACATCGTCGAGATCATGACCCAGCCGGGCCACGAGCCGAGCAAAGACTGGCTGGCGTTTGTAAAGACGTCGCGGGCGCGCAACAAGATCAAGCACGTGATCGGCGCCAGCGAGCGCGCCAAAGCGATCGAAATCGGTCAGAAGTACCTGGACAAGGAGGCGCGCCGTTTGGGCGTGCAGATGGCGCGCATCGGCAAGGCCGATCTTGAAATCGTGGCCGGAGAATACGGCTATAGCAAGATGGAGGATCTCTACGCCGCGCTGGGCTATGGGAAGTTCTCCGCGCGCCAGATTCTGAGCAAGCTGGCGCCCGCCGCCATCCAGGACGAGGAGGACGCGAAGGGTCCCGCGGCGGTGGAAACGGGACAGATCGCGCCCACGGAGGCCGGTCCCGGCCAGCGCCGCATCGACGGCGCCGACGTAATCAAGGTCCGGGGCATGGACGATCTTCTGGTCTATCGCGCCAAGTGCTGCAATCCGATTCGGGGCGAACCCATCGTGGGCTACGTCACGCGCGGCAAGGGCGTCGCGGTGCATTCCAAGATGTGCTCGAACGTGCAGAGCCTGATGTACGACGTGGAGCGCAAGATCGAAGTGGAATGGGCGCGCGCCGCCACGGAGGCCTTCCCGGTACGCATCGTGGTGCATACAGACGATCGCCCGGGGATGCTCAACCAGCTCACCTCCGTGCTCTCCGGCGAGGACACCAATATCCGGAGCCTGGAGGCGAGGGCGGCCCTGGACCGCGATGGAGGAATGGTGGAGATGACGGTGGACGTCCGGGACAAGAAGCAGCTCGAGAAACTGGTCTCAGCCATGCGCCGCATCTCCGGCGTCCGGGACGTGGAACGGCTGAACAGCTAAGCGACCCCTGTGGGGCCAGGCTTCTAGCCTGCCGCCGGGCTTTTGCCCGGCGTCTCACCCGGGTCGAGGAACGCCGGCTGGAAAGCCGGCGGCAGGCTAGAAGCCTGGCCCCACATCGCCGGATAATGACAGGAGAGAGCCGAATCCATTGACCAACGACCCCCAGCACATCGCCATTTCGAAATCCAAGGGCATCATCATCGATTGGAAGGACGGGCACCGCAGCGAGTACAGCCTGCGGTTGCTGCGCGACCAATGCCCATGCGCGGGGTGCACCGGCGCGCATGGCGCGGCGCCCAATCCTTTTCAGATGTACCAACCCGCGCCGGCCATGCTCAGCGTCGAGCCGGTAGGCCGCTACGCCATTCGCATCAATTGGAACGACGGCCACAATGCCGGGATTTATTCCTACGAACACTTCCGGCGCATCTGCCCCTGCCAGGAGTGCCACGGGATGACGCCCGAAAACGGCGCTGCGTAAGGGCGGGCAAGCCCGGTCCCGAAACGTCGACGAATAAATCGGGCGGTAGCGGCGGCCAATTCTAAATTGCGAAGTTAACATCGGACAAACTGAATTTACACAGGCTATTTTCTTGAAAGAACAGGCTTTGTATCAGGGCACGGCTTGAGCCGTGCCGACCAGGCAGCATTTCTTGGGCTTTAGCCCCTGGTTTGGCAACCGCGGCGCAAACCCCCTCATCCTTAGGAAAAAACAGGGGCTAAAGCCCTGGATATTCCCGTTTGCGGCACGGCTGAAGCCGTGCCCTGATACAACGCGCCCAACTTCGGGGAGGCAGTGAAGGTTGTCGGAGGCGTAATCGCGCTGAAGCCGTGCCCTGATACAACGCGCCCAACTTCGGGATTCAGGCTAATGCTTGTCGCGGTAGATTTTGGCGCTCATCTTGTTCTGCTGCTGATTGACCTGCTTCTTTTCGGTCGCGGTGAGCTTGCCGCCGTTGGCCGAGCGGTCGGTCTTGACCTCTTTGTTAATGCCCGTTTCGCCCTTCTCCAGCCTGGATGTCTGGCCGGCGCTCAGTTTGCCGGAGGCAACGCCGCCGGCAATGCGTTCCTGCTGGTTCCTGGCCCGCGCGCCCACCTCGCTCTTGGGCGTGCCCTGGGTGGCCGCGTTGTGCTTGTCGGCGTAGATCTGCCTGCTCATTTGGTTCTGTTGCCGGTTGACGGTCTGCTTCTCCTGGTTGGTGAGTTTGCCGCCGTTCAAGGTGCGGTCGGTGTGCACTTCCTGGTTGATGGCCGCCTCTTTGGTTTCCAGGTTGCCGGTTTCGCCCGCGGTCAACTGGCCGCTCCTGATGCCTTGCGCCACGCGGTCCTGCTGGTTCTCTTGGCGCTGGCCGACCGTGTTGGTCTGCGCCATCGCCGCCATCGCGGCGACGGTCGCCGCCACCATCATAATGCCGATGAATTTCATGGTTCCTTCCTCCTGTGCGATCGTGGCGTTGCCTGATCGCTCACGATAGACTAAGAACGAAAAAGCACAGGAAGTTGCTACCATGCGCCGTTAAACTCGGTTCATTTGGGTTGGATGGGTACTATTGGTACTGCATGATGGCTCGGGTTGGCAGGCGAAAACGCCTGCCCCACAAAAAAAGAGCGGCCCCAGTGCTCGGATTGACAAGCCCGGAGGCTTATCCCACTGGGGCCGCTCGAATGCTTGGCTGAAAATCGGTTACAGAAGCCGGAAATTGACCTCGATGGTGGCCGCCACTCTAACCGGCTTGCCGTCCTTCTTGCCGGGGCTGAAGCGCCACTTCTTCACCGCTTCTATGGCTTTCTCGTCCAATCCGAGTCCCAGGCTGCGCTGCACGCGAATGTTGTCGGCCCTGCCGTCAACGGTCACTTCGATGTAGAGCACCACCGTGCCGGAATGCTTGGCTTTGCGGGCTTCCTCGGAGTATTCGGGCTCGACCTTTTGCAACAGAGTGGGGGCGGTGACGCCGCCGCCCACGCGGAACGCGCCGCCGCCGAAGCCGCCGCCTTCGCCCGGTCCGACGCCGGCGCCGTAACCGGATCCGACGCCGCCGCCCTTGCCGGATCCGATGCCGCCGTTCGAACCGGTGCCATTGGAAAGGATTCCGCTATGGCTGAACGGGTCGCCGTAGTGGTCGGAGTTGACCTGCGGAAGAACCGTATCCGGAGGAGCGAGAATCGAGGGCTCCATGGCCAGCTTGGGATTATCGTTGTTGTACACCGCGACCGGCGGGGTAAACTGCTTCAGCGCCGCCTTGGGCAGCTTACCGAAACTGGCCGGTAGCGCGGAGCGGTCGCCGCCGCCGCCGCCGCCCTGCATGATCTGCTTCTTGGGAGGACTGGCCGGAGTCAAATCCATGGATGGCGCGAAGATCGGCACCACCTTCTTGATCATGTCCTGGCCCTGCCTGGACACGCCCAGCGCGAACACCACGGTCACCACCGCGACCTGGAACCCGGTGGACATCATGAAGGACTTTTTCTGCCGGCCGTACAACCCCCAGATGTCCTTCACCGGTATCGGTTTCGAGGTCACCTCAAGAGGCGCCATTACGGGCGGGTGAATGATGTCCTTGATGTTCTGAATCAGCGAGCGAATCCAGGGCTCTTCAATATCCGCGCCAACTACCGCAACCGGCTTGGAGGTCACTTGCAGAGGTGGCAGTTTGGACGGGTGGATCAGATCCCTGACGCTCAGGACCAAAGAGTGATACCAAGGCTCCTCCAATTGCGTTATGAGAAGCCGCGATAGGTTGTCGCCAGAGTTGGACGACGTATTGTTCGGATTCGCCAAGTCAGCCATTTTAGTCCACCAGTACTCCACACTGGAGAAAACCGCTGTCTATTGGACGTTTGCAGATATCGCGTCGTTACAGCTTATGGAAAAGACGCCACCAAGCGGTCTTCTGTTGAGTCTAGCACAAGCCCTATCCCGGGAGCGTGTAAAAACAACGACATAGCCGCCATAGATCGCATGCCCGCCCGCACGTGCGAATGGGCGGAATGGCCCAGCCATTTCCAGAATTGGAATCTTTTTCGCACCGGCGGCCCGCCGTACGCGGTTTGCGGCGCGAGTGGATTTCCGTCACAATTCATTATGATGCGGATATTGATCGAGCGGAAACCTCTGGAACAGGTAGCGGCCGACGCGGTTGTCGTGCCGGTATTCGAAGGAAGAAGGGAAGAGCGATTCGGGGCCGGCGATTTGTTGGACGCCGGCGAGATCGCCGGGAAGCCATTGGAGATGACACTATTGCACCACGTGCCGGGTGTGTCTTCTCCGCGGGTGCTTCTGGTAGGGGCCGGAAAGCCGGAGAAGTTCGACCCCGCCGAGATGCGGAAGCTGGCAGGCGCGGCGGTACGGCGGCTGAAGTCCATAGCGGTCAAGAACATCGCCATGGAACTCGGAGCGGAACACGCGTCCGGAGACTTCGCCGACGCCGCGGTGGAGGGGGCCATTCTGGGCGGCTTCGAGCCCGACCGCTATAAGACCGACAACGACAAAAAGACGGTTGATTCCTTTGCAGTGGTGGCGCCGGAGGGATCCGCTCTGGAGGATGCGGTGGAACGCGGGCGCATTGTGGCCGAAGCTCAAAACTACGCTCGCGGCCTGGTGAACGAGCCCGCCAACCGCCTGACGCCGTTGCATGTGGCCGAGGCCGCGCGTTCGCTCGCCGCCGAATACGGGCTGGAGTGCGAGGTCCTCGACCGGACACGGATGGAGGAACTCAAAATGGGGGCGCTGCTGGGGGTGGCCCAGGGCAGCGCCGAGCCTCCCGTCCTGATCGTGCTGCGCTACCGCCCGGCCCAAGCCGCGTCGGGCGCCCATCTGGGGCTGGTGGGCAAAGGGGTCACTTTCGACAGCGGCGGCATCTCCATCAAGCCGTCCGACGGCATGGAAAAGATGAAATACGACATGGCGGGCGGCGCGGCCATGCTGGGCGCGATGCGCGCCATTGCCCAAATACGGCCCGCATTGGCCGTGACGGCCTTCATCCCGTGCGTGGAAAACATGCCCGGCGGGCGCGCCCAGCGCCCCGGCGATATCGTGGCCGCCATGTCCGGCAAGACCATCGAGGTGATCAACACCGACGCCGAAGGCCGGCTCATTCTGGCGGATGCCCTGGTCTACGCACGGCAGCAGGGCTGCACGCACTTAGTGGATGCGGCCACGCTCACCGGCGCCATCGTGGTGGCGCTGGGGCACTTGAATGTGGGATTGTTCGCCAACGACGACGCCATGCGCGACCGGGTTCTCGAGGCCGCCCGCGCCTCCGGCGAACGTACCTGGCCCATGCCGCTCGAAGACGACTATAAGGAGTACTTAAAGAGCGCCTTCGCGGACCTGGCCAACGTGGGCGGAAGGTGGGGAGGGGCCATTACAGCGGCTTGGTTCCTCAAGGAATTCGCCGAGGAGACTCCCTGGGTGCACCTGGATATAGCGGGGACCGCCTGGCTGGACGATTCCAAGCCGTACCTGGCCAAAGGGCCCACAGGCATTCCCGTGCGGACGCTGGTTAGGCTGGCGGAGGATTGGAAGGAGTAGCGCGGGCCGGACGTGCCCGGCCCTACGCGGCTTCGGACCGCGGTTGAACGGCCTGCTCGATGTCCTTGAGCCTGGTTTGCCGCGCCACGCGCAGCTCGTAATGCACCTGGAGCTTCATCCAGAATTCCGGCGTGGTCCCGAGGTATCGCGCGAGCCGCAGGGCCGTATCGGCGGTGATTCCGCGCCGGCCGCGCACGATCTCGTTCAGACGGGCGGCATCCACCGCCAGCGATTTGGCGAGCTGGTTCACGCTCATATTCAGTGGCTTGAGCACGTCCTCCAGCAGGATTTCTCCAGGGTGAATCGGCGCGAGGAGCTTTGGCATAGGGTTCTCCGCTCTAATGATAGTCCACGATTTCCACGTCGGTCGCGTCGCCATCCGCCCACACAAAGCAGAGGCGATACTGTTCGTTGATGCGAATGCTGTGCTGCCCCTTCCGGTCGCCCTTGAGCGCTTCCAGGTGGTTGCCGGGGAGCGCGCCCAGATCCTGCAGGGTTTCCGCTTCGTCAAGCGCCGTGAGTTTCCGCTGGGCGACCCGTTCGATGGCCCGATATTTCCTGGAGAACTCGTCGTCGAACAGCTTCCTGGCTTCGGCGTCCCGAAACGAACGGATCACGTTTATAGCGTATAGTGATAAACGCTAAATTGCAAGGAAAAACGCACGCCGCTCTTGCGGCCGCGGGCGCGACGCCTGGGAACCTGGCTAGGCCGTTTGCGACGCATCCCGCCTGCGTCCGCTTTGCTCCTCAGCCCCCGCCGCTAATTCGGGCCTGGCCCCAACGTCCTGGTTGGCGAAGAGCCTGCTAGGATGAAAGCGCACGCCGTTCAACTTATGGAGCCGGCCAACCAGTCCGCGGATCTGGAGCGGATCTTCCGCGAGCACCACGCCATGGTGTTCCGGGCGGCCTACCGCATTACCGGCAACGCGGGCGACGCGGAAGACGTGCTGCAAACCGTCTTCCTGAGAATGCTCAAACGGGATCCGGAGGCGGACCCGGTGGACAATGTCGCCAGTTTCCTGCACCGGGCCGCGGTGAACGCCGCCCTGGACCTGATGCGCGCCCGTCAGAACGTGCGCAACGTGCCGCTCGACGAATTGGAGCCGGTGCTGGCCGAATCGCCGCACCGGTCGCCCGAGCGCGCCCACGGTTCGGGTGAAATCCGCGACTGGCTGCGCGGGGCGCTGGCGCGGTTGAATCCGCGGATCGCGCAAATGTTCGTCCTGCGGTTCTTCGAGGGCAAGGAAAACCCCGAGATCGCGCGCCTGTTGAACACCACCCCCGGCACGGTGGCGGTGACCATCTCGCGCACGCGCGTCCGGTTGCAGGAAGAGTACCGTTCCTACGTGGGAGGAGTAGCATGACCCCCGAAATCAGTCCCATGGATCCCGCCCTGGAGCGAGCCGTGATGGAGATTCGCGACGAATCGCCCGACGCCGCGGTGGTGGAGGCCGCCGCCGCGCGCGTGTGGGCGCGCCTGGCGGAGACCGCCGGGCCGAAGCCGGCCGAGCCCATCCGCGGGTGCGCCGATTTTCAGGCCTTATTCTCCGATTATCGCGCCGGCCGCCTCAACGAGGCGCGCGCCCTGCTGCTGAAAGACCACCTGAACCAGTGCGTGGCCTGCCGCCGCGCGTACGAAGGCAAGGTGCTGGCGTTTCCCGGCCCGCAAGCCGCGCAGAGCGCGGCGCGCCGGCCGCGGTACGGGTTGCGCTGGGCGGCCGCCGCCGGGGCCATCGCGGCCGGTGTTTTGATCTGGGTAGCCATCGACCAGTACGGCCATGGCTCCGGGCGGGCGTTCATCCAGACGGTGAACGGCGCGCTCTACGAGATCTCGCCGGCCGGGATTCATCCGCTGGCGGCCGGCGCGGACCTGCCGGACGGGGTGGACATACGCACCGCCAAGGATTCGGAAGCGGTGATTCATCTGAGCGACGGTTCCACGGTGGAAATGCGCGAGCGCGCCGAGTTTTCCACGTCGCGGAGCGGCAAAGACATCGTCGTCCACCTGGGGCGCGGCAACGTGATCGTCCAAGCGGCCAGGCGGAGCTCGGGCCATCTCTACGTGGCCACCGCGGATTGCCGGGTGGCGGTCACGGGCACCGTTTTCAGCGTCAACGCGGGGGTGAAAGGCTCGCGCGTCTCGGTGATTCAGGGCGAAGTTCATGTGTCCCAGGACAACCAGGACAAGATTCTGCATCCCGGCGACCAGAGCGTGTCCGGGCCGAACCTGGAGCAGGCCCCGATTCAATACGATATCTCCTGGAGCCGCAGCAGCGAGCGTTTGGGAGCGGCTGCCGGCAAGCCCGGCGCCGGCCGCGTCAGCCCGCTGCTGCAATATGCCCCGGCCAACACCGTGTTTTTCGGAATCCTGCCCGACGTAGCGGGGTCTCTGAACGATGCGCAGGCCGCCCTGCGGCAGCAGGTATCGCAGAACCCGCAGTTGCGCGCCTGGCTCTCCGGCGACGCCGCCCCCATGCTTGGCAAGCTGCAAGCTGCGAGCGAGTACCTGGGCGAAGTCGCCCTGGTGGGGGTTCCGGGTAAGAATGGCGAATTCCAGCCGCCCGTTTTCCTGGCCACCACCAGGCGTCCGGGGCTTCGCGATTTCCTGAAGCGCGAGGGTCTGCCGCTGGCCGTCGAGGAACGTCCCGGGATGGCTGTATTTGGCGCGCCGGCCGCAGTGGACGCTCTGGTCCGTTCGATGGACGCCGCTCAGGGCGGCTTCCAGGGTTCGCCGTGTTATGCCCGCCTGGTGGAAGCCCAGCAGTCCGGGGCCGGTACGGTGTTTTGCACGGACCTGCAGCGCGTGGGCGCTCCATCCGAGGGCGTGCGCTACATCATGAGGGAGGAGCGGCGCGTCAACGACCACGCGGAAGGCCGCGCCACCATCGGTTTCGATGGGCCGCGCACCGGCATCGCCGCATGGCTCGCGCCGCCGGCGCCGATGGGGTCGCTCGATTATGTTTCCCCCGACGCCACCTTCCTGATGGCCTTCGTGGTGAAGAGCCCGGTGGCGATCGTGGAGGAGTTGCTGGGGCTCGAACAACGCTCCACGGAGAACGCGGGGAAGGCCCTGGACGACGTGCAACGGCAGGACGGCCTGGACGTGCGCCACGATCTGGGCGCCGCGCTGGGGGGCGAGTTTGCGCTGGCCATCGACGGTCCCATGTTTCCCACGCCTTCCTGGAAGCTGATCGCCGAGGTTTACGATCCGCCGCGTTTTGAGGCCACGATTCAGAAGCTGGTGGCAATTTACAGCGCGGAATCGGCGAAATCCGGCGGCAAGCCGCTGCGGACCTCCGAGGAGACCGTGGACGGCCGCGTGTACTACATGATCGGCGCGGCCGACCCAAACCCGCTGACCGAGGCGCACTTCACTTACGCGGATGGTTATCTGATCGCCGGCCCGTCGCGCGCCATCGTTTCCCAGGCGCTCCAGGCCAGGGCCGCGCGCACTTCCATCGCGCGCTCCACAAAGTTCGTGTCGCTGATGCCGCGCGATCACTACGCCAACTTTTCGGCGGTTATCTACCAGAACCTGGGCTCCACGCTGGGCCCCCTGATTGGGATGCTGGGATCTCTGGCGCCACAGTCAAACGGTGGCGCCAACCCGCTCGGCAACCTGGGCAATCTTCAGCCCTCTTTCATAGCCGCCTACGGCGAGCAGGATCGCGTCACCATCGCCGGCGCGGGGAACATGATGGGGATGAGCCCCGACAGCTTCGCCCACCAAAGCCTGCTGGGAATCGCCGGCAGCGCACTTCCCCTGGGGCAGTTCCTGGGAACTCCCGGACGCCGGCCTGCGTATCGGCAATAGAATGGACCCGGTCATCCAACTGGACAATCTGGAGGTGCGCTTCGGCGAGCGAGCCATCCTCAAGAAGCTGAACGCCTCGCTCACCGGGCAATCCATCGGCCTGCTGGGTCCCAACGGGGCAGGGAAGTCGACGCTGCTGAACACGCTGCTGGGCTTCCACCGGCCCTATTCGGGAACCGCGCGGGTTTTCGGGCAAGATATACGCACACATGCGCGCCAGGTGCGCAGCCTGATCGGCTACATGCCGGAGAACGACGCTTTCATCGCGGGCATGAGCGGGGTGCGTTTTGTGCGGCTGATGGCGGAGCTGGCCGGGCTGCCGCGGGAGCACGCGCTCGAACGGGCCCACGAGGCGTTTTTCTACGTCGGCCTGGGCGAAGTCCGGTACCGGGCGCTGGGCACGTATTCGCTGGGCATGAAGCAGTCCGCCAAACTGGCGCAGGCCATTGCGCACGGGCCCAAGCTGCTGTTTCTGGACGAGCCCACTAACGGCCTCGATCCGCCGCAGCGCGCGCGCATGATCCAGCTTATTCGGGAGATCCGGGATCGCGGCGATCTGCGGCTGATCCTCTCTTCGCACCTGCTGCGCGATGTGGAAGAGTGCTGCGACGAGGTCCTGATTCTGAAGGACGGCGCCATTGCGGCGTTCTGCAACCTGGAGGAAGAGCGCCGCTCGAACCGCCGCTTTCTGGAAATCGAAACACGCGGCGAGAACGGCGGCTGTTTTCTCGAGGCGGTGGAGAAGCTGGGATGCGAGACCGCCCCCGGCGCGCAGGGGCGCGTCAAGCTGGTGCTGCCCGACGGTTTGGAAGTCCGGCGCCTTTACGAAGTGGCCGCCGCGCAGAACGTGCAGATCCGCCGGTTAAATCACAAGCGCGATTCGCTCGAAGATATCTTCCTCAAAGCCATGGAGACCGCCAATGGCCGTGTATAAGAAGACGTACCGGCCTTATGAGGGCGAGCTGACGCCTTCCTGGTCGCGGCTTTTCACGATCCCGCGGTATGCGTTTGAAGACCTGCGCCGCTCGCGCTTCATCTCCCTGTTCTACGTGGCCACCTTCATCTATCCGCTGATCTGCGCGCTGCTGATCTACGTGGCGCATAACGACAGCGCGCTGCGGCTGCTGAACGTGCAAAACGCCTCGCGGGTTATTTCCATCAACGTGACCTTCTTCCAGAATCTGCTGGGCTGGCAGAGCGTGATGGCGCTGTTCCTGGCGGCCTTCGTGGGCCCCGGGCAGGTATCGCCCGACCTGGCGAACAACGCCCTCTCGCTCTACCTGGC
>JBEKPK010000187.1:0-10834 GCA_049520795.1 Bryobacteraceae bacterium
GATCGTCGGCGGTAGCCATTTCCACCCGCACCGGCTCGGCTTCAATGCGCCTCATCTCGGCGAGCTGGCTGTCGATCTTCGATTTCCACTTGGTGGAGCAGCCAAACGCGGGCGTGCTGGGAACCGGCACGGGCTTGCCCGCCACCATGGCGTCGAGCGCCCGGCGCGCGTCCTGCGTCTTCACCAGGGATTCGCGCTGGCTGTCGTCGATGCGCCCCTCGTAGCGCAGCTTGCGCTCTTTGTCGAACAGGAATATGTGCGGCGTGGCTTTGGGCCCGTAGGCCTGCGACACCGACTGCGTCTCTCCGTCGTAGAGGTAGGGGAAGTTGAAGCGCCGGTACTCGGCGCGGATCTTCATCTCATCGAGGCTGTCGCTGACGTCGGTGTAACCCAGCTCCGAGAGCAGAATGGCTTTGGGGTCGTTGGGCTCGATGGCCACAAAACCCACGCCCTGGGCTTTGTAATCGTCCACCAGCTTCTTCATGCGGTCCTCGTAGAGCTGGGACGTGGGGCAGTGGTCGCAGATGAACAGAATGGCCAGCACCGGGTCCTTGTAGTCGCCCAGTTTGTGGGTCTTTCCATCCACGCCGGGGAGAGAGAAATCCGGCGCCGCGGAACCGATCGCCAGAGTGGGATGCGGGTTGGGCCGCCCTTCCTGGGCGGGAACGGCCAACGCGAAAACCAAAAATGCCAGCGCCGCGCGTAATGCCGCGGCTCCACGAATACCAGTTGCCATGGTGGACCTCCTCCCACAGCTTATACCGTTGCGGCCCCTCCAGGCGTGGCATCCCTGGAACGCGGCAATGCCAGGGACGCCTGCCCGGAATGATATTGTGGCTTTAGGAATCGCGTCCAATTTTATGAAGAGACTCTTTTGGGCCTGGTTCGGCATCTGCTTGGGGATGGCATCGTCCGCCACCGCCCAGCCGGTCGCGGAGCGGGTGGATATTGGGAAGCGCATCGGGCCGCTGGGTCCCATCTGGTCGTTCTTCGGCCATGACGAGCCCAACTATACCTATATGAAGGATGGCAGGAAACTGCTGTCGGAGCTCTCGGCGCTGAGCCCCGTGCCGGTATATGTCCGCGTCCACAGCCTCTTGGTCACGGGCGATGGCGCACCCGCGCTCAAGTGGGGCTCGACCAATGCCTACACGGAAGACGCGGCCGGCCGGCCGGTGTACGACTGGACCATCATAGACCGGATCTTCGATACCTATGTCGAGCGGGGCATGAAGCCGCTGGTTCAGATCGGATTCATGCCCGAGGCTCTCTCTTCCCGGCCGCAGCCCTATCGCCACAATTGGAAGCCCGGCGATAACTACGGCGACATCTATACCGGCTGGGCCTATCCGCCCAAAGACTACGGCAAGTGGGCGGAATTAGTCTACCGGTGGGCGCAACATTGCGTGGAGAAATACGGGAAAGCCGAAGTGGAATCGTGGCTGTGGGAGGTTTGGAACGAGCCCAATGGCGGCTACTGGAAAGGAACCCCGGAAGAGTACCACAAGCTCTACGACTACTCGGCTGACGCGGTGAGACGAGCGATTCCCGCGGCTCGGATCGGCGGACCGGATTCCACCGGGCCGGCCAGCGCCAGCGCGGCGGCATTCCTGCGGAACTTCCTCGACCACGCGCTCCATGGCAAGAACTATGCGACGGGCAAGACGGGCGCGCCGCTCGATTTCGTCAGCTTCCACGCGAAAGGGTCGCCGAAGTTCGTCGAGGGCAGCGTGGTCATGGGGATCGAGAACCAGCTTCGCGACCTGGCCAAGGGCTTTGAGATGGTCGCCTCATATCCCGAGTTGAAGGAGCGCCCGGTGATCGTGGGCGAGTCCGATCCGGAGGGGTGCGCCGCGTGTTCTTCCCGCGTCTATCCTCAGAACGCGTACCGCAACGGAGTCATGTATGCGAGTTACACCGCCGCCGTCATGCCGCGGCATCTGGACCTGGCGGCGAAATACGGAGTGAACCTGCTGGGCGCCGTCACATGGGCGTTCGAATTCGAGGATCAGCCCTATTTCGACGGATTCCGCGATCTGGCGACCAACGGAATCGACAAGCCCGTTTTGAACGTCTTCCGCATGCTGGGCATGATGACCGGGGACCGGCTCGCGGTGGAGAATCGGGCGGCGGCGTCTCTCGAAGACATGCTGGCATCCGGCGTCAAGGGGAAGCCCGACGTGCATGCCATGGCCAGCGCCGGCGATCGCTCGGCGGCCATCCTGGTCTCGAATTATCACGATTCCGAGAGGCCGGGGCCGGCGGCCGCCATCGACCTGGTTGTCGAAGGCCTGCCGCCCGGGCGGGCGCTGGTGCAGCACTTCCGCGTGGACGAGCGTTACAGCAACTCGTTCGAGTTCTGGAAGCAGATCGGATCGCCGCCGCAGCCCACCCCGGAACAGTATGCCTTGCTGGAGCGCGCCGGGCAGCTTCAGTTGCTAGAGTCGCCGCGGTGGGTAAGCGCTCAGGACGGCCGCGTTCACCTGGAGTTCCCATTGCCCCTGCATGGCGTGTCGCTCATTCGGATCGCCTGGTGAGCGGCGGCGGGAGACCGGCCGAGCGGTATACGAGAATCTCGCCGTACTGGCGCGACGCCGGGCGGCTCGGCGGGTAGCGCAACTCCAGTTCCCACTTCTCCGGATGATCGCGCATACTCTTTGCCAGCAAGTTGCCGTGCGGCCTCTCGCGCGCGGCGTCGTCGATGATCACGATGCCCACAGGAACGCTCTCGAGATACCGCAGCACGCTCTCCTGGCCGTCAAACAACGACCGATAGCGCCAGCCCATAAAGTCCATGCTGGCCAGGACCTTCGATGCCCGCAGGATCACGTGTCCTGGCCGCTTCTCGCGCATGGCCACTTCCGAGATGAACATGCCCTCCCCGGAGGCATCGGAGCAGATCAGAAAGACCTCGTCCCGCAACGGCGCGGACGACGCCAGGTGTTGGGCCACCTCGGCGAACCCGAATTGCGGCGTGGGCGGAAGGGCGTAGATGTTGGCTGCCGCCACAACCGTCGTCACAGCGCCCGCCAGAATGGACTTCATACGCTGGTGGAGGGACTTCAATGGAACCGAAAACAGCCAGGCCACCGGCGCCCAGGCAAACATGAACAACACCGGCAGGGTGGTGAGCAGGTGCCGTTCCTCCCAGGCTCCGACCAGCAGGCGGCAGATGTAAGCGCTGGCGAGAATGCAGGCGCCGGCTAGCCATCTGGCCCCCGGAGCGCCCCGGCGGATTCTGATGCCCCACAGCAGCATGCCGGCCATGCCGGCAAGCACGGGGACCACCCCCAGCATCCGCTGCCAACCGGCCAGGGTGCCCAGGATCCGGGAGCCTATGAACTGGAGACCGCCAAACCGCGCGACCGACTCGTGTTGCGCGTCCGGCGCCAATAAGTACCACGGCCCGGCAAAGGCGACCACCGGGATGGCCGGAAGCCAGAACGAGAAGCGGCTCACCAGCCGCCATCTCCGGGAGAGCAGCACCGACAGCGGGGGCACTAACGCCAGTGCGATGCCGGTACCCTTTGTAAGCAGGGCCAGAGTGCTCCACAGGCCGAACCAAGCGGCCGCTTGCCACCGCTCCGTTTCCAGGTAAGAACCCCATGCCAGTACAGCGAGCAAAACCAGCAGGGCCATTAGCGTTTCCGCCATCACCATGCGGCTGTATTCCGCAATCGCCGGGTGCGTCACCAGGAGTACAGCCAGGCAGATGCCAGCCCCCAAGGAGTATTCTCTGCTGGCCCAATCGCACAGAACCGTCGCCAGCGCCGCGGCGATCACCGCCATCAGAATCATCAGAGAGACGCGGGAAGGGCCGAACACAAGCTCCCAAACGGCTTGAACCACATAAAAAAGCGGGGGCCAATGGCCGAGAGCCACTTTCGGATAGTGCCGGTAGTAGGACCGCGCGTACTCCAACGGACCGGACGGCAGCCCGGCGGCGAGATAGTCGTGGACCATCAGCCCGGTTATATAGTGCGCCGGTTCGTCGGCCGACCCTCCAAACTCGCCGCGAAACGCCGCGCCGCGCCATTGGATCGCCAAAACCAAACAGAGGCACAAACAGAAAAGGCCGAACCTGGAGCGCCACCTCATTCGGTGGCTCTCACCAGTCCCAAAGACCGATAGGCGCCAGTACCAAGCGGTCTCGCGAGAACGTAATTTTCGGCACAGTTCATGCTAGCATTGGTTAGGCTTGAACGCCCGGTCAGCGCCGGGATTCGCATGAGAATTTCGGTAGTTGTGCCAGTTTTCGACGGGGCTTCCAGCCTCACCGCCTGTCTCGCGGCCTTGGAGCGGGCACGCTTCGAGCCTGTGGAGTGCATCGTTGTCGACGATGGCTCCAGCGACGGGTCCGGCCAGATTGCCGCGAGCCTCGGCTACACAGTACTCTCCACAAGGGGGCGATTCGGCCCCGCGCGCGCACGCAATCTCGGAGCCGCCTCCGCCACCGGCCGCATCCTGGTCTTCCTGGACGCCGACGTGGCTGTGCATGCGGACGTTTTGCGGCGCATCGCCGACCGCTTCAGCCAGGACCCGGACTTGGACGCCGTGATAGGTTCCTACGACGACTCACCGGCCGACCCCAGCTCAGTCTCCCAGTTCAAGAACCTTATGCATTCCTACATGCACCATAGTGGGAAGGCGCGGGCCGCTACATTCTGGGGGGGCTGTGGCGCCGTCAAGTGCAGCGTGTTCCGCCAGCACGGCGGGCTGGACGAGTCCTACCGGCGGCCGTCGGTCGAGGACATCGAGTTCGGCTTTCGTCTGATGCATTCCGGCGGGAAGCTGGTCCTCGATCCCAGGATTCAATGCACCCATTTGAAAAAGTGGACCTTCTGGGGTTTGGTCAAGACTGACGTGCTCCAAAGAGGGGTTCCGTGGACGGAGTTGATCCTGCGTACGCGCTTTCTGCCCGATGACCTCAACCTGGCCTGGAGCCAACGGATTTCGGTGGCCCTAACCGCTCCGCTAGCCGTTCTCCTCGGCGCCGGCTTGTGGCAGGCGGCGCACGGGCAGGCGCCGATCACCGCGCTGGTTGGCGCCGCCGGCATCCCGGCGCTGGTTGCCGCCCTCAACTACCGGTTCCACCGGTTTCTGCATTCCCGGCGCGGCTGGCGATTCTCGCTCCTCGCCGTGCCCCTGCTTCTCGCCTACTACTTCTACTGCGGTCTTGCCTTCGCGCTCGGGCTGGCGGCGTACGCGCGCGGCGTGCTGGTTCACCACGGGCGCGTGACAGTTGAACTGGGCTCCGTTGCCGGGACCCGCCCGGAATCCAGCGGACGCATCTAGGCGCGATCAGCTTTGCAACGCTCGCACTAGCCGGCTGCCCGCGGCTCTCGCCAACGCTGGAAGCGGAATTCGGACGACCAGGTTTCCGATCGATTTCAATAAGCGCAGCCGGTAGCGCCGGTGACGCCGCCCCTGCTCCTCTCCGCTTCTGCACTTTCGGCCGAACGTGATCGAATCCACCAGCCCGGCCTGGAAGAACGCGCTCGACCCGATGATCCGCTCCTCGGCGACATGGCTCGGCGCGGGCCAGCGCAGCGTGTCGTGCATGGCGACGTAACCGCCGGGAAGCACTCGGGGCTCCCACAGCTCCCAGTCCTGCCGCACGGACTCCTCATCGTGCGCGCCGTCTATGAACAGCAACTCGACGGGCTCGTTGAAGGATCCCGCCGCCTGAACGGACGTCCCCACGATCGGGCGCACTATCCGGCTGAGCCCCGCCGCCTCGATCTGCCGTTGGAACGCTGGAAAGCGGCTCTGGCCCGTTTCCGGTTCGATGTGCGGGTCGATGGCGTACACCACAACGCGGGCGCCGGCTTCCGACCCAGCCGCCAGGAACGTCGTCGACCTTCCCGCGAACGAGCCGATCTCCACGATGCAGCCCTCCCTGCAACGCTGGGCTAGGGTGAACAGCAGATCGCCCTCGGCCCCGCTCAGCCAGCCCGCTACGCCCTCCGCCAGCGCGTGCACGCGCTGCGGCGCCACCGTGAATCCGTCCATTATCCACCCGCCTTCCAGTCAATCAATGTGACCAGCTACCTCGAGAGTCCCTCCGTCACGGACTTCCACAACGTCCGAGGGTTCGGCAGATCCGGAAAGTGCAGCGCAACCAGCGCCAGCAGATGCGCAGCCTTCAGAGCCAGGATCAAATACCTCCTTGGCCCGCGATAGTGCGCGCGGATGAATATCAGCGACGAAGAAAACATCCGGCGGTGCCTGTTCCAGGAGTCGATACGCCCGAAAGACCTGCCGGCCTTGTGCCAGACTCTCAAAGCGGGATCCGGGTCGATATATGTCCGGAACCCCATCCGCTTGGCGCGCAGCGTAAAATCGAGGTCCTCGAAGTAGGTAACGTAGCGGGCGTCGAATCCCCGCACTTTGCGCCACACCTCGGCCGTCGCCATCAATGCGCATCCGCACGCCACGTCGACCGCCGTGATGCTGTGATAATTGCGCCGCGGGCGGAAGAACGGCAGCCAAACCGTTTGCGCGCCGCCGGAAAACCAGATCTTAGCCGGCTTGCCGAACCAGTAGATTATGGGACTGACGATGGCGTCCGGCATCGCCGCCGCAACGCGCAGCCAGCCATCCACGAAATCCCGCCCGAAGGCCGTATCGTTGTTGAGAAACAGAAGGTGCGTCGCTCCGCCGGAAATGGCTTCCTCGGCGGCGCGATTGCAGTTGCCGGCGAAGCCGGAGTGCGCATGCCGAACATAGTCGACAAAATCGAGCTGCCTGATCTCCGCCGGCGGAGGAGACGGCGACCCGTCGTCCGCCAGCAGTACCCGAAAGCCGGGATTGGTCTGCGCCGCCAGACTGCGCAGACACTCCACCGTGTCCTCCCAGTTGGAGTAGACCGGGACTACCACCACCAGACGAATCACCGCTTTTTCCAGAACACCCCCGACCAGTCGATCCTCGTCATCGGCTCGGCAATGCCGCTCCGCCGGCGATAATCGTCCACCGCCTGCCGGCACGCCGGCACGGCGCCGTAGTCGTCGACAATCAAGAATCCGGCCGACGACAGTTTCGGGTATAGCTGCTCCAGTGAGTCCATCGTCGATGAGTACATGTCGCCGTCCAGACGCAGCAGCGCAAGCCGCTCGATCGGCGCCCGCGGCAAGGTGTCCTTGAACCAACCCTCGAGGAACCGCACCTGCCTGTCGAGCAGGCCGTAACGGGCGAAATTCGCCTTGACTTCAGCCAGAGGAACGCTCAGCGCGTCCTCCAATTGCCAGTGTTTGTCCCCCTGGTCCTGCGGGTATCGCCCATCCGGCCGAGGAAGCCCCTGAAACGAATCCGCCGCCCACACCACCCTCTCCCGGTCCCCGAAAGCTGCCAGTATCCCCCGCATGAAGATACACGCGCCACCCCTCCAGACGCCGGTCTCCATCAGGTCGCCCGGCACGCCCCTCTCCAGGATCTCGATCACGCAGTCCTCGAGATTCTGCATGCGCACCAGCCCAATCATGGTCTCCGCCTCGCTGGGCCAGTCTTTGCCTTCTGGGCGCACTGACGCCTCCAGCGGTCGCAGCAATACCAGTCCCGCCAGGCGGAGACAGCGGTCGAACGCGGAATAGAGGAATCGAATCAGGGAGTTGCACTGCATCCCAGGGGTCAGCACCGGCCGGTAGCTGTTGGGGAACACAGCCCGTGTAAGGCAAATCTTTAAGAGATCCAGATAACGCCGCGCAGCTTGCTCCAACGCGATCCCCCCGAGATGCGATCGAACCGTTGGAACCACGGCCCGCGCTCCCCCAGGGTCCGGCAGGCTGGCAGGGAGCCAAAGAAAACGATATCAAATCCGCGCCCGGCGCGGCTCAAAAAAGGGGAAACCGGGGACGGGAAACCGGGGGAAACCGGGGACTGCACCCCAAAATTGAGGCACGGAAATTAGGGGCAATTTTCATTGAATGGGAGGGGACCCAAGTTGTCCGGAAAGAACCGTGTCTTTACCAGGGAGTTCAAGGAGGGCGTGGCGCGCCGGATTGTCGATGGGGAAAGCGTGAGCGCCCTGCACCAGGAGTTCCAGATCAAAGGCAGCGTGCTGTACCGTTTGCGCGATGCGTACCGCAGCGCGAAACCGGGGACGTCCATGATAAGGGCTTGTCAAGGAGAAACAGAACTTTCCCCGCACTTTTTGGAAGGGGTTCCTGAAGCGCTGCAATAGGTTCGAGGGGTTGCGCGACGGTTCGCCTTTTTCGATCCTTTACGAATTCGACCCACGCGTCAGCGGGGCCAGACATCCGAGATTTGAACTCGATTACCGTTTCTGATTGACCCGGTTGTTGAATCTTGAGGGAAGTAACAGCTACAAAATCATCTACAGCGTGATTTTCGGAGTTTCCGACAAAGCTCGTAACTGATTGATTCTATTGGTTGGGGTGGGGCGATTTGAACGCCCGACCCCCTGCGCCCAAGGCGGTTTCCGGCCTCTCCCGAAGATGCCTTGTTTTCAATTACTTACGTTTCAATGAGATACGGGCATCCGGTTGAAGCCTGTTGAGCCCTGTTGAACTCGGAGGATTTGAGCAGCTACAAAATTATCTACAGTGGCCTCGCGCCGCCTGATGTCCCTTTTGTCCTCCCCGCCGAGGGCCGCCGTCTACACATTCGCGTCGTTGTCGGGCTCGCCTTCCAGTTCGTACCCGATGGCGCGATATCCTTTGAGCCGCTTCTCATACATCCGCGCGAGCATCGGAACATTCGCATCCACGTAGTCGTAAACCCGAACGACCTTTTTGCCATCGTGAATCCGATGCAGGCGGCCCACGTATTGTTGCAGCGTGCCGCGCCACGAAATCGGCATGGTCAGGAACAGTGTGTCAAGCCGTGAATCGTCAAAGCCCTCGCCAATGTAGCTTCCGGTGGCGAGGATCACCCGTGGAATTCCGCCTGGAATGGAGGCAAGTTTCTCTGCGGCTGCTTGACGCTGCTTCTTGCCCATGCCGCCCTTTAATGTGATCACGTGCTCAATGTCCGACAGGCCCGCAAGCAAGCGCTCCAAATGTTCCTTGCGGCTGGTGAGCACCAGTGGCGTTCGGCCTGCGCCGACAACTTCGAGAATATCGGCAATGATCTGATGATTGCGCTCTGCGTCGGTCACGAGCGCGGCATACGCGTCGTGAATCGTGAACTCGGCCGCATCTGCCGGCGCATGGAAAGCGGTATATCTCGGCATCGCCAAGTGCCGGAAAGGTGAGCGCTTGGCGGCATCGCGCGCGCTGAGATTAAACCGGATCGGGCCGCACTGCATGAATATGATCGGATGGTGGCCGTCCTTGCGGGTGGGCGTCGCAGTCAAGCCAAGCACATATTTGGCCTTAACCTGCTTCATGATCTGCTCGAAGCTGAAAGCCGAAACGTGGTGGCATTCGTCGACAATGACATGCCCGTAGTCGGCGACAAAGTCCTTCACTTCGCCTTTCCGCTGCAAGCTCTGAAGCAGGGCCACATCAATGCACACGGTACGGGATACTTTGCCGCCGGCGATCTGCCCGATTGCCTTTGTGGGAAGATCCAAAAACACGGCCAAGCGCTCGCGCCATTGATCCAGCAACTGCCGGCGGTGTACCAAAACGAGAGTGCTGACGCCACGTTCGGCGATCAGTTTCGATGCCACGACCGTCTTGCCAAAGGCAGTTGGGGCGCAAAGCACGCCCTCGTCGTGACATAGCGCTTGGCGGACGGCGTCAGCCTGTTCGTCGTGCAGAACGCCTTGAAACTTCACGTCAATCGGCTTGCCGGCACAGCGCTCGTCTCGAACGGATACCCGGACTCCGTACTCCTTCAGAAGACCGCTGACATCCTGGAGGCAGCCGCGTGGTAACGCAACGTGCTGGGCGAACTCCTCAGCGCAGGAGATGATTCTGGGTTTATCCCAGGTGGAAAGCCGCGTCGCCTGCGTTTTGTAAAAATCCGGATTCTGGAAGGCAGCGAGGCGGATGATCCGGTTTAGCATGGCTTCGGGCAGTCTGTCCTTCGGTACAAAAACGAGATTGCCTCGGATAATCTCAACGGTCTCTGGGAACGGACCTTGAATCGGCGCCTCCGTTCTTCTTCTCGACGGCAGCAGAGTCCAGGGCTCCTCTTCGGAGTAGGCGTCTGAAATCGACGCCCGCACTCCCAGTACTTGGCCACGACGAGTGGCGTCGTTGACTGTCCATTCGACTTGGTCGGCCGGGACACGGCGGACCGATGCCAGCAGTTGCCACTGATCCGGATACGGGCGGAGCTTGTCATCAACAAACAGGCTATTGCCACCCTGTCGCGGCATCCACTGAAGCGGCAGCGCGATCAGGTTGCCGAAACCACCTTTGGGCATGGTGTCCTGGTTCGGAAAGAAGCGGTCGTAGGAATCCAATCCCAAGTGGTGGCGCTGCTCCATAGTCCGGGTCAGAATCGCGCAGCCCATCTTGCGGGCGATAGCAGCAAGTATCGGATGCTCGAAGAAGATCCACACGTGACCGCCGTTGCCGGAGCGCGATCTCTCCAGATATGCAGACAGCCCCAAGCGCTTGGACGTAGCCACGAAAGCCAACGCGTCTTCCTGCCATGTTGCCTTGTCAAAGTCTGCGGCGAGCAGCCAGCACGTTTCATCCAAAAGCAGCGGATAAATCCCGACCGTCGCCTTGCCGGATAGGTGCAGCCGGATGGCTTCATCGGTCAGCGGGTAGAGGATCCGGGTTTGCCGGTCGACTTTCTTGCGGTCCCCGGGTTCGCTGGCAAGTACCGCCTCCCAGTTCTTCCGGCCTGCCGGGCGGTATCCCCAATGGCCGTCCTTCATGCGCCAACGCTCGGCGTAGACGTCTTCACGCCCGCG
>JBEKPK010000188.1:0-19708 GCA_049520795.1 Bryobacteraceae bacterium
TGGCGCCGGGTTTATGTTCATCACCACCAACATCAGGCTCCCCATGTATCTGCGATATGTCGCCAATTCGATCGAACTGCGCGACGTTTTCACCGGGCTGCTGAAGAGCCTGGTGTTCGCGATTATCATCGTCAACGTCGGGTGCCTGGAAGGCTTCAGAACGCGAGGGGGGCCGGACGCGGTAGGGCGGTCGGCAACTTCCGCCGTAGTCTGGTCGACGTTTCTTGTGATCCTTGCCGACGTGTTTTTCACGGCGATCTTCTATCTGGTGCGCAAGGGGTAGTATATGGCAGACCCCGCGATTTCAGTCGAGAGCTTGACGGTCCAATACGGGGACCATCGTGTGCTGGATGGCGTGAGCCTGAACATTGAAGCGGGCGAAGTGATGGCGCTGCTCGGCGGCAGCGGCTCCGGCAAGACCACCATGCTGCGGCATATCATCGGACTGGAGCGGCCCACTTCCGGCACGGTTCGGGTGCGGGGCGTCGATATCAATCGCTGCTCGCCGAAGGAACTCAGGGACATCCGGCGCACCATGGGCGTGGCCTTCCAGGAGTGTGCCTTATTCAATGCGATGTCCATCGAAGAAAATATCGCCCTGCCTCTGCACGAATTGACCAATCTGGCCGACCCCGTCATCGAAATCATGACTTACATGAAACTCGCCGCCGTGGGTTTGGGTCAAACCGCCAAACAGATGCCCCAGGAATTGTCCGGGGGCATGAAAAAACGCGCGGCCGTCGCCCGGGCTACCGCACTCGACCCCGAGATTTTGGTCTTCGATGAACCGTCGGCGGGCCTGGACCCGATTGTCGCCGCTGGATTGGACGAACTGATCCTGATCTTGAAGCGCGCCTTCCACATGACCATCCTGGTCGTGACCCATGAGTTGGCAAGTGCCTTCCGTGTCGCCGACCGTGTGGCGATGCTATACAAAGGATCGCTCATCGCCGTGGATACCAAGGATGCGTTCCAGCACAGCACCCATCCACGCATCAGGCAATTTCTGGACCGGGTTGCCGATCCCATTGCGGAAAGCACCGCTATTCAGGACCATTTTCGAGAATTGGCGGGGATGGCAGGAGGGCAAAAATGAAAACGGAAGCCATAGTCGGTGCCTTCGTTATAGTCTTTGCGGCGATATTCCTTGCAACGGTCTATCATGTAAGCAACGCGCAGATCAAGGGAGCGCGCACTCCCTACCGGACGTACCTGCGGTATGCGGGTGGGTTGGAAGAGGGAGCGGACGTCCTGTTTGGCGGTATCAAGGTAGGCCAGGTGACCGCCGTGCGGCCCGACTCGCAGGACCCAACCCGGATTGAGATTCTGATGGATGTCCGGCAGGGCACGCCGCTGAACGCCAAGTCCGTGGCTAAGCTTGGATCGGTGACCGTGATTACCAGTCCGTGCATCTCCATCAGCATGGGATCGAATGACGCGTCCCGGTTGGCGGCCAATAGCGTGATCCCGTCGCTGGAAACCATCAGCATAGACGATACCGAGCGCAAAATCGTAGCCCTCGCCGATTCGGCGCAGACACTGCTCGAGGCGGTACATACGGACGTGAACGAGGTTACAGTCGACGCCCGGCAACTGATCGCCAATCTGAACGAGGTCTCGGGCAAGCCGAATCAGCAGCACATATCGGAGATTCTCACCAACGCCGATGCCATGGTGACGCGCATCTCACCGAAGATCGACCAGATCAGCGACCAGGTTGTAAAGCTGACCAATGACGCGAATAGCCTGATGGCAAAGATGGGTCCCGCCGTGGACAACGTGAACGCAACCGTGTCCAACGCCAACCAGACCATCACTGCGGTCCGCGATCCCCTGCGGACGGACCTTGCCGAAGCGCAGAAGACGCTCGATCAGGCGCGTAGTATGATCGCCGATCTGCAGGCGGCGATGCGGGCGAAAGATCAAAACATTACCGACACGCTCGAGAACGTTCGTATGGCTACTGACAACCTGAACGACCTGACGGAGTCCGTGAAGGAGCGTCCATGGAGTCTGATACGGATCAAGCAGCCGAAGGACCGGAAGGTTCCCCAAAACCCATGACGAAGACTCTGGCGAGCGCGAGCGTGCTAACCCTGCTGATGGCCGGTTGCGGGGGCAAGATCCTGTATCCGCACTACTACGCGCTGGAAATCCCTCCGGCGCCAGGACCGGCGGTGAGTGATACGCCCCTGCCGGCCACGTTGGCGGTACGCCGTTTCGAAACTCCGCAATACCTGCGGCAAGGGCGGATTGTGTACCGGCAAGGTCCGGCGGAAATTGGCTTCTACGATTATCACCGCTGGGCCGCCGATCCCGCTTCGACGGTGACCACGGCAGTGATCGATTCACTCCGCTTCTCGCGGTTGTTCTCGTTCGTAAAACCATATGACGGTCAGAGCCGGCAGGACTACCTGTTGAGCGGCCGGATCGAACGGCTGGAAGAGATCGATTACGGAGGCAGTGTCCGGGTGGAAGCGAAGCTATCGGCCGAGCTGGTTGATCGGCGAACGGACGCCACCGTGTGGACTGGCGAGGCAGATGAGACTCTGGCAGTCGAAGCGCGCAATGTGAACTCGGTAGTTGTGGAAATGAGTCATGCAGTCCAAAAGAGCATCGATCGGCTCGTGGCGAGCCTGGACCAGCAACTCCTTGCGAAGTGAGGTGACAGGGTGAGCGTTCACAATCAGACTCAGGCCGCAGCCGAGGCGGTGAGTTCGTTAGCGGCGTGCTGCGGGACGGGAAGTGGCGGGAACTTCGGCGAAGCGATGTTGCCCCCGGCGACGTTGTGCGCCTGTCGGCTGGAGACCTGGTCCCGGGTGATGCGCGCCTTCTGGAATCGCGCGATCTCTATATTCAACAAGCGGCCTTGACGGGCGAGTCGCTGCCGGTCGAAAAGCAGGCGCGTGGCGAGGAAGTCTCCACCAGGCCCGACGCGGAGAACATGGTTTTTCTGGGCACCTCCGTCGTCAGCGGAACACGCTTCGAGAAGCGCCTGATAACGAACGCGGTGGCCGCAATCGCGAAGAGCACGGTGTAGGCCTTCGGCGCGTTTGGCTGCACGCCTTTCGATTTCGATCTGGGAGTGGAGCCAAGCCAATGGGCGGTGGTGATCGGGCCCCGCTGATGAAACTAACCGGGCCGCAGTCGTCGCCCCTTTTTCAGGGTAGCGCGCCCTATGTAGATTGAGCCGTGGCCCTCAGGTACGAGCCCCACTGGTGGACAGCGTCGGAGGGGGAGGAAATTCCGAGAATGATTGTCCCCCAGGTCAGGTCAGCGCGGGAGCCCTGGAATAGAGTGATGGCCTTGCCGAGGCGATTCTGTCCCAAGCTGGGTTCAGGACCGCTGAGCCGAGGTCGTTCGAATGCCGAGGGGGCGAGGAGATTCCACCACTGCTGAAGGTTTGCCTATTTCTTGCCTATCCTACGCACCAACAGCTGGCCACTTCGGACCAAGCGAGGCAAGTAGGAGCAACTCGCAAACTGCTGGCAGAAAAGAGGATAGGCTCAAATCAGTAACTGAAAGCAAGGAGAGGCAAGACGCGGCAAAGGAAATCTGTCTCGGCTGTTAACCGAAGGGTTGTAGGTTCGAGTCCTACCTGAGGAGCCACAATAAGTCCTTTTCTTTCAACGTATCTCTTACTGAATACGCCACTTGCCGCACTGCGCCCAGGCCAGGGCTATTTTAAATTCTTACCCATCCTTACCCGAATTTACCCAAACGTGGACGCCTGAGTTCCCCCAGTTTCCCCCCAGCGGGGCGCAAATACCGTGTCGAGAAACCACCGCGCACGAGCGGCGCGCCAGAGCCCCCCCAAACAGAACGGCCCGCAAGACGCGCGCCGGTCTTGGCCTCGTTCGCGCACAGGCGCGCCCTGTTGCGCCACCGGCGGCGGGTGGCATGGCAGTGGCCGAGGTCGGCAGGAGGCTCACGAGCAAAAGAACGCGGAATGCGCCAGGGCCCACGGAGACCGGTACGTCTACGTATCGGATGGCGGGGGCAGGTTGCCGGCATGAGATGAAAGGAGCACCCTTAAAGGAAAGGCGAGGTTTAACGACGATGGAACAACAAACGCAGCAGCGTAAAGCGCCTCCAGACTTGCCAAGGTATCGATGCCACAAGGAAGTCTGCGCCTTCAAAATTGGCAGCGTAATAACCCCGCTTGAAGGCAAATACCTCCTCGCGCCGGAAGGAAGTGGCCCGGCGGTCGAGGTGGGTACAGGCTACCTCCAGAAGCACAAACCAGAGATCGGCGGCTACTACGTGCGCTACGCCGATGGGTACGAGTCCTTCTCGCCGGCCAAAGCATTCGAGGAAGGATACAGCCCCATCCCAGAGGAAATCGATGATGCCTGGAATCGGCTGGCCCGGGCCGAACCAGCCGGAATCGATGTTGGCGAGGCCCAGGTCCAGCGGTCAGTCCCATATTCACCGGAGTGGATTAGGGAACTGGTATCGCACCATGCTCCCACGCAGCCCCATGAGGCCGCGTACACGAGCATCCGTGCGGCAACGGCGGTGATGATCCAGGCCATTATTAGGAAGTGCCCCGCTTGCGCCGACAGGACGGCGGCTATTCGCAAAGTGCGTGAGGCTATGATGACAGCCAACGCATTGATCGCGCTCAACGGGCTGGTGTAAGGCAATGCTGGCGGGCGGCGCGGGCCGACTCACAGCGGGCCGCGCATTTCGGGCAATGCCTCGGGATGCGCGGAGGGCCGCCGTGGGTCTTGCGTGCGGCGGCCATGGCGCGGGCGGCGCGGGTGGTGAGTTTACGCGGCAACGAGGTAATCGTAGCAGATGTGCACAACAGCATTAAGAGCAAGGCGCGGATTTCACGAGTTTTCTGAAAACGGCGCAATTTAGCGCAATCGGGTACCCTTTGAGATGTCTTCTGGGACGCATGACTGTGTCACTCCGTCGGTAACTGCCAACATCCGCAACTCCGTCGCCCGCGTTCCACCAATCCGGAACACTTCAATGGTTTTCGAATCGTGTGGGCGAATGGCGACTTCCCAGAACGGAGGGGACCCGCCGCACTGTCCACGGCCTGGCCAGGCCGGGCGTGCGGGACCCTCCTGGGAGGCCGCAGCCGCGCTGCAGGCCATCAGGACGACGAGGCGCTTTGCGAGGTGCTTTAATAACATGACGTTCTCATACCGTAAAACCCTTAGGCAACATCAAATTCGTAGAGGCTAACGCTAAAGGGCGGAGCCTGCACGGTCGCAGGAACCCCGTTCTGCGTAGTCTCGACGATCTTGACGGCAGGCTCCTTGCCCACTTCATTGGTTGAGTCGAAACTGGGCGGCGCAATCTGATAGAGCTTGCCCTGCCCGCGAAGGTTGACGCCGCTGATCTGCGGCGTAAAGCTATTGACCTCTTCCGTGGGGTTGACCACCGAAATGAGGAACTTCTTGCGGTCGCTGGAGAACGCCGCGAGAACATCCAGCGGATAGGTCGGGCTTCCCGTGGGCTTAATACCCCTGTCGACATACGGCGTGCCCGGCATCAGCGGTTGGGGCGAATTCCCGTCGACCGCAACCGGAACAGCGTTCAGGAAGTGATTCTGCAACAGTTTGAACACCACGCCCTCGGGCGCCATGCCCACGCCATCGCCGGAGTTGTCGGTCAACACGCGCAGCCCTCCGGTCGCGCAACTGGCAGCCACCTTGTCGGAGTGACGGAACAGTTCGTGCAGCAAAAGCGCGTAAGACAGCGGCGTCAGCATTCCGGTTGACCGCCCGAAGCCTCCGCCGCCGTTCGGCGCCATCGAGCGGTTACGATTGCCCCATTCGTCGAAGATGAACTTGATGTCCTTGTCTTTCAACGAAGGGATCTTCTCGACATACTTGTCCCACGCATCGAAAAAGCCGCCGATGCGGTTGGCTATCCTGCGGGCTTTGAACGGCAGCGGGTCCTGCACATCCACAAAGGACTGCTTCTGGGCGTCGTATATCAACTCAGGATACGCGTAGGTATGTTCGGAGAGAAAGTCGACGTTGTCGGCGCAGTTGGCGAGCAGATAATAGTCCCAGTCGTCCAAACTGTAGAACTCAAAGGGCAGCTTGGCGGTAACAGGCGGCTCCCAAATGCTCGGGAAGAAGTTACCTTTCTTCTCCGCGCCGCCGATGGACTTCTCGCAGATGCTGGCCCCGCCCAGAACCACCTTGATCTTCGGGTCCACCGCCTTCATGGCCTCGACGATGTTGTTGTACTTCACCCAGTACTGGTTCAGCGACATGTGGCCGGCCTGCCAGGGGCCGTACATCTCGTTGCCGATCGTCCAGCAGCGGACATTAAAGGGCTCGGGGTTGCCGTTCTCCGCGCGCATTCTGCCCATGCGGGTGTTGACGGAGCCATTGCAATATTCCACTTCCTCGGCAGCCTCGCGCGCCGATCCGTATCCGCTGTCGATGGCCAGGTCGGGCTCGGCTCCAACCAACCGGTTGAGGGCGATGAAGTCATCGAGGCCCACGTCGTTCGACTCGGTTCCCCTCGGTGGGCGCTTGTCGCGATCGCCAATACCGTCGCGCCAGTCGTATGCGGAGACAAAGTTGCCGCCGGGCCACTTGAACATTTTGAAGCCTTCCTCTTTGAAGAGGCGGATCATGCCGGCGTGGAACCCCTGCGCGTTATCGGCAGGCATCAGCGAAGCAGTCCCGATATGGAATGAGCCGCTGCCTGTACCCACGATTTCCAGGCGCGCGTCGGCCGAGTCGGCCGCCGGCGTGAACTTGAACGGGAATCTCCGGTACACGCTCGTAAGAGGGGGAATCGCGACGGATTGCGAGTCGCCGGGGCCAGATCCCCAGACCAGACGGACCACAGCCTTCGCGCCGGGCTCGCCGGCAAGCCAAACACGTCCCTCCAGGGCCTTGCCCTTGACCAGGCGCAATCGGGACTGTTGAATGCCGCAGGGGGCGGAGCCTGCCAGCTTGACGCGCGGGCTGTGCTTGCCAACGAATGGCCGCACGGCGTCCATCTCGACGGTTCCTTCCGGTCCCACCGGCCGGAACGGCTCGCGGAAGCCGCGGAACCCGGGCGGGGCATTCCCCGGCGCCGCCGCCGGCTGAGCGCTGACCACCGGCCTGGCGAACTTTCTATCGCTCAGCATCTCGGCCCACACGCTCGTGGTAGCGGGCTCCATGTATCCGCCGAAGACCATCGGGTTGATCGGCTTGCCGCTCTTGGCTGCATCGATCGCACCTTGGATGTTTCCCGCTGGAGCGGCGAACGCCTGCCTGCCTTGCCTCAACATGGCGGCGCCTCCCAGGGAAGCCTTTAAAAGCTCACGTCGGTTCATTGGCATGCTGGCTCTCCTTGATTGATCCGGCCCACCTCGCCTTTTCTGCACTCGGCGGTCCCCGCTCCGCTTGCTCCGATTGCCGCGGAGTTCGCTATACGTTAGCACCGTTTCGCGAATTCGGGCGCGGGTGCGCCGCCTCAGCGCGCGCAGAGGTAAATGCGGTTGACGAGGCGGCGGAGCCTGCCTCCCTCCGCACGCATTCGTTTCGGGCGCGAGCAAGCCAATATGGATTCGGCCATGTCAGTTTGTGGCAGATGCTATAAAGACTATTCAGGGAGATTGCAGCTTATGAAACGAGCGTGGTTATTTGCGTTGTTCACGGCCATTCTGGCTGTTGGAGGCTATCTGGCTCAGGCGGACAGGGCTTCCGCCGCCGCGGCGCAGGCGCCGGTCGCCGCTCCACCCGCGGCTGGCCAGCAGGCGCCCGCAGGCGGCGCTCCAGCGCAGCGGGCCGCCGGCAGGGGCGGCTTCGGTGGACCGATCGAGTTGGGCCCTGATGACAAGCCCGCGTTTCCCGACCCGCCTGCGGGGTTCAATGTCAAGCGCGACAATCTCCCTCACGGCGGGCTGACGCCTGTCGAGTACGACTCGAAATCCCTCGGAACGCGCCGCCGCATGCGCGTCTACACGCCGCCCGGCTACTCGACCAGTCGCAAGTACCCGGTGCTCTACCTGCTGCACGGCATTGGTGGGACCGATACCGAATGGACGGAAGCTTGCCACGCGAACGTCATCATCGACAATCTGCTGGCCGAGGGCAAGGTTCAGCCGATGGTCATGGTCTTCCCCGACGGCAATTCATCCAGGACGGTGGCCGACCTCAATTCTGGAGGCCGAGGGGCAGGCGCGGGCGGCGGCGGACGCGGCGGAATGAACATGGGCGCCTGGCTGACGCCTTTCGAGAACGACTTGCTCAAAGACATCATCCCCTACGTAGATTCTCATTATTCCGTGTACACCGACCGCGATCATCGCGCGTTGGCCGGTCTCTCGATGGGTGGCGGCCAGACCTTGAACATCGGTCTGGTTCACACCGAGACGTTTGCCTGGGTCGGCGGGTTCTCATCGGCCCCGGATACCAAGCAGCCTCCGTCTGTACTCGTGCCCGATCCGGCGGTTCCCAAGCAGTTGAAGCTGGTTTGGCTCGGCTGCGGCAACAAGGACGGCCTGATTCGCATCAGCCAGAGCGTCCACAGCTATCTCAAGGAGAATGGCGTCCCGCACATCTGGCACGTGGACGGAAATGCCCATGACAACACCGAGTGGGACAACAACCTGTACCTTTTCAGCCAGCGCATCTTCCGGTAGGCGCTGCGGAGCCGGGCACGATCCGGAACCGGCGCGGCGCTGGGTTATCAGGAGGCCGCGCACCGATGGCGTCTCGGCCCGCCGTCAGCCCTGAGTTTTTCACGAAATTTCTGAAACACGGCGCAATTCAGCGCAATCGGGAAACGACGGAATGATAACGGGGGCGGAGTTTGGGGCGCAGCCCAGGGGAAATGCGAATAGGGCTTGCGAGCGCTCGCGAGGGCTCGTCTCAGCAAGCGATAGAACCGCGGGCCGACGGGGATGAGGCGAGCCGCGAGGAGCATACGATCATGGCAGTAGGGCGCGCTTACTTTCCGCCCGCGTGATCTCGACCTGTTTCGGGCGCCACTTGTCGGGCTGTTGTGAGGCGTGCGCATAACAAGCGGCGCGACGGCGTGATTCGACGGAGGAGATATCGACGTAGTCGGCGGGCGAGAACATCATGGTATCCTCGGCGACCTCGTAATAGTAAAGCGCGAAGCTCTTGTCGGTTTTCAGCCACGCATCTAGGGTAAGCATGGAGACGGCGCGATGGTCGCGGTGCCGGTCGATGGGCCACTGCGTGAATACCACGTCGGGGTTTTCCGCGGCCAGCGCGCGAGCGAAAGCCTCATAGTGGGGGACATCGACGACAGAGCGGCCGTCGTACTGGCCGGCAAAGGCGCAACGGGCTTTGAGACCTTGACAGGCCTTGAGGGCTTCGGCAGTGCGTATAGCGGCGCAGCGTCCAAGGCTCGCTCCGCCGCAGAACCCCTCGCCGCGATTGAGGTACAGCAGAACCACCTCATGGCCGAGATCCGTGTAGCGCGCGATCGTCCCGGCGCAGCCGCATTCAGGGTCGCCCGGATGACCGCCCGCGACGATGATCTTGAGGGCCTGCGTGGACGATTCTGCCAGGAGGGGCAGAGCGGTGGCGGCGGAAGCGAGCAGCTTGCGGCGTGAGATGGTCACGGATGGATTGTAATACGATGGCCGGACCAATCGTAGACTTACGCGGAAACTAACCAAACCACGTACTCAGCAAGCGGACCGTGGCTGAGCGCCGAGCCCGGCCCGCGGGCGCGGAACTGCGCCTGAGAACCTGCTCTCTCAAATCCGGCGGCATCGCAATAGAATCGGATACGTGCCGTTGTTCGGACGCGTTCACCTCTCGCTGCTGTTGGGAATCGCGGCTGCGGCGGCGCTGCTCTCGGCGCTGTGCCGGCGAGGGCGGATCTCAGGACGGACCGTGCGCCTGGCGCTGGGCTTCGGCCTCGCGGGCAACGAACTGATGTGGTGGGTCTTTCGCTATTCGCACGAAGGGCTCCACATCTGGAACCTGCCGCTTCAGCTTTGCGACCTGACCGTTTGGGCCGCCGTTCTGGCGTGCCTCCAACCTGTCGCCTGGATCGTGGAGTTCGCATACCTTGCAGGAATGGCAGGTGCGGGAATGGCGCTGCTCACGCCGGACCTGTGGTCTCCGTGGCCTTCGTACCCGGCGATCTACTTCTTTGTCGCGCACGGCGGGATCGTTGTCGCGGCCGCGGTGCTGGTGTTCGGCGGAGCTGCGCATCCGGGGATCCGGCCGCCCTGGCTGGCGTTTGGCCTGCTCGTGGCCTATGCAGCGGCTATCGGCGGGTTCGACGCGATCACCGGGACCAACTACATGTACCTGTGCCGCAAGCCGCGGAATGCGTCTCTGCTCGATGCGTTCGGCCCGTGGCCGATTTACCTTGCGGGAGGCGTCGCGTCCGCGCTGGCGCTGTTTTGGCTGCTGTGGCTTCCGATGCGCGCGACGGCGCGCCGGCTTCCTGGCGGCGGCGGGTAGAGAGCTGATCCCGATGGCGCCGGAACTGGCGATGGAGGCGCAGCTCAAGGGAAAACGTGGAGCGGGACCTCGGGGACGCTCGCAGGGGCCCGCTGGGGACCTGACGCGGGGGCGCGGCGGCCCTTTGAGCAAGACACAACGCTCGCCGGCCTAACGACCGTTGGTAGCGGCTCGGCGCCCGCCGCGCTCGCCGGCCGGGCTCGGCGAAGGGTGCGCGCCGCGGGCATCAAAGACACAGCAGCGGGGGCTGAACGGGAGCGGGACGAGACCACACAAAATCAATAACTTAGCTGGATTATTGGACATTACAACGCGCAAATCCGATCCGCCGGGCCGGTGAATGACCGAAGCCACACAAAATCAACAAGTTAGACGGATTATTTTAATCCGGCTCGCTCGGGAAGGGCCTCTCGGTTCCGGGCGGACGCGGGGGAGTTGCGCGAGAGTCACTGTCCGGCAACGGGTTGCGCGCCGCCTTGATATTCCCCTTTTCTTCGCCTATAGTGAAACGGCGGCGAATAGCCGCAAATGTCGGGTTGTATTCACAGACTCGGAGGACGTGAGCCACAGCGTCGAAGTCGTGGCTTCCTCGCTCTACGAAGCCGCCGCGCTCGCGGTTACGGAGTTCCGGCGTTGCGGCTTTACCGAGGCCGCGCCGGGCTCGGCCGCGCGCCTCACAATCTCGGTGGAAGCTCCGTCGACAACGCACGAGCTTTCAGTCAGGAAGCTCTCTGTCTGGCTGGAGGGCGCCGGCAAGAGTCCAGGCGAGCAGGCGCTGAAAGTTCGGTTGCGGCATTTGCTCGGCAGGTCGTAGTTACCCATGCCCACTACTGGCCATGCCCAGTGCGCAGCGAGGCTGGACGCGCAATCCGGGCCGCCGGCCGAACACGGTCGCCGGCTTGGTCAGAGGGGCCGAAGCTGGACGAGAACGACGGAATGATAACGGGGGCGGAGTTCGGGGCGCAGCCCGGGGAACTGCGAATCGGGCTCGCGGGCGCTTTTCGTCGGCCGCGCGCTGGCGCGCTGCGATCTCGCTGAGGGTTCGCAGCTTCGCTTCCACACGCACGTGGGAGTAGCGGGAGACCATGGCGCGCGAGACGTGCCCGGCGATGCTCACGATCACCTCGTCGCCCGCGGCCTACTAGGCGAGACTCGGTAACGAGGGCGTAAGCACTTGCTCGAAACCGTCAGTTTTAGAGCTAGGCGGCTCGGTGCCGTTCACTTCTGCGAATTGAGCCCTCGGTCCAGTTAGGCGTCGATGACGGTTTCGAGCCACCGGGAACTCATCCGGCAGACACCGAGGGGTAAATCCCTGGTCCGAGTAAATCTACGGTAACGACTAACGACCACAATTCCCGTGTGTCGTGTCCTCAGTTGTCCAGTCAATTCTTAGCTAGATCGACATACAAAGGCGAGCTTCGAGGAACTGCGAAAACTGCGGTGGAAGACGCTCCCCCAGCACGGAATACGCCGAGACATCGACGTGCCCGAATTGAAGAGGTCCGACCCGTCCCCATTGGACATCGATCTCATCGAGGTCGGAACGCACAAGAGCCTGAAGTCACAACTCAAGGATGCAGTCGCCGCGAAACTACCCTACGGGACTTACATAGTGCGCGTCTCGGCGCCGGGGTTTCGTAGATCTGAACGGGAATTCCTTTTGGATCAACCTGAAAGCTCCGTTCGGATACAGCTTTCGGTCGCGGTCGAGTGCGGTGGTGTGACGCAAGTTCGCGGTGGCATACGCCCTGCCTCGGCGGACCGCGAGCTTTGGGTCAAGCTTGTGCCCTTGCGGGGAGTTGGTGGGTCCGAGGCTCGCGTCGGACGGGACGGATCTTTTCTCGTTGGAGGACTCGAAGACGGGCAGTACCTCTTGCTGATCGTCGATGGAACGGCAATCGTTCACGTATGCACTCACCACTGCAAAGCAATGCGACGCTCAGTATCAGAAGTAGCTTCCTTCCCATGTAGTAAGAATACGCCAAGACAGGGGGTGCGCTGCTTTTCGGGCGGTTAAGTGGCGTTTGTGGACTTCTATCGACATCCGCGCCTCAGAACAGCTCGTCGTCCTCGGGGAGGCGTACGCGTCGGCGGCGGCCCTTTGCGGAAAAATGGATATTGGGGCCTACCGGGACGGCGTAACGGTATGCTGTCCCCGCTCGGAGGCATTATCGTTTGGGCGGAGGGGTCGGGGGCTGGAACTGGAGTTCGTAATGCAATTCCTGAAAAGACCCGCGCTCGTCGATGACGTACATCTCACTTCCAATGATCGTGAACGGAACGTCAGCACCCTGTCGGATTCCTATCGGGCCGGTTGAAGAACCGACCTAGCCACAGCCGCCCGACATGAACGTGTATCGGTACGCGATCAATAGTTTGTAGGGAGGGCAAAGAGCGTCTCGCCGGCCGGATTGCCCGGACTCGCGCTCATTGACATCCACGCCGCCGCTCAATACAGTCGGTTTCATGTACCGCAACCGCTTGTGGCTCTCCTCTCTGGCCTTGCTCCTTGCGCTTTCGCCTGTCCTGCGTAGCGCCGCCATGCCGCGGCCGGAGCATCCGCGCCCGGACCGGCAGCGCGATTCCTGGCTGAACCTTAACGGGGAATGGCAATTCGAGAACGACGAGCAGGCCACCGGCCTCTCGCGGGGCCTGACCTCCGGCAAGGACCTGACCGGCAGGATTAACGTGCCCTTCGCTCCGGAGAGCAAGCTCTCGGGAATCGGCACGGCCAACAATATTTATTACAAGAACCTCTGGTATCGCAGGTTGTTCGAGGTTCCGGCCGCGATGAAGGGGCAGCGCATCCTGCTGCATTTCGGCGCCGTGGACTACAGGGCCTGGGTTTGGGTGAACGGCCACTTCGTCGGCTCGCACACCGGCGAGAGCCCGGCCTTCGCCTTCGAGATCACGCGGGCGCTCCAGGCCGGGCAGAACGAGCTGGTCGTGCGCGTTTTCGACGACCTGCGCAGCGGCTTGCAGCCCGGCGGGAAGCAGGCCCGCAACCAGAGCGCCGGAGTCTCGTACACGCGCACCACCGGCATCTGGCAGACGGTCTGGCTGGAAGGCGTGGGTTCAACCTACATCCAGGATTTCTCGCTGGTTCCCGACCCGGACAACTCGCGGGCGCTGCTCTCTGTCACGCTCGACGGGTCGGACCGCGGCTTGAAGATTGTCGCCGAAGCGATGGCGGGCGGCCGCAAGGTTGGCGAAGCGTCCGCTCCGGCGCAATGGATCGACAACCGCCTGGTATTGAACCTGAGCGAGAAGAAACTGTGGATGCCCGCGAGCCCGTTTCTGTACGACCTCAAGCTAACGCTCTACAAAGGCACTCAGAGGATCGATTCCCTTAGCAGCTATTTCGGCCTGCGCAAAGTGACTATAGAGGGGCGCGCCATCCTCATCAACGGCAAGCGCATTTTCCAGCGCACCATCCTGGACCAGGGTTTTTACCCCGATGGCGTGTGGACGGCCCCTTCGGACGCCGAACTGAAAGCCGATATCGAGCGATCCATGGCCTGCGGCTTCAACGGCGCGCGGCTGCACCAGAAAGTCTTCGAGCCGCGCTTCCTGTACTGGGCCGACAAGCTGGGCTACCTGGTCTGGGGCGAGTTCCCCAACTGGAACCTGGACTACGCCAGGACCGAGGCATACGCACCGTTCCTCAATGAATGGATCGAGGTGCTCACGCGCGACCGCAATCACCCGGCCATCATCGGCTGGTGCCCCTTCAACGAAACGCCGCAGACCGCCGGCGAGTTGCAGCAGATGATCTGGAACGCCACCAGGCGTATCGATCCGACGCGCCCCATCATCGAGTCGAGCGGCTACGCGCACACAGTGGTGAGCCCTCAGACGCTCGATATGCACGACTACAGCCAGGATCCGGCCGCCTTCAAGACCCGCTGGGAGAGTTTCTTCAAGCCGGTCACGGGTCTCCAGGTCCCCTTGCGTTATCGCGGAAACGAGCCCGAGGATGCGGGCGTGCCCTTCATGGTGAGCGAGTTCGGCGGCACGGGGTGGGAGCGGCCCGATGCGCCCCGCGGCGGCGCCTACGGCCGCAATCCGGTCAGCCTCGAGGAGTTCTACCAACGTTACCAGGGCCTGGTGGATGCGCTGCTCGACAACCCCGACATGTTCGGCTTCTGCTACACGCAACTCACGGATGTCGAACAGGAACACAACGGCCTGTACTACTACGAGCGCGCGCCGAAGTTCGACGTGAAGCGCCTTCACGCGATCACGTCGCGCGAGGCGGCTTACGAAAAGACCGGCCCGGTTACGCCGCGGCCGGAGATTTCGGAGAAGGAGTGGAGAGTGCTCGCCGGCGCGCGGCCGGATGGCGAGCTGGCCAAACCGTATCGCTATACGTCCTCGGAGCCCGCTTCAGGGTGGATGACCCCGGAGTTCGACGACGGGGCGTGGCAGACCTTTCAGGCGCCGGCCGGGCAGCGGGGGGCCGCTCTCGCTCAACCGGCGCAGGCCGCCGCCGCCGAGCTATTTCTGCGGCGGACGTTCGAGTACCAGGGCGGCGCGTGGAAAGAAGCGGCCCTGGTGATCACACACACCGGCGCCGTCGAGGTCTTCGTCAATGGAGTCAAGATCTGGAACGGCGAAGTAGCTCCGGGCAGCCGCGGGGGCGCCTACCGCATTCTCGAGGTGAGCGAGGCGCTCAGGCAGGCTCTGAAGGAGGGCCGCAACGCCGTCGCTATCCACCTGAGCGGCGGCGGCAGGTCGGCCGACCTGGCGCTCCTAGTGAGGTAGCGACAGGACATCATTTTTTGCGGCCTGTTCGGGAGGCGGCAGGCGCTGGTCCCAGGCTCCAAGGGGTTCAATGTCATGAAACCCCACTTGAACTAAGCCTTACGGCAGACGCTTCGCGTGGGTCGTAGGCTGGCCGCCGGGGTTGGTAAGGGGTAAGTTTGGGTCACAAGGAGGTCCCTGTGACCCATTACGAGAAAATGACGCGCTAGGAGATCGCGCGCCGGAACTATAGCGAAGGTACCACGCGCGCCTACCTGCGCGTTCTCCACGATCTGGCAGGCTACTTCCAACGACCGCCCGAACTCCTCACACCCGAGCAGATTCGCGAGTATACGGCGCACCTGTTCAGTGACCGAAAGCTATCAGGCAACACGGTCAACCAGATGGTCGGGGCCTTGCGGTTCTTCTACCTCACGGTATTGAACAAGCCTTGGCGCGGGCACGAGATGCCGTACCCGAAGAAGAGCATACGCCTGCCCGTTATCTGGAGTCCGGATGAGGTCGCTCGTCTGATCGACGCCGCGCCCACCCCGTTCTACCGGACCGTCATCATGACTCTGTATGCCACGGGCATGCGCCGGGCCGAGGTGGCCGCTCTCAAGCTCACCGACGTCGACTCCGCCCGAATGGTGCTCCACGTTAAAGAGGGCAATGGCCGCAAGGACCGGGATGTCGTGCTCAGTCCGCATCTGCTCGCGGAATTGCGGCAGCACTATCGCCGTCTGCGCCGCAAACCGGCGGTGTGGTTGTTTCCGGGCGGCACGCGCCATACAGCCGACACTCCGATCACCGAAAAGGTCGTCTGGCACGCCTGCCGCCGGGCGGCCCAACGCTGCGGCGTCAACAAACCTCTGCACCCGCACACGCTGCGCCATTGCTTCGCCACCCATCTGGTCGAAGGCGGCGCGGACCTGCGCACGGTCCAGTTGCTGCTCGGCCACGCCGACCTGCGCGAGACGATGATCTACATCCACCTGTCGAAGCGCCACGTGGGGGCCACCGCCAGCCCCCTGGACTCACTTGCGCTCGGCGCGAAATAGATGTCGCGGCCACCGCTGGAGGTGGCCGACCTGATCCGCGCAGCCGGAACCACGTTTCACGAACGCACCCGGAAATGGTTCACCTGGCTGCACCTGAAGATCCTGACCGCCATCGTCTGCTGCCGCACCTCGGCGCTCGGCGGTCACATCGACGAGTGCTCCCGCTGCGGGCATCAAGCCATCTCCTTCAACTCGTGCCGGAACCGGCATTGTCCGAAGTGCCAGTCCAACGCGCGCGACCGCTGGCTGGAGGCGCGCCGCCGGGAACTGCTGCTGGTCCGCTACGCGCATGTGGTGTTCACCCTGCCGGGCGAACTGGCACCGCTCGCCTTGCAGAACAAGAGCGAGGTCTACCGCGCCTGTTGTTTTGCGCCAGCGCCGAGACGCTGCTGACGGTGGCTCGTGACGAGAGACACCTCGGGGCGGAGATCGGCTTCTTCAGCGTGCTGCATACCTGGAATCAGAAACTGCTGCACCATCCGCACGTGCATTGCGTGGTTCCAACCGGCGGGTTGTCGCCCGACCACACGCGGTGGACCGCGGCGCGGCCCGGGTTCTTCCTGCCGGTCCGCGTGCTCAGCCGCGTGTTTCGGGGCAAGTTCGTGGCCGGATTGCGGGAATTGCACGCGGCCGGCCAACTCGGCTTCCACGGCGGTTTGGCTGGGTTGGCCGCGCCGGCCGCGTTCGCGGCCATGCTGCGCGGGTTGTTCTGTTCCGAGTGGGTGGTCTATGCCAAACGACCCTTCGGCGGAGCCGAACACGCGCTCTGCTATCTCGGCTGTTATACGCACCGGGTGGCGATCTCGAATCACCGTCTGGTGGCGTTGGCGGACGGGGAGGTAGTGTTCCGCTACCGCGACTCGGCGCATAAGAACAAGAAGCGGCTAATGCGACTGGCCCTCAATGAGTTTCTGCGGCGGTTCTTTCTGCACGTACTGCCGAGGGGCTTCGTGCGCATCCGGCACTTCGGGTTCCTCGCCCACCGGCGGCGCGCGGCGTTGTTGCCGCTCTGCTTCGCGCTCCTGCAGCAGACAGATGGCCCGCAGACCGTCACCGACCCCACGCCGACGGGCGCGCCGCGGCCGCTATGGCTCTGCCCACACTGCGGCAGCGCCATGGCGATCATGGAGCGATTCACTTCCTCAGAAGCGCGACTCCGCGCTCCTCCAGCGCAACGGGAACCACCATGACCTGCTCTTTGTCATCCCGAATTTCTCACGCGCGGGGACGCCAGCCGCAAAGCCGTGCCCGCCGTCGGCGGAATAGACGTCCTACGACTCACCTAAAGGCGCAATGCCGCGGCATCCGCACTCTTGTCCCCGTCGATCTCCCTCTCGCATCCACCCGGGCATCGATTCAAAACACATAACAGTCGCTTGCCAAACCGGCTCACTTCAAGTCGCTCTATCGAAAACGCTCCGGCGTTCGGCATTCGCGCCTCGTGCGAGCCGCATCTCGCCGGAGCGTTTCCGATACAGCCCTAGGACTTTCGGGCCACAAGCGCCGGACCGGCGGTGCCGGACGCGGTGTAACGTTTTGAGGACAAACGATTTACGTTCGTCGCAGGGTGGCTAAGCCAATGCCATCTTTGACGCCCATACTACGCGGCGCTAAACTGGTTCGATGCATCGAAGGGCCGTGGGGCTTGCAGTCGTGCTCTGCTGCGCGCTATCCTCGCGTGCGCAGGAATCCCCTGTTGGAAAGGTCTTCAAGGCCGGAGGCAAGTGGACTTATACCGTCTCCGAAAACAAGCTCACCGGCGCGCTGTATGGGATCTTTGAATTGAAGGCAAACGAGGCGCTTTCCGACGGAATCTCCTCCGGCGTCCCGAACTTCATAATCATGTGCGGTGGACCGGCCAAAGCTCCAACGTGGATCAATTCGAAACTTATCAGCCCGATCGTCCTTGGGAAGCCGAGCGAATTCGCTGCTCACGCCATGCAGCAGACAGTGGTGCTTCGAGCAGACAGTAAGTTTCATACGCACTTCTGGAATATGGCCGATGATTTCACCACCTTCTTCGTGGACAAGGGTGCGACCAAGGAATTGATCGGCAGTGGCGACGCGCGTATTCAGTTTCGAGACGCTTCCGAAAATCAGCAGGTAGCTGTGTTTTCGCCCGGCGGAATCAGTCAAGAGATGCTGACCAAGGCGTGCGGAAAGACCTTCGCGCAGCCGACCGCACCATCTAATCCGGCGCTTGAGGAGGTGGTGACGAATTCGGAAGCCGCGAAGGGCTCGCCCGCCGCCGCAGTCGGATTGGCGAATGTGGGGCACCCTCTGAGCCCGGAAGAAATGGCCGACCTGGTGCAAAAAGGCCAAGCGTCAAAGTGTGCCGTTGTCACGGTTCCGCCCGGAGCCGAGGTCGAGATCGATGGGAACAAGGCAGGGGTGTCACCGCTCGTCTTTGTGCTGCTAAAGCAAGGCGATAGCCCACGCACCATCACGATTAAGATGACCGGCTATAAGACGTTCGAGAAGAAGGTGGTTCCAGACGGGAAGACCATCCCGATCGGACTGACCCTCGAAAAGCAGTAGCCCATCGCTCGCGCATGGCGCTTGCGTGTGGGCGGAGTTATGCTGTTGCCATGGTGAACGTGAGCGAAAGGGCTATACACGACCGCCTGGTTGAATTCGGGCGCGGTCTCAAGGGTGAGTCTACCAGCGTTCCCGAGGCGAATGCCCTCCTGAATGACCTCGAGAGGCACCCTCACGCCTTCGTCCTTGCCTGCTTGATGGACCTCCTAGTCGATTATGAAAGGGCCTGGTTGGTCCCCTTCAAGATTTCGCAAAAACTCAGCGGCGAATTCTCAATCGAGGTCCTCTCCCAACTGTCCCCAGGAGAAGTGAATGAGCTGATGTCCGGGCCGCCGCCCCTTATTCCCTTCTTTAACAAGATGAGCGACAGGTTCTACCGGGCAGTTAAACGGATTGCCAACGTGTATGGTGGCAATGCCGCCCGAATCTGGATGGGGAAGCCGCCCAGCGCCGAGGTGGTCTATCGTTTTCTTGAGTTCGATGGAGTGGGTCCGAAAATCGCGACTATGGCCGCCAACATTCTTGCGCGGGACTACAAAATAGAATTCGCTGATCGCTCCTCGATTGACATCTCGACTGACACGCATGTCTGCCAAGTGTTTGCCCGCCTCGGTCTGTGCCAGTCCGAGCCCACATTCGAAAAGGTGATGTACAAGGCCAGAGCCCTTAACCCGGATTACCCAGGCATCATTGACCTACCGTGTTGGGAAATCGGAAACCGATGGTGCAAACGGGGAAAGCCGCTGTGCGACGACTGCTGCATGAAGGACTTGTGCCCGAAACGGGTTTAGCTGCCGCCCTGTCTCAAAAAGTGTAGGCCCGGGATTGAAGTCCTACACCGCAGGACTAGCGCTCGGATCGCCCCGTCTTGGCGTTTCCGGCCATTGCATGACCCGCCGGTCAGCGCCTACCTACGCCTCGGTTCGGCGCAAAGGCGTTTAGTGG
>JBEKPK010000189.1:0-10791 GCA_049520795.1 Bryobacteraceae bacterium
CACGCCGCCGGCCAGCTTCGCCAGCCGCTCCTGCAGCTTCTCGCGATCGTAGTCGGAGGTGGTCTCCTCGATCTGCGCGCGGAGCTGTTTGATGCGGCCCTGGATCGCGCTCTCCTTGCCGGCGCCTTCGATGATGGTCGTGTTGTCCTTGTCCACCACGATGCGCTTCGCCTTGCCGAGATCGTCCAGACGAACGCCTTCCAGCTTGATGCCGGTCTCTTCCATGATGGCCTTGCCGCCGGTGAGAATGCCGATATCCTCCAGCATGGCCTTACGGCGATCGCCGAATCCGGGGGCCTTCACGGCGCAGGCGTTGAGCGTGCCGCGCAGCTTATTGACCACCAGGGTGGCCAGGGCCTCGCCTTCCACTTCCTCGGCGATGATCAGCAGCGGACGGCCGGCGCGCGCGATCTGCTCGAGCAGCGGCAGCAGGTCCTTCATGTTGCTGATTTTCTTCTCGTGGATCAGAATGTACGGCTCTTCGATTACGGCTTCCATCCGCTCCGCGTCGGTCACGAAGTAGGGCGAAAGATAGCCGCGGTCGAACTGCATGCCGTCCACGGTGGTCAATTCGGTGACCATGGTCTTGGACTCTTCCACCGTGATGACGCCGTCCTTGCCCACCTTCTTCATCGCTTCCGCGATGATGTTGCCGATGGTGGCGTCGCTGTTGGCGGAAATGGTCCCGACCTGGGCGATCATGTCGCCGGTCACATCGCTCGAAAGCTTCTTCACTTCCGCGACGGCCACTTCAACGGCCTCTTCAATGCCCCGCTTGAGGGCCATGGGGTTGGCTCCGGCGGCTACCGCCTTCACGCCTTCCCGGAAAATCGACTGGGCCAGAATGGTGGCGGTGGTTGTGCCGTCGCCGGCCACGTCGCTGGTCTTGGAAGCGACCTCGCGAACCAACTGCGCTCCCATGTTCTCGAGCGGATCCTTCAGCTCGATTTCCTTGGCCACGGTAACGCCATCCTTGGTGATGTTCGGGCCGCCGAATTTTTTCTCCAGCACCACGTTGCGGCCTCGCGGGCCGAGCGTAACCTTCACCGCGTCGGCGAGCTGGTTGACGCCGCGCAATATCGCCTGACGGGCATTTTCGGAATAAACAATCTGTTTTGCCATCTCTGTATCGACTCCTTCGTTTACTTGCTGGCAGCCTCGCCGGCGCCTTCGAGAATACCGAGGATTTCGTCCTCACGCATGATCAGGTATTCTTCTCCAATGGACTTGGGGGCTTCACTGCCCGAGTACTTGCCGAACAGGACATGGTCGCCAACCTTCACTTCGAGCGGGACAATGACGCCCTTTTCCCGCTTGCCCTTACCCACGGCAACGACCTCGCCTTCCTGGGGCTTTTCCTTCGCTGAATCCGGAATGTACAAGCCGCCTTGCATTTGCTCGGCCGGCTCAATCCGTTTGACCACGATGCGGTCATAAAGCGGACGAATGTTCATGGAACACAACCTCCACACATGAGAATTGAATAGTCGGTTTACCGAATGAAGCCCGTGTCGGGTGACTGCTGGGCTCCGCACACCATTATTAGCACACTCTGCCATCGAGTGACAAGATTCTCTTGCAAATAAATGATGATAAAGGACTTCTATCTGTTGACAATCATGCGCTAATGGCACTTCAGCGTTGCCACAGGATCTGTGCGGCTTCTAGGGGAACGGCGACGCCGGCATGGTACGGTATCGCGCGCGCCGTGTAGTCGGTGGCCGGGCGGGTGGCGGGGATTTGCCCTGTGTACGCGTAGGCGCCGGCCTCGCTCAATTGGCGGACGCGATCCATCTCCTGGCGCACGGGACCCTGGCCGCCGGCGCCGTCGGCGTAAAGCTCTACTCGCACCGCATTCGGGTCGGCCGCATTGAGATAGAGCTGGACCTCGAATACGTGTTGCCCGCCGCCGGTCTCGACCTTCATTTCACCGAAGCGAATGGCGGGCCACTCCTTCTCCAGGGTCTCCCGCCAATCGGCCGCTTGCCGGCCCGCCGCGCCCTTATCGGCGGCGCGCTCGCGGTAGGCCGACGCTGCCGGGAGATAGTGTTGCCCGGTATATTCGCGCACGGCGCGGTCGGCGGAAAACCGTGGGGTCAAGCTGGCCATGCTTTTTCGCATCCGCGCCACCCAGGCCGTGGGGATGCCCTGTTCGTCGCGCGCATAGAACTCGGGAATCACTTCCCGTTCGAGCAGGCCGTAGAGGGCGTCGGCTTCGGCGTCGTCCCAGGCCGGGTCGTCGTGATGTTCCTGGCCGTCCCCCAAGGCCCACCCGACTTCAGGCGTGTAGGCCTCCGCCCACCAGCCGTCCAACTCCGAAAGGTTTAGGCCCCCGTTGACCAGCGTCTTCATGCCGCTCGTTCCGCAGGCTTCCCAGGGCCGCCGCGGGGTGTTGATCCAGAGGTCGATTCCTTGCACCAGATGCTCGCTCAAGAGCATGTCGTAATCGCCGAGAAAGATGGCATGCGGGCGCGTCTCGGGCCGCCGGATGAACTGAACCCATTCGCGAATCAGGTCTCTGCCAGCCTGGTCCGCGGGATGCGCCTTGCCGGCGATGATGAGTTGCACGGGGCGCCGCGGATCGCTCAAGAGGCGAAGCAGGCGCGGCGGGTCGTGCAACAGCAGATTCGGTCTCTTGTAGGTGGCGAAGCGGCGTGCAAAACCCAGCGTCAGGGCGTTGGGATCGAAGAGATGCCTCGTAACTTCCACCTCTTCGGGCGGCGAGCCCGCCGCGGTCAGGTCCAGTGATAGCCGTTCGCGAGCGTATTCCACCAGACACTTGCTCGCGGCGGTCCGAAACTGCCAGAGCCTGGCGTCGGAAACCTGGCCAATGTCCTGCGCCAGGGTTTCCGTGGTCCCCAGCCAGCGGTCCTTTCCACAGCTTTCCGTCCAAAGATCGTCGGCGGCGCCCGAGTCCCATGTGGGCACGTGGACTCCGTTTGTCACGTGCCCGATGGGGACTTCCTGCTCCGGCCAGCGCGGAAACAGAGGCAGAAAAAGGCGCCGGCTCACTTCCCCGTGCAAGCGGCTCACCCCATTCACCGCCCCGCTCCCGCGGATGGCCAGGTACGCCATGTTGAAGGGCTCCGACGAATCGGCCGGGTTCTCTCTTCCGAGGGCCAGCAAATCGTGAAACGCGATGCCGAGCTTCTTCTCGGCGTATTTCGCGAGGTACTGTTCGATGAGGGCGGGCGCGAAACGGTCGAAGCCGGCGGCCACCGCCGTGTGGGTGGTGAAGAGGTTGCCCGCGCGAGTCGCGGCGAGAGCGGCTTCGAAGGACTGTCCGGTCTCCTCCATGAAGTCGCGGGCGCGCTCCAGAACGGCGAAGGCCGCGTGCCCTTCATTCAGGTGACAGACCTCCGGTTGTATCCCCAGAGCGCGGAGCAGCCGCCAACCGCCGATCCCGAGAAGCATCTCCTGCTTGAGGCGCAGCTCCGGCCCGCCGCCATATAGCTCGCTCGTAATCCCGCGATGAACGGGGAAATTCGCCGCGTCATTGCTGTCCAGCAGGTAAAGCCTCACCCGGCCGACCTGGGCCTGCCAGGCCCGCAGCCAGACCGAGTATCCGGGCAGGGCAATCTCCAACCGCAGCCACTCCCCGTTGGGCTGGCGCAGCGGCATGATGGGCAACTGACCGGGATCGTTGTATGGGAAAAGGGCCTCCTGTTCGCCGTTCTTATCGATCGCCTGGCGAAAATAGCCCTGCTGATAGAGCAGTCCCACGCCGACCACGGGAACGCCCAGATCGCTCGCGGCCTTGAGCTGATCGCCGGCCACATTGCCAAGGCCGCCCGAGTAAATGGGCAAAGCCTCGCTCAACATGAACTCCATGCTGAAATAGGCAACGCAGCTCAGTGGACTTTGCGGATAACTCCGCTGAAACCATGCGGGCGCTTCCACCGCTTTCCGGCCGGCTTCGACGAGGCCATCTACGTTTTTCCGGAAGACCGGATCGGCCAACACGCGCTCGATCCGGTCGCGCGAGACCGTCTGCAGGACCACCCAGGGGTTATGCGTGATCTCCCACAGACCGGGATCGAGCTGCCGCCACACTTCGTCGGTGGAATGATTCCACGACCAATGCATGTCCAGGGCGAGTTCCGCCAGGGAATCGAACCCCTCGATTTCGGTGGGCAGCAGGTGGTATATGGGGTGGCTGGCACGGATGTCTTTGCTCATGATCGGAAACCCGCTCCCAGTGTACAAGAGCGGTGCAGGGGCGGGGAACGCGCGGCCCCGACGGGCCGGAACAGAACTTCCGATTGGCAGCGCAGGCTGCGAATCACAAGAGGCCGAGGCGCGGGAACAGATTTAGGGTAGAATCGTCGCAATGGAAACCTACAACCGACGTACCCTTCTGTGCGCGACCGCCGCGGGCGGTCTGTTTCCGGCGCGCGCGCGGCAGGTTTTACCGGAAGCCAGGATGCGGCTGGGCATTATCCTCGGCGTTTCCAGCCAACCCGGCGCCGCCATCAAACGGGTGCGTGATCTCGGATTTCCTACTTGTCAGGTCACAGTGCAGGACGCCGGCGACGATGCCGCCGCCAATCTCCGCCGCGCCCTTGACCAGTACGACGTACAAGCCACGTCGGCCGTCTGCACGGGACCCGGCCCCGAGGTCTACGATTTCTATCAGGGGCCTCTTACCATCGGTCTGGCGCCGCGCCAGTACCGCCAGCAGCGCATCGCCCGCATGAAACAGATCTCCGACTTCGCCGCGAAAGCCGGGATCCCCGCCGTGCAGGGCCACTGCGGGTTCATTCCCGAGAATCCGAACGATGCGGGGTACCAGGAAATCGTCGACGCCATCCGCCTGGTGGCGGCGTACTGCCGCCAAAACAACCAGAAGTTCCGCTGCGAAACGGGCCAGGAGACGCCCATCACGCTTCTTCGGGCGATTCGCGACGTAGGGCTCGACAATGTCGGCGTGAACTTCGATGCGGGCAATCTCATCCTTTACGGAAAGGCCAATCCAGTCGATGCCGTCGAAGTATTGGCCCCATACATTCAGGGCGTGCACGCCAAGGACGGCCTATACCCGACGGATCCGAAGCAACTCGGGAGAGAGGTTCCCATCGGCGAAGGCATGGTGAACTTCCCGGCGCTGATCGACAAGCTGAAGAAGATCGGCTATCGTAATCCACTTACCATCGAACGTGAGATCAGCGGCGAGAAACAGACCGCCGACATCCTGGCCGCCAAGGCCTATCTGGAAAAACTGGTGGGGTGAGCCATGAACGGGGAGAATTCCGAACGTCGCGCGTTTTTGAAAGCAGCCGGGGCGGTGGGCGCCTTCACCGTTCTCGAATCGCGCCTGGTGCGGGGAAGTGAAGCCAACTCGGCGGTGCGAGTCGGTCTGCTGGGTTGCGGCCGTCGCGGCGCCGTGCATGCCAACAACGTCATACAGAACACCGGCGCGCGGCTGACCGCGCTGGCGGACCTGTTCCCGGACCAGCTCGACAAGGCCAGGCAACGGTTCGACAACGCCGCCCGATCCAAAGGCTATTCCGGAGTGTCGCAGACGTATACCGGGCCCCACGCCTGCCAGCAGATCGCCGAATCGAAAGACGTGGATGCCGTGGTGATCGCCACACCCGCTTATTTCCATCCCGAACATCTGCGGGCGTTAGTGGAAGCTCGCAAACACGTCTATCTCGAGAAGCCCGTGGCCGTGGATGTCGCCGGCGCCAAACGCGTGCTCGAGATTTCGCGGCGGGTTGAAGGCCGCGTCAGTCTTGACGTGGGGTTCCAGATCCGCTCGGCGCCGCCCTTTATCGAATTGGTTCGCCGCATCCAGGCGGGGGCCTTGGGCGAGATCGCGGCCGGCGAAGCCTATTACTACTGCCCGGCGCCCGAAGAGCGCCGGTGGGCGGGCGCATCCGGGGACGTGTTGCGCCTGCGCAATTGGATTCAGGATCGCGTACTCTCGGGCGACATTATCGTCGAACAGAACATCCACGCTCTGGACATCTGCAACTGGGTTCTCAAGAACCATCCGCTGAGCGCTATCGGCCGCGGTGGAAAGGGCGGCCGCGGCGCGCCCGGCGACGACTGCTATTCGCACTTCGAGGTGATCTTCCAGTACCCCGGAAGCGTGCACGTCAGCTTCACTTCGACGCAGTTCGGAAAGGGGCCGTTCGAGGTGAGTGAGCGGTTCTTCGGTACGCGAGGCGCTTCGCAATCTCCCTACAGCGGCATGTTGGGCATCGTCGGCGACGAGCCATGGACATGGGCCGGAAGCGAGCGGCCGCGCGACGCATCCTTCTCGGCCGGCGGTTCCTTCTCCGACAATCTGGCCGAAGCGGATACGGAGAAGCAGAAGTCGTTTATCACCAGTATCAGCAGCGGACAGTTCCACAACCAGGCGCCTCAGGGCGTCGAATCCGCCTTAACCGCAATGCTCGGCCGCCGCGCCGCCTACAGCGGCCGCGAAGCGAGCTGGGAAGAGTTGCTCCGTTCCAACGAACACTGGGATTCGAAGATCGACATCGAGAAGCTGGTCTAGCTCGTTGGTTTCCGCTACGGACAGGCCCGGCGTGGTTCGAGCCGCGGGTCGATGGCGACCGCCATCTCGCTCAACTCGCCGACGTAGACGACGCGCAAATGGTTGGCCGCCAGCGTCTCCTTTTCGAATGGGAAGTCGAGCACGTAGACCTGCCGGCCCGGGGGAAGTTCGGGCGACGCGGTAAACTCCGGAAGGTCGCCGCGGCCGTAGAACTCGCGGTAGAAATTGAGGGTGGCCACGGACTTCCAGTTGGTGGCGAAGCTGTCGGCGCCATAGACGCGATGGTAGTAGTCGAGCATCCAGTAGATCCGGTCCGAGTCCGCATTCCAGCGCCATTCGCGGAAGTAAGTCAGGCGCAGGCAGGAGAGGTAATAACCGGCGGTAAGCAGGCAGACGCCCAGCAGGCAGCGCTGCGCGAGCCGGGTCCAGGCGGCGGTTGCCGGCGTGGCCGCCACGGCCCCCACAAACAGCGTGCACAGCGGCACAAGGTATAGGGCGTGGCGCTCGAGCGGCAGCTTGATGGCGAAGGCGCGGAATGCCAGGTAATCGAGAACCAGCAAGCCGGCTATCAGGGCGAAGAGGCCGGCGCAGTGCGCCATCGCCGTGCGGGCCGGCTCGCTGCGCCACGGCCGGTACACGGCGAATCCGAGCAGGCACAGCGCGCAGGCCACGCCGAGCGCCGGGAAGAGGAACGGCCGGAGGGCGTCGACGAAGGGATAGATCAGCGGATTGAGGAGCTGCGTATTCGGCCGGTACAGCGACGCTTCCCCGATGCTGGCGAAAGTCTCGCCCAGGCTGGCCGCGCCGCGATACGTCATCTGGCTTGCGCCCCAATTGAGGGCGGTGTAGGAGGAAAGAAGAAGGGTGACGAAAAGGCCCGGCAACACCCCCGCCGCCAAACGGCCGAAACGGTCGCCCGGCCTCCGGCAGCGCCACAGCAGGATAGCCAACAGCATCGTTCCGTCCGCAATGGCGAATGCGAAGTTGGAGGCGAACGCGAGAGCCAGGCACACCGACGAGACGGCGCAGGCCCGCCGCGGAGGGAGCGCGGTGAACTGCACGGCCAGGGCGCACAGCAGGAAGCCGAGCGCCAGGCCGTAGCCGCGCGCGGCCACCAGGTAGTCCATCACCAGCGGGTTGCAGGTCATCGAGACCAGCAGGGCCCATTGCAGCGCGCGAGAGGAGGAAACCACGCGGCACAGGCGGTACGCGCTGCCGATGTAAACCACGGCGCCAATCATGGCCGGCGCCCGCACGGTGAGGTAATGGAGGCCGAAGACCGAGGTGAACAGCCGCATCAGCGCCGAGTTGAGCACATGATTGTTGGAGGACGGTTCCCAATGCGTGGGTCCGAAACGGGACACCCAGAACAGGTACGTGTCCGCTTCATCGATACTTATGGATTGGACCGCGGCGCGTGCGATCACCCAAAGAACGGCGAACGCGGCGGTCCCCAACAGCAGTGCGGAATGGCGCCGGAACAACGTGTCTGTCATCGAGTTGACCTGTCATTATAAGACCCGCAAGGGGGCCGATTCAATCGCGCCGCCGGCGCTTTTGCGCTTTCCTCTCCGGTTTCCCGCCACTTGCCGGCCCCGATGCGCGGTGCAGTGGACCGCGGCGCGCGAATTGCGGAACCCGTCACAAGTTGTTAGGATCAAGAGCGTGAGCCACCCTAGCTCAGTTGGTAGAGCGGCTGATTCGTAATCAGCAGGTCTCCGGTTCAAGCCCGGAGGGTGGCTCCATCAAATCAATAGCTTACAGGCTGATTCAGAGTCTCAGTGCGTTCCACCGGCACAGTGACTCGCGATTCTCAAACAGATGTTCTCCTATTGCCCTCCGAGCGTGGCGAACTTGCCGGACTTGACCCACATCCAGTCGCCGCCATCGGTAAGCTTGTTCGGATTCTTGAAGACGTAAAGCAACACGGTCTGCGGACCCGAGCACTGGCGGTACAGATATGCGCTGGCGCCGCCGCCATCGAATAACATTTCCAGGTTGAAATGGTCCGGCGCGTTGTCAATGCGCAAAGTTCCATTCCGCACCTGGTCGGTGTACTCCTTGAGGCTGCCGCCGGAGAATCGGGGAGACCCTCCCATCACATAGTGCGGCGGATGCTCGAAATCGACGTTCAGATCAAGAGCCAGATAGTATCCGCCGGCGATGGGTTGCATGGCTGGCGCGCCGACTATGCGCAGCAACATGGCGCAGGAATTCTTAGAGCCCGGTCCCTTGGTTGCGTCGACGAGGTCCTCGCTATTGGCGCCGATCTCGGCGGCGACCCGTTCCTCGGCCGTGGGGACATGGGCCGGAAGGGTTGTCTTGGCGCAGGCAGCCGGCAAAGCGAAGACCGAGGCGTCGGGCTTGGAGACAGTAAGTTGCTTCACTTCGCCCGAAAGCACGGTTTTCCCGTCGGGACCGGCAGCTTCTATTTTGACCACCATCCCATACCGCGATTCCATCCAGAGCTTGTACTTGGATTTGGTATTGGGCTCGAACGCCTCCGTCACCTTGGCGGCGAATCCGTTGACGGTCTCGTTGCCGATCTGTTGGGGATTCATTTTCGCCAGTCCTTCGCGGAACTCGGCCGAGCTCGCAAACGGATCGCCCCAGTCCCCTGAAAAAGTGGCCTCGGCGCACGGAGTCGAAGCATCCACCAGATCCCAGGTGTAATTGGTGTGCGCCTGCAGATCGTAGAGAGTGCGGGTGTGGCGCCCCTTGGGAAATGCCTGGTCGGCCGCATAACTCTCGTCGACCAGCACCTTCGAGCCGTCACGGGTGATCCGCTTGGCGCTGGCTACGCCCATCATGGAACCGGTCTCCGACTCCATATACGCCGTTGGCGGGCTGGCATACTGCGCCCGCAGTCCAGGCGCCGCAAGGCCGCCTGCCACCGCCAAACTCGCCAACCATGGAACCGAGCTTCCCTTGAACATGCTCCCCTCCGTTGCCCCAGACGCTCTTCAGTGTAGAACGCTGTTTCGCCGGGGGGGCCGGTTCAAGAAGGCCGGGAATGTGCCCAAATACACGATTTCAATTCACGGAGGACTTTGCGGTGCGCGAGCGCACGCGTTGTCGCACCAGCCACCAGCCTTCGACCGCCTACAACTCGATCCGCGTGCCGAGAACCTTCAGAAACTGCGCCAGCCACGCCGGGTGCGCGGGCCAGGCGGGGGCCGTCACCAGGGCGCCGCAGGTATACGCCTGGTCGATGCCGATCTCGATGTAGGTTCCGCCGGCTTGGGTAACATCGGGCGCCACGGCGGGATAGCAGCTACACGATTGGCCCTTGAGCGCGCCGGCCGCGGCCAGCACCTGCGCGGCGTGGCAGATGGCGGCGATGGGCTTACCCGAATCCGCGAAGTGGCGCACGATTTCGAGAACCCGGGGATTGAGGCGGATATATTCCGGCGCGCGGCCGCCGGGAATCACCAGTCCATCGTAGTCTTCGGGGCGAACCTCGTCGAAGGTCGCGTTTAGCGCGAAATTGTGGCCCCGTTTCTCGCTGTAGGTCTGGTCACCCTCGAAATCGTGGATGGCCGTGCGCACGGAATCGCCAGCGCGTTTGTTGGGGCACACGGCGTCAACCGTGTGACCCACCATGAGAAGCGCCTGGAACGGAACCATCGCTTCGTAGTCTTCCACGTAGTCGCCAACCAGCATCAGCAGTTTCTTTGCGGCCATGTAAGATCTCTCCTGAGAGCTATGTTCCCACTTCCGGGGCGGCGGTGGAGCTTGGCAAGCGAGGGCAGGCGCTTGCGATACCATCGAAGAGAGGAGAAGGCGCCTCGGCATGACCAACATCCAACTCTACCTGGCAGTCGGCATCCCGATCATCGCCATTCTCACCAGCCTGACAGTAAGCCTCCTGCAAGTCAGCGCCATCCGCGCCGAGGTGGCCCGCATCCACGAAGACATGAGTGGCCTTCGCGCCGACTTCCGCGAAGACATGAAGGCTATGTACGCCGACTTCCGCGAAGCCATGCGCGCCATCCGCGCGGATCTCAACACCCTCACCGGCAAAGTCATCGAGATCGGTAACCGCCTGACGCGCATCGAAGAACGCCTGGAACACCGCTGATCCGCCGCCGGAAATGGGTGCGCGACATGAAAGTGGGGTCAAGCCTTCGGGCTTGCCGCCGGGCTTCTGCCCGGCGTCTGGCTCCGGCGTGAAAAACGCCGGCCAAAAGGCCGGCGGCAAGGTGTGCCCAGCATGGGCAGAGTCTTGTTGGATGAAAGGAGCCAATCGGAGCCGATGACGGCAACCGTAGCCGAAGCGCAAGGCG
>JBEKPK010000190.1:0-10788 GCA_049520795.1 Bryobacteraceae bacterium
GGGAAAGGTGTTGCACAAGACTCTCGGCGCCCCCACCAAGAACGGTGATTTGCTCGGATACGACAGCCCAACGTTTCTCGCTTCAGCCGGCTGGAACTGGTTGCCGATTATTCGCGGCCGAAACGTAGGAATCTGGAACGACGTATACCTCGAAACAAGCGGCGCCGTGACCATTGTCGATCCCTGGGTCGTCACCGATGAACTGTCGGCGGATCACACTCGCGCGGATCTGTCTATCAGGATGGAACTCCGCAATGAGTCGAACACGCGCCAATCCGGCGCGATTGTTGGCTCAATCGGAAAACTGACTTTCGAGCAAACAGTCGATCTCGGACCAGGCGAAATCCGGAACCTATCCTTCGACAAGGTTACGTTTCCCGTTTTGTCGCTGAGAAATCCGCGGCTGTGGTGGCCGAACGGTTATGGCGACCAGCCCCTTTACAAGCTAGATCTGCGTTTCGAGCAGCAGCGGAAAGTAGGCGACAAGCGGACGGTGACATTCGGCGTTCGCAAACTCGAACACAAAGTCTTGGATAACGTACTCACCTTTTACGTCAATGACGCCCGGATACTAATTCGGGGCGGAAACTGGGGAATGGCTGAAGGAATGCTCGGATGCGACGCCGCCGGGTATGATCTGCGAGTACGGCTGCATCGTGACGCCAACTTCAATATGATCCGTAACTGGATAGGGATGGAGGGGCGCGAGGCCTTCTACGATGCCTGCGACCGCTACGGCATCCTGATTTGGGATGATTTCTGGCTGGCAAATCCGGTCGACGGACCCAATCCGACAGATTTTGATCTGTTTGTGGCCAACGCAAGAGACAGAATTAGACGCGTTCGGAGACACCCCTCTCTGGCATTGTACTGCGGCCGAAACGAGGGGAATCCTCCCGCTGAGCTCGACGCCGCCATCCGTCGTGCCCTTGGGGAGCTGGATACGACCCGTGTCTACATCCCGCACTCGGCAGCCGGCACAGTGAGTGGTGGGGGCCCTTACGACGTGCGAGACGTGGCGTGGTATTTCGCTAATCGTGGCAGGACGCTGCACAGCGAGCTGGGCATCGTGGCTGTCGCGCCCGTAGAATCCATGCGGGAAATGATGCCGCCTGAGAATCTATGGCCAATCAATGATATGTGGGCCATTCACAACTACCAGACGCCGCGCTCCGACCTCTATACGCGAAGAATCGAGGACCGTTATGGGGAACCTTCCGGCATCGAGGATTACTGCCGCAAGGCTCAGATGATCAATTTTGAGTCGGCGAAGGCGATGTTCGAATGCCTTCAGGCGCGCCAAGGGAGCGGCATCTTGCTATGGATGAGTCAGGCTGCGTGGCCGTCGCTGATTTGCCAACTTTATGACCACTATTTCGAGATGACCGGCGCGTATTTTGGCGCCAAGTGCGGGTGCCGGCCAGTGCACATTCTGTGGGATTCACATGCCGACGTCATTAAGGTCGCCAACAATACCGCCAAGGGCGCCGGCAGGCTGACGGCCCGAATGCACGTCTATTCCATAGAGGGCCGGGAGCTCGACGCCAGGTCGGCGATCGTAGACTTGATGCCAACCAGCGTCGCGGACGTCTTTCCGATCCGGCGGCCGAAGACCGAAAGCGGCGTGTTTTTTGTCAAATTGATCCTCGAAAGGGCCAATAAAGCGATTTCGGAAAACTTCTATTGGAGCAGTTTCGATGGCGGTTCCTGCAAGGCGCTCAACAGCTTGCCCAGCGTGGCCTTGGCCGCCCGTGCGCGCCGGTCTCAGGCCGGGGATACCCTTCGTTTCACCGTCAGCCTGAGCAACGCCACGCAGGCGGTGGCGCCGGCTATTCGTCTGAAGGTGCAGCGCGCAGGATCCGGCCAAAGGGTATTACCGGTCTTTTACAGCGACAACTACTTTGGGCTCTTGCCAGGCGAAGCCAAGATTGTGACGCTGGAATTCGGCGAGGCAAGTCTTGCAGGCGAGGCGCCGAGAATCATCGTAGAGGGCTGGAACATTCAGCCTCAGGACATTGCCGTCCTCTGACATCGCCGGCTCGTCAACTGGGAACTGCGGGAGTCGATGACGGAGGCGGACATCGAGATCATCCTGGAGCGGGCCAAGGAACTGCACCCGGAAGCGCGACCCCGGATCATCTCTGACAATGGCCCACAGTTCATCGCCAAGGACTTCAAGGAGTTCATTCGGATATCGGGCATGACGCACGTCAGAACCTCGCCCTACTATCCCCAATCGAACGGGAAAATCGAACGTTGGCACAAATCGCTCAAAGGGGAATGCATTCGGCCGGGAACGCCACTCTCGCTGGACGATGCACGGCGTCTGGTTGAGGGATACGTGGAGCACTACAACAACGTCCGTTTGAACAGTGCCATCGGCCACATCACGCCGAAGGACATGCTCGCCGGGCTTCAGCAGGAGATCCATGCGGAGCGGGATCGGGAGCTGAAGGAGGCGCGACAACAGCGCCGGATTCGTCGTCAGAAGGCGGCGTGAAGAAAGAAGCGCCGAATCTCAGAGCAAATCAGATTGACGGGTCAAATGGCCCAACTACCGTGTTGCCGATCATCCGGACTAGTGCCGTTCCGGCCCGCTAGAATCGCCGCATCAGTCGGTCGAACCAGGATGTGGATTCGTCGAAGCCTTCGAGCATGTAGATCTTGCCGTGCTGGCGGACAAACGAGACGGCGAGTCGGTTGCCGTCCGGATGAATCCGGATGAAGGCTGATGCGCCCGGCCAGATGGAGTCCGGCGGCGGATCCAGCGTGGCGAGTTGCTTCTCGACGCCGGATTTGACATCGATCGAGACCAGCCGCTGAACGGGGTCTTGCGGCGTCGGGTACCCGTCAAGATTGAGCGGAACGAGCGCCAGCGTTGCCTGATCAAGAACGCCGGATCGTGGGGGCTTTGGTCGCGCGCGGAACCAGAGAAACGGCGGAATCAACCCGGCGCGACCACAGGCCCGCGACGATTCTGTCGCATTATTGAGCATGTTCGACGATGTTCGCAATAAGACGTCCGCGCGGCCAAGGAGTGGGATAGACTCATTAACTTACCAGCCGAAGGACCACGCTCGCCAGAATCAGGCCCACAGCCGCGAACGGGAGATACCACCGGGGCGGCCATTTCACCTCGCTATAAATCTCCTTGCCATCCACCGATACGGTGAATCGGAGTCCCCGCGGACTTCTTGAAAAACGAGTGTTGGCGTCCACCTTCATAGACCGGTTCCCGTCGGGAATGGTCGCCTGAAAGCTGCGCGGTTCCCAAGTGGCGCCTGGCTCCCTAGCGATTTCCTTTCCATCGACAATCAGCCGCTCCAGGCTTGGCCGATTCTCCAACTCGATGACATGTCCTTTATACTCGGTCTTCCACGTGGTTTTAAGCACTCAGAGCCTCCCGGCGTGCGGCGAAACGTCACATTATACCAGTTTGGGTGCGGTTGCGCTGACCGCGCGGCGCTCCCTGTTGCGCTTCACCTTTCGCAAACGAGCTGCCGCCTGCGCCAGAGAGTCCGCCACGGCGCTCCCCTGGGCACATTGCTCCGCGTTCTGCCAGGACGCGCCGCGCGAAGTCAATCCAATAGTTCACGGTCGGGAAAAGACGATTCGGCTGATCATGCGACAGGCGCTCGCAGCCATGCTCTGACGACATCGGCGTGTAGTTGGCGCAATATTTCCACCGTTCGACAGACCAACTCGGTCCCGAAGACATCCGCGAGTACATTGTCCACCTGTGCAGCCAGGTCGTCGATGTGCCCGTCCGGATAGCTGCAGGATGACGGCGTATCCGGAAGTTGGCCGCCGTTTGCGGCGGCGCTACAATAATTCCGCCGGGCAAAACGGAAGCAGGCACTGCGGGGACGCAACCATGCCGAGGGATAGTCCGGCGGGCTCATCGAGACGATGAACGGAGCGCGGCGGCTTCGCTTCCGCGCTTTTCAAAAACACCACATCGGATCGGTAGACCCGATGCCTTGAAAATCCCCGCCCGAAGGGCGAAATGCTCACTAATGGAGAGCGCCGTCTCTCCATTTCACGCTGAACCAGCACAACGGCAGTTCGCTTTATCTTCGCCCTGAAACTTGTAGCAACCCTGCCGCCCGGGCGCCTTCCGCCCGGACGCCGCGGCGCGGGGGGTACACTGAGGGTAACCCGCTATGGCCACCGAAGAGCAGCAAGCCCAAACCGCATTGGAACAGCCGGACCAGCCTCTGGAAGAACTGCCGGTGCTCACTGTCCGCGACACGGTCATCTTTCCCGGCGCCATGCTGCCCATCACGGTGGGCCGCCCGGTGTCCATCGCGCTGGTGCAGTCCCTGGGCGAGAACCGCACCGTAGCGGTGGTCTCGCAGCTCGACCCGCGCGTGGACGCGCCCCGGCCCGAAGACCTCTACGAAGTGGGGACCGTATGCGTCATGCACAAGGCCATCCCCGTGCCAAAAGAGAACCTGCTGCTGTTCTGCGAGGGCATCGCGCGCATACGCACGCGCGGATACACCGCCCGCGAGCCATTTCTCAAGGCGCGCGTGGAACGGATAGCCGACGTGGAGCCGGAACCCACCCCGGAAGTGGAGGCCCTGCGGCAGAACGTGGTCGGCCTGTTCCAGCAGATTGTGGCGGCTTCGCCCAACCTCTCCGACGACCTGGCCGCCGCCGCGGCCCAGATCGTCGAACCGGGACGGCTGGCCGACTGGGTGGCCGGAAACCTGCCTTCGCTCAGTCCCGTCGACCGCCAGCGCCTGCTCGAACAGCCCCATGGAATCGCGCGTCTGGACAACATCCACCGCCATCTGACGCGCGAACTGGAGTTGCTCGAGCTGAGGGGCCGCATCCAATCGCAGGTGCAGGGCCAGCTTTCCCAGAACCAGCGCGAGTTCTATCTTCGAGAGCAGTTGAAGGCCATCCAGAAGGAATTGGGCGAAGGAGACGAGTCCACGCGCGACGTCGAAGACCTGCGCAAGAGGCTGGAAGCCGCGGGCATGAACGAGGAGGTCAAGGCCGAGGCCATGCGCGAGCTGGGCCGCCTGGCGCGAATCTCGCCTTCGTCGCCGGAATACGGGGTGGCGCGCACCTACCTGGAGTGGATGGCGGCGTTGCCGTGGAGCCAATCCTCCGGTTCGCGGGTGGACGTAAAACGCGCCGCGGAAATCCTCGACGAGGACCACTACGACCTGGAGAAGGTGAAGGACCGCGTTCTGGACTACCTGGCCGTGCTGCAATTGCGGCCCGTGCTGAAGGGGCCCATCCTGTGCTTCGTGGGCCCGCCGGGAGTGGGCAAGACGTCCCTCGGCAAGTCCATCGCCCGTGCCCTGGGCCGTAAGTTCGCGCGCATCTCCATGGGCGGCATGCACGACGAGGCCGAAATCCGCGGCCATCGCCGAACCTATATTGGGGCACTGCCGGGCCAGGTTGTGCAGGCTCTCCGGCGCGTGGGAACCAACGACCCCGTGTTCATGCTCGACGAAGTGGACAAGCTGGGGCGCGACTTCCGCGGCGACCCGGCTTCCGCCCTGCTCGAGGTGCTTGATCCCGAGCAGAACTCCACCTTCCGCGACAATTACCTGGATGTTCCGTTCGACTTGTCCAAGGTCCTTTTCATCACCACGGCCAATGTGCTCGATCCGGTACCCGACGCCTTGCGCGACCGCATGGAAATCATCTCGCTCGAAGGCTACACGGAGCACGAGAAGATCGTCATCGCCTTCCGGTATCTGATCCCACGGCAGACCAGGGAGAACGGCCTCGACGCGGAAAACAGCATCCAGTTCGACGAAGAGGCCGTGCGCTATATAGTCCGCCGCTACACCCGCGAGGCGGGCGTGCGCAACCTGGAGCAGAAAATCGGCGCGATCTGCCGCAAGCAGGCCCGGCGCATCGCCGAGGGCGTCCCCGAGAAAGTCCGGGTTACCCCCGAGATGGTGGAAAAAGACCTGGGCGCGCCGCGCTACCGCACCGACACCGAGGTGGCCGATCGCACCCGCCGCCCCGGCGTGGCCGTGGGTCTGGCGTGGACTCCGGTGGGCGGCGACGTGCTGTTCATCGAGGCCGGGCGCATGCCCGGGGGCGCCAAGGGGCTGATTATGACCGGGCAACTGGGGCCCGTGATGCAGGAATCCGTGCAGGCCGCGCTCACCTGGGTTCGCGCCAGCGCCGCTCGCTACGGAATCGATCCCGGCCTGTTCAAGACCAGCGATATCCACATCCACGTGCCCGCCGGGGCGATTCCCAAGGACGGCCCTTCGGCGGGCATCACCATGGCGGCCGCGCTCGTTTCCATGCTCACCGACCGCTGCGTGCGCCCCAACCTGGCCATGACCGGAGAGATCACCCTCACCGGCCAGGTGCTCCCGGTGGGCGGCATCAAGGAGAAGGTCCTGGCAGCCAAGCGCAGCGGCGTCCGCGAGCTGATCCTCCCCTTCGAAAACGAGGTCAACGTGCGCGAAGACCTCAAGAGCGAGCAGATTGGGGACGTGAAGATCCACTACGTGAAGCTCATGGAAGAGGTGGTGGAACTGGCGCTCGAGAAGAAGCGGCGCAAGGCCGGCGCCGCTAAGAAGCCGTGAAGGAACCGTCTCGATCCGCGGCTTGCGTCTCAGCCTTCAGAGTCTGAGCCGTCCCGATCCCTGCCCCTGCAAGTGTGGCTTGATCTCCCGTCGCAGCTCCAGTATCAAATCCATGACCAGTTGCTCTATCTGGTCGCGAACCGCGCAATGGTCCTCGTAACTCATGACTACGGGATCGGGAACCGCCCACTCGCGAATGGGAGCGTCGCAATCCGGGAGTGTCAGACCGCTCAGGTTCACCACAAAGTCGAAATGCATGCGGAGCATGTGGCGCAGGTCTTTGGGGAAATGGGCGCGCACATCGAGGCCCTTTTCGAGCATCGCGCGAATGGTATCGGGCATCACCTGGCTCGCGGGTCTCAGGCCGGCGCTGGCGGGAGTCATTACGTCCGCCCCGTAGGCGCGCGCGAACGCCTCCGCCATCTGGCTGCGGCACGCGTTGCCGACGCACACGAAGAGCGCCCGCCTCTGCCGCGCGCTCACAGGTTCTCCAGGAACAGCTTGTGGATGCGCAGGTCGCCGGTCAACTCCGGGTGAAAGGTGGCCGCCAGGCGGTTGCCCTGCTCCACCAGCACGGGCTCGCCGGCGCACCGGGCGAGCACCTTGGCCTGACGGCCCACGCGGCGGATCCTGGGGGCCCGGATGAACACCGCCTCCATGCGGCCCGGCGCCGTGCGGCGCTCGAAATCGGGCTCCGCGTCGAGCAGGCTCACGTGGCTGTCGATCTGCCTGCCGTAGGCATTGCGCTCGATATCGATGTCGATCACGCCGAGGCTCTCCTGCTCCGGATTCAGGACCCGGCCGGCTAGCAGGATGGCGCCGGCGCAGGTGCCGAAAACCGGCTTGCGGCCGCAAAACTCCGCCAGCGTTTCCATGAGGCCGTCATAGCGCAATAACTTTAACATGGTGGTGCTTTCGCCGCCCGGAATCACCAGGCCGTCGATCCAAGCGAACTGTTCGCGCTCGCGCACGAAGACCGGCTCGACGCCGGCGCCGGCCTCGGCCTTTTCGAGCGCCGCCGCGTGCGCCGCGAAATCCCCTTGCAGCGAAAGCACTCCCACTCTTTTCATCACCAGCCCCGGGTTTGCAGCATTTCGGATTCGGGCATCTTGGCGATGTCCAGGCCGGGCATGGCGTCCCCCAGAGCGCGGCTGGCTTCCAGAAGCTTCTCCGGGTTGTTGAAGTTCTTGGCCGCCTGGACAATGGCGTTGGCGCGCGCCGCCGGGTCGGACGATTTGAAGATGCCCGAGCCCACGAACACCGCCTCGGCGCCAAGCTGCATCACCAGCGCGGCGTCGGCCGGGGTGGCGATGCCGCCCGCCGAGAAGTTGGGCACCGGCAGCTTGCCGTGGGCCGCCACCCATTCCACCAGCTCGAAGGGGGCCTGCAAGGTTTTGGCCTCGTGCATCAATTCTTCCTTGCCCAGTACGGTGAGCTGTTTCATCTCCTTGACGATGGTGCGGATATGGCGCACGGCCTCGACGATGTTGCCCGAGCCGGCCTCGCCCTTGGTGCGGATCATGGCGGCGCCCTCGCCGATGCGGCGCAGGGCTTCGCCCAGGTTCCTGGCGCCGCACACGAACGGGACTTTGAAATCGCTCTTGGCGATGTGATGCTCTTCATCTGCGGGCGTGAGCACTTCGCTTTCGTCGATGTAGTCGACGCCCAGCGCTTCGAGGATGCGCGCCTCCATGAAGTGGCCGATGCGGGCCTTGGCCATCACCGGGATGGTGACGGTCCGCATGATTTCCTCCATCTTGGAGATGCTGGCCATGCGGGCGACGCCGCCTTCCTTGCGGATGTCGGCCGGAACGCGTTCCAACGCCATCACGGCGGAAGCGCCCGCGTCTTCCGCGATCTTGGCCTGCACGGCGTTGGTGACGTCCATGATGACGCCGCCCTTGAGCATCTCGGCCAGGCCGACTTTCAATCGAAACTGCTCGCTCGTAAACTCGAACATTGCGTTCTCCTAGGTCTTCGAAATTCGTCTCTCGGCGCCTCGGGTCAGGCATGCCCGGCCCTGGAGTCTCCCCATCCTTGCGCTCCCGATCCAACACTCAGGTCTGGTATCAGGGCACGGCTTTAGCCGTGCCGTAAGCCACCGAGCCGTCATGGGCTTTAGCCCCTGTCAATCTTCGGCGGCGTGCGCGCCCAACAGAGGCCACTTGCCATCGCCAGGGGCTAAAGCCCAATTCCTTTCCGCAATCGTTCGGCACGGCTGAAGCCGTGCCCTGATACAGTTCCCCAAGATGAAACTCCAAAGCCGGGCATGCCCGGCCCCTACACCATCGCCGGCGCGGGCTCGGAGCTTTCCGCGGAGATCTCGATCTCGCCCCGGACAATTCTTCCCAAAATCGCCAAGCCGGCGCGGATTTCCTCCGGCTCAAGGCCCGCAAAACTCAACCGCAGAGCGCTCCGGTCCACTCGCGATACCGCGAAATACCGGCCCGGCGCGTAGGCTACGCCTTCCTTCCGGGCGCGTGGCAACAGGTCTCCCGCATCGAGCGGTTCGGGGAGCCGCAGCCACACGTTCATGCCCCCTTCCGGACGCGTCCAGCGCGCGCCGGCGGGCAGGTAGCGGGCGCAGGACTCCAGGGTGGCCGAAAGCCGCTCGGCTCCGGCGCGCAACACGCGTGCGCGGTGCGCTTCCAGGCAGCCCGATTCCAGGAACTCCAGCAGCACCGCCTGGGAAAGCTGGTCGGTGTGCAAATCCGACGCTTCCTTGGCCTGCCGCATGCGGTCGATCAGGGGCCGGGGACCCACCGCCCATCCCACGCGCAGCCCGGGAAAGCTCACCTTGGAAAAGCTGCGCAGCAAAACCGTGCCCCCGTGCTCGTCCAACTGCTTTAGGGCCGGCACGGGATCGCCGAGATAGCGAAGCTCGCCATAAGCGTCGTTTTCCACTATCGGCGCGCCGGCCGCGCGGGCCGCATCGAGCAGAGCGCGCCGCGCGGCTAAGGGCAGGGTTGCGCCGGTGGGGTTCTGGAAATTCGAGGTAGCCACTATCAGGCGCGGCCGCTCGCGCTCCAGGGCGCGCTCCAGTTGCGCGATCTCCATGCCATCGGGCCCTACCGGGATGCCCGAAAGCCGGGCTCCATGCCCCAAGAACAGGTTCTTGAGGCCGGTGTACACCGGATCTTCGACCACAACGGCGTCGCCCGGACGAAGCAAAGCGCGGGCCGCCAGGTCGAGCGCCTGCTGGCAGCCGTTGGTGACGATCAGGTCGTCGGCGGGACCTGCCAAGCCCTGCCTGCGGGCATCCTCCAGCAGGCGCCGGCGCAGCGGTTCGTAGCCGCTGGGCGAACCAAGCTGCAGAATGTCGGCCAGATCCGGGCGCTTCAGGACCGCCGCGCAACTGGCGCGAAAATCGTCCAGCGGGAACAAAGCCCGCGACGGACGCGACATCACGAAACTGACCACCTCTTTGGAAAAACCGCCTGAGGGCGCCGGCGCCGGCGCCTCGCCGCGCTCCAAAAGCGTACTCCAGTCGAGGGTCGCCGCTGGCGGGCCGCCGTCTCCCGTCACGAAGCTGCCACGCCCCACATGGCCGGCGATGAGGCCCTCGGTCTCGAGGATTTCGTAGGCCGCCGAGATGGTTGTTCGGTTGAGTCCAAGCTGGCCAGCCAATTCGCGCGTGGCTGGTAGTCTTTCGCCTTTGGCCAGATCGCCCGACCGGATCTTTTCGGCAATGCATTCATAGAGTTGACGATAGAGCGGCGCATCGGCATCGGGATTGAGCGCGTGCGTAAACTCCATCATCCAGAGCATACCATATTGGATGGGTGGGACAGACCATCGCGGTGCGTGGTCTGTCAAGCTTCCCGGCGCGCCCTGAGGCCTTCGATCACCGGCGGCATCAGGGACGCCACGATGATGGCGAGGATCACCTTGTCGAAATTATGCCGCACGAAGGGCACGCTGCCCAGCTTATAGCCCAGCATGGTCATCAGGAACACCCAGCCGATCCCGCCACATACGCTGTAGGGCAGGAAGCGCAGGTAGGGCATCTGCATGACCCCGGCCATAAAGGCCGCGAAGGTGCGCACGATGGGTATAAATCGTGCGTACACGATGGTCTTGCCGCCGTAACGTTCGTAGAACTTCTTGGTGCGGATTACGTAGTCGCGCTTGAACAGACGCGAATCCGGCCGGCTGAAGATGCTTTCACCGGTCCGGCGGCCCAGGAAGAAGCCGGTGGAATCTCCCAGCAGGGCCGCCG